>JAEUJA010000094.1 GCA_016793195.1 Phycisphaerae bacterium
CCCGGTTCTTCCTTCCACTGTACTACCGCCGCCCTTCACCCCGGTTCCCAATCCCGCGCCCCAAGGTTGACGATCCACCCGCCGGGGCGTTCAATCGCCAAGCCCAGGAGCCCCGATGCCAGCCCCCACCACCCGCCCGGCCGCCACCACCCCCCAGCACGCCCCGGGCCAATTCCGCCGCGTCCTCCTCAAGCTCAGCGGCGAGTCCTTCTGCAAGCCCGGCGGCTTCGGCATCGACGCCGACGAGGTCCAGGCCATCGCCGCCGAGGTCAAGGACGCCGGGAGCGTCGGGGCCCAGGTCGCCGTCGTCGTGGGCGGCGGCAACATCATCCGCGGCGCCTCCCTCGCCGCCGCCGGACACATCCCACAGTCCACCGCCGACTACATGGGCATGCTCGGCACCGTCATCAACGCCATGGCCCTCCGCGAAAAACTCGTCACCATGGGCGTCGAGTGCCGCGTCATGTCCGCCATCGACATCAAGGCCGTCGCCGAGCCCTTCATCCGCAACCGCGCCATCCGACACCTCGAAAAGGGCCGCGTCGTCATCCTCGCCGCCGGCACCGGAAACCCCTTCTTCACCACCGACACCTGCGCCTCCCTCCGCGCCATCGAGCTCGAATGCCAGGTCATCCTCAAGGCCACCAAGGTCGACGGCGTGTACACCGCCGATCCCAAGAAAGACCCCGCCGCAAAACGCTACGAACGCCTCACCTTCTCCGAGGCCATCGCCAAGAACCTCCGCATCATGGACATGACCGCCCTGGCCATGTGCCAGGAGCACAAGCTCCCGCTCCTGGTCTTCGACTTCAACGTCAAGGGGAACATCCGCCGCGTCGTCGAGGGCAAGAGCGTCGGCACCCTCGTCACCGCCGACTGATTCCCGGTGGCCCGCCTCTCCGAGGCGGGTCTTCCCGTGTCACAAAGATGTCCAACGGTCCGCGCGCCTCGGCCTCGCCCATCGCGCCCCGCGCTCATCCCCCTCCGCACCCGCCGCCATATGATGATCCCCTGGTCGGCTTTCCGCCCTCGGACAAGGAACACACCATGAGCGACCCCGACACCATCCTCCTCGAAACCGAAGAAGCCATGGAGAAGGCCGTCGAGTATCTCAAGCACGAGTTCCGCGGCATCCGCACCGGCCGCGCCACCACCGCCCTCGTCGATTTTCTGAAAGTCGACTACTACGGCTCCATGACCGAGCTCAAGGCCTTGGCCGCCATCAGCATCCCCGAGCCCGCCCAGATCCTCATCCGCCCCTTCGACCAGGGCTCCATCAGCGCCATCCGCCACGCCATCGATGCCTCCGGCCTGGGCCTCAACCCCATCGTCGAGCCCAAGCAAATCCGCCTCGTCATCCCCGCCCTCTCCGCCGAACGCCGCCAGCAACTCTCCGCCCGCGTCAAGAAACTCGGCGAGGAAACCAAGATCATCCTCCGCAACGGCCGGCGCGACGCCAACAAGCACGCCGAGGCCCTCAGCAACCAGCCCGGCGTCCACGTCCCCGAAGACGACATCGAAACCCTCAAGGAAGAAATCCAGTCCCTCCTCAAGAAGTTCGAGGAAGACGTCGACAAGCGCGTCGACGAAAAGACCAAAGAGATCATGCAGATCTGAGCGTGTCTTTGGCGGCACCGCTCCTGGTGGCACCGCTCTCCAGAGCGGTGCTTCCCGTGCCACGAACAGTCGAGAGGTCCGTGCTCTTTGACGAGTGATCGCCCCATGCAGTCACCGTCCGCCGACGACATTCTCCGCCAGATGAAGGACGCCTACGCGGCGCATTCGACGTACCGCGACCAAGGCGAGGTCGTCACCGTTTTCGATCCTGGCAAGCCGAACAGCTTCACAAAGGTCCAGCTTTTCTTCACGCTCTTCATCCGCCCGGATCGTTTTCGCTACGACTTCCGCGAGCGAAGGCGAACGACCGAACCAAGTTGGAGACACGACGCGATCCTCGCGTTCGGCCCCTCGGTTGCCGAGTACTCAAACTGGCACGAGAAAAAGCCTTGCGCCTCGGTGCATCTCGCCCTCGCAGGCGTGTCGAACATGGTCCCCACCATGCTGATGCCCAAGCCCATCCGCGCGGTTGACCGATCCTCCTCGTATCCGAGCAGTGTCGTCGGGCAGGAAGAGATCAACGCCGAACTTTGCGACATCGTCGAGCGAAGGGAGCCGCTCGATAGCCAACGCCGGCTCTGGATCGGGCGCGAGACCCGACTACTCCGTCGCGTGGAACAGACATTCGTCATCACGCGCGCAAGGATGGCCGAGATGGACCGATGGGAAGATGAAATGCTCAACCGCGACAATCCGCGCCGCCCCCGGAAGCCGCTCAATCGCTTCCCGCCCATC
Organism: Phycisphaerae bacterium; assembly: GCA_016793195.1. Classification (GTDB taxonomy): domain Bacteria; phylum Planctomycetota; class Phycisphaerae; order Phycisphaerales; family UBA1924; genus JABWBC01. Next base: position 2,353 of record JAEUJA010000094.1, read on the forward strand.
GACCGTCCACCATTCACCGTCGACATGACCACGCTGTACCGCCCGGTGGTGATCAATGCCCCGATCGAGGCCGAAGAGTTCGAGCGCGACCTTCCCCAGGAAGGCTTGCCTTGATCTCGCAGGGTCAGTCCCCCGCCAGGCGCGCCCGTTCCCCGCCCTCGTCTTCTGTCTTCTGTCTTCTCCGAATGCCGAGTGCCTGGTCCCGAGTGCCTTCTCTTCTGGTTAGTGCCCGCTCATCACCGCATCCGTGCGCACCAAAGTGTCCGTCCTTTTCCCCTCTTCCCAGATTCCCGAAAAAAATCTTCGCGCTCCCTCCCCTCGCGCGCAACCCCCTCCACGGCCTTGTCTTATTTGGCGCTTTGGCGATTTGTACTTTGGCGATTTCGCGCGCGCATCACCGCATCCGTGCGCACCAATGTGTCCGTCCGCCCCCTCTTACGGAGAGCGCGTGCGTGTACCCCGCGCCCTCACCGCGAGCGAGCGGCGGCCCATCATCCGCCGCTCGTCCACGGCGTCTTTGACAAGTGAATACGTCGGACTCGGCGAGCCCCGAGCGCCAGCGAGGGGGTGGCTCGTGCCACGGACACGTCAAAATGTCCGTGCTCCCCGGACACCCGCGCCGACAACGCAGGCCATCGTTCCCTCACGCGTCCGCCGCGCGCCGTTGTCCCATTCGGTGACTTCGTGACTTCGTGACTCCCTCACTCATTTCGTCACGATCACGCTCGGCGTCACCAGCACCACCCCACGCTCACGCAGCAGCATCATCGCGTTCACCCCGTCACGCAGCGACGGCCACGCGTGCGGGCCCACCGCCTCACGGATCACCCCCGCCAGCGGCTCCAGCGCCGCGCCACGCACCGGCGACGACGCAAATCCCTTCATCGCATCGCGGATCACCTCGTCCAGCGGCTTGGGCCCCGGCACGTCCATCACCTCATAGTCGGACATCGACAGCGAGTCGGCCATGTCCGCGATCGCGTCGCTGAGACCGCCGACCTTGTCCGCCATCTTCAGGCCCACCGCGACCGAGCCGGTGAACAAGCGCCCCTCCGCGGTCTTTCCAAGGTCGATGCCCTTCCGCCCCGCCGTCACCCGCGACGTGAACAGGTCATACGTCTCCTTCATCTTCCCGCGAACCACCGCCAGCTCATCGGGGCTCCAGGGCGCGGTGGAGCGGAACATGGCGGCCCGGGGCCCGCGCGAGCGCGTCACCACGTTGACCTTCAGCGTGTCGTACAGGCCCTGCATCGCGATCTTGCCGCCCACCACGCCGATCGAGCCGACGATGCTCGACGGGTTCACATAGATCTTGTCGCCCGCGACGGCGCAGTAGTACCCGCCCGACGC
>JAEUJA010000098.1 GCA_016793195.1 Phycisphaerae bacterium
AGATGCACCGTGCGCGGATCGACGACCTTGGCCCCGCGGACCGCGAGCGTGCGCGTCTCCATCTCGTCCGAGCCGTAGGTCTGGTGGTATTCGTAGGTGTAGCTTGTCATCGTGTACGACGCGGCGCTCGCCGCCGAGACCGGGTCAACGTCGCCGGTAAACGTGAGCTCGAACCCGTCGGGGCGCGCCCGCATCTCCCTAATCTCGAACGGAACTTTCCCGGTCCAGTCCAGGCGCTCCAGCCCGAAGCGAGCGCGACCGATCGATCCCCAGCCGCGATCGGTCTGCCCGACGAACATCGAGCCGTCCTTGCCCCACACGAGCCGGTTCACGCCGCACTGCAGCGCGCGCCGGAACGGGAAGCACGCGCCCTGGTACAGCTCCACGCCGTCCTTGCCCCTGACCTTCTCCAGGAAGCAGCGCATGACGAGGCAGTCGGTCTGATCGCCGACGAAAACCTGCCCGGCGAAAACGCCGAACGGCGCGGCCGCGGGCGTCTCGGGCGAGAGCAGCAGAAAGTCCGCCACCGATTGGCCCATCTTGCGGTACGGAAACCAGATCGTCGCCGGCTGCACCGGCGGCGGGGTCTGCCCCTCGCTCCACCCCTCGCGCCAGCGCAGGCCCGCGGGGTGCCCCATGAACGCGCCCTTCACCATCTGCGACATGCGGTTGGTGCCGACATAGTCGCCCTGGTTGTCGAGATAGAACATCGCGCCGTCGGAGAACTCGCCGATCCCGTTGGGCGAGCGCAGCCCGTCGCACCACGCCGTCGACGTCCCGTCGGGCGCGACGCGGATCGCCCAGCCGCGATACGGCACGATCGACTTGCCCAGCGCCGCGCAGAACCCCACGTTCAGCGTCACCCACGCGTTGCCATCGCGATCAAACTTGGGCCCGAACGCAAACTCGTGGTAGTTGCCGCTCACGCCCCAGGCGTCGGAGAACGTCTCGTACGAATCCGCCGCGCCGTCGTTGTTCGCGTCCGGCATGCGCGTCAGCTCGCCCCGCTGCACGCAGTACACCGCCGTCACGCCCTTCTCCACCCGCACCGACAGACCCAGCGGCTCGTGGAGCCCCGACGCAAACCGCGTGTACTTCGCCTGAAACGCCGGCGAGTCGTACGCGCCGTCGACGATCCAGATGTCGCCGCGCCGCGTCGACACGATCGGGCGTCCGTCGGGCATGATCGCCAGCCCGCCAACCTCCAGCTCGATCTCCCCCGGCACCGCCACGATCGTGTTGCGGACATACTCCGCCTCGTCGGTCTGCGGGAAATCCACGTCGAGGTGGTACTGGAGCTGCGCCATCGTAAAGGCGTCGAGCTCCGGGCGCGCGTTGACCTGCATCTCAAAGCCGCCCTGACCCTGCGAGACCTTGAAGAAGAGGTGATTGACGCCGGCCCGCAGATCGAGCCGGACGTGGTCCTCGTCGGGGTTCAGGCTGCGCGGCGCGTCGACGTCCAGCACCAGCCGCCCGTTCAGCCACATCCGCATCCCGTCGTCCGAGCCCATGCTGAGGTTCAGCGTCGTCGCCTCCGCGCTCGTGATGGTCGTGTACGCATAGCCGGCCGCCCAGTCGATCCCCCGCCCCTCCAGCCCGCTGAAGCTGATGATGCGATTCCGCATGTCGCCCAGCGCCCGCCACGCGCGGGGGCCGCCGCCCTTGCCGGGGTACGTCCTGGAAAAGTCGGGCGACTTCCCCGCGCTCATCGCCGCGAGAATGTCCGCCTCCGGCCCCGCGTCCAGGTGCAAATCGCCGAACTTCTTGAAGGGGAACGCCCACAGCGCGTGCCACTCGCCCCACTCAACCTTGGCCGGGAAGAGCGCGTCGATGATCGCCCGCTCCGTCGCCGCCCGCGTCTCCAGCTTCTTGTACGCCACCCGCCCGACCATCGGCGCATCCGGCGCGTCCGACCCTGGTTGCCCGGGCTGCGCCCGTGAAAGCGAACCGGTCAGCACGCACCCGAGCACGCCCGCGCCCCACACCATCGCCATCCGACGCTTCATCCCCGTGCTCCCTTTCCTCGCGCCTTCCGTCGCCGCGCCCCTCCGCCTCGCTCTCCTACGGCACGACATGCAGCGTGTAATACGCCCTGCCGTGCAACAGCGGATGGGCCTGCCCCTTCTCGTCCGGCTTGCTCGTGAGCCCCGGCAGCGTGAACTCGTACACATACCCCATCGGGCCCGTGCGCAGCGGGCCGACCATGACGATCAATTGCCGAGCCCCCATCCGCTGCACGCCCGTGATCGCGTGCTCCTTCTTGTCCATCTCCGCCGAGCCATAGTCGGGGTGATACTCGTAGGTGTAGCTGGTCGCCTTGTATTCCTTCATTCGCTCGGCGCTCGTGCAATCGTCCGGAAGGTCCCGCGTGAACTCGAACATGAAGCCGTCGGGCGTCGGCGTCATGCGCAGCACCTCGAAGGGCGTGACGCCCGACCACGCCAGGCGCTGCAGGCCGTAGCGCTTCGGCCCAACCGAGCCCCAGCCACGATCGGTCATGCCCACGAACATCGAGCCGTCCGCCGCGAACGCCATGCGATGCACGCCGCTGGCCAGCCCCTCGCGGAACGGGAAGCACGCGCCCTGGTAGATCTCCTCGCCCTTGCCATTCTTGACCTTCTGCAGGTCGACGCGCATCACGGTCGCGTTGGTCTGATCGCCGACAAAGAGCTGCCCGGCGAACGGGCCGAACTTTCCTTGCGTCGTGTCGAGCACCACGTCGCTGGCGCTCTGGCCCATCTTCGCGTAAGGGAACCACACCGCGGGCATCGTGATCTCGGGGACGGGCTTGCCCAGCTTGCGCCAGTCGGGCCCATAGCCCTCGCGGTGCTTGAGCGTCGCCTGGTGCCCGTGAAAGCTGTCCATCTTCAGGTGGCTGAGCTTGCAGGTGCCGACATAGTCGCCCTGGTTGTCGGTATAGAACATCTCGCCGTCGGAATTGAGGCCCAGCCCGTCGGGCGAGCGCAGGCCGTCGGCGGCCTTGGTCATCGTGCCGTCGGGCGCGATGCGCACCGCCCAGCCGCGCGTGGGGACCGGCGCGCCCATCACCGTGCCGTCGTCGCCCGTGTGCGCGAGATTCAGCGTCACCCACGCGTTGCCCGCGGTATCGAACTTGGGCCCGAAAGCGTATTCGTGATAGTTCCCGCTGATCTGCCACGCGGCGCAGTAGGTGTCGAAGACGTCCGCCACGCCGTCGTTGTTCGTGTCCGAAAGCCGCGTCAGCTCGCCGCGCTGCGCGCAGAACACATCCACGCCCTCGCGACCTTGGGCCGGGCGCACCGCGGCGCCCAGCGGCTCCTGCAGGCCGCTGGCGAACAGAGTCCACTTCGGATCAAGCGGCGGATTCGCGAACACATTGTCGACCAGCCACGCCTCGCCGCGCCGCGTCGTCAAGATGACGCGCTGCTTGCCCCCCTGTCGCGCCGGCGGGTACAGGTCGATCCCCCCCACCTCGGCGACGATCGGGAGGTCGCGCCCGTCCACGCCCCGCGTCACCGCCGGCACCGTCACCAGCCTGTAGTAGTTCTGCTCGGCGCTCGGGAAATCGCGGTCCAGCGCGAACCACAGCGCCGCCTCGGCCTGCGGCCTCATCTCGAAGCCCTGCGAGAACGCCAGCGTCCACTCGCCCGCGCCCTGCGAGACCTTGAACAACAAGTGGTTGACGCCCGCCCGCAGCTTCAGTGTGGCACGCTCGCTGTCGGGCGACATCGG
>JAEUJA010000114.1 GCA_016793195.1 Phycisphaerae bacterium
AGCGCGACCGGCACGCGCCAGGCGATCGGTCGCAGTTCGGCGGCGTGGGGATCGACCTTGGCCAGGAGGGTGGCGCTGATCGCCAGGCCGCACTCCGGGCACACGGAGCGGACCGACAGGCCCTTGAGGTTGTACGCGCACTTGGCGCAGCGGAGATCGCCGGTCAATTCGCGGGCCAACAGTTCCGGGCGCGCGGATGGATCGGGCACTGAATCGGGATGCTCGAACCCGTCGGTGTTCAACGGTTCGGTCGTCCTTCCGCGTTGCAGGGCGGCCGTATACTCCCCGCGAGGCACGACCAGACTACCCGAGGACGCCGGATGACGCACGCCCGAATGACGGAATCGACGGCCCGAATTCGCGCCCTGGGCGATAACGTTCGGCGGGTGTTTCTGGGGAGCCGCGAGGCGGTGGATCGCCTGATCTGCTGCGTGCTGGCGCGAGGGCATGTGCTGATCGAGGACGTTCCTGGGGTGGGCAAGACGGTGTTGGCGACGGCGCTGGCGCGGAGCATGGAGTGCTCGTTCTCCCGGATCCAACTGACGCCGGACATGCTCCCCTCGGACGTGATCGGCGTGAGCGTGTTCGACCGGACGACGGGGCAGTTCACGTTCAAATCCGGGCCGATCTTTGCCAACATCGTGCTGGCCGACGAGATCAATCGGACGCCGCCGCGGACGCAGTCGGCGCTGCTGGAGGCGATGAACGAGGCGACGGTGTCGGTCGACGGGCGGTCGATCGAGCTGGAGCGGCCGTTCATGGTCGTGGCGACGCAGAACCCGTACGAGTTCGAGGGGACGTACCCGCTCCCGGAGAATCAGCTGGACCGGTTCCTGATGCGGATCAACGTCGGGTATCCCTCGCCGGCGGACGAGCTGCGGGTGTTGGATGTTCGCCCGGCGAACGGGACGCTCCACGACCTGAAGCCGGTCATCACGCGGGCGCAGGTGATCGAGCTGCAGGACCTTGTGGACCGGGTGCGGGTTGAGGCGTCGCTGCTGGAGTACATCGTGGCGTTCGCGGGCGCGACGCGGAAGCACGAGGCGATTCACCTTGGGCTCTCGCCGCGGGGGGCGTTGGCGCTGGCGCAGGCGGCGCGGGCGACGGCGTTGTATTCCGACCGCGATTACGTGGTGCCCGACGACGTGATCGCCAACGTGGAGGCGGTGTGCGTGCACCGGATCGTGGCGCGGGGCGGGTCGGGGCGAACGGGCACGCCGGTGGTGGATTTGGTGCGATCGGTGCTGCGCTCGGTGCCGAGCCCGGCGTGAAGGATGCGCGAGACAGCGAAACAGGGGAAAGGCGAAGTGAAGCCCTCCCTGACGGTCGGGCTACTGATCGAGCGAGGCAGCGAGGAGCGAGTGAATGGCACGACGGGTGGTGTTTCATGCCGCGGCCTCGGTCAAGCTCGATCCGTCGCAGTTCCCGCGCGACGAGCATGGCAACCTGAAGCCGATCTCGCTGTGCGCGTGCGGCGTCTCTCAGAAGTTCCCGATCTGCGACGGCACGCACAAGCGATGCAAGGATGAGACGCCGGGCGTGCTGTATGAGTACGACCCGGTGACGCTGGAGCGGCGAGAGGTTGGGGTGTGCGACGTCGCCAGAGCCGACGCGAGCGGCGGATCGGGAGCCTGACCGTTTGAGCCGGGCGGCGCGTCGGAGACGATGCCTGCGACACGCCCAAGTACGAATGCTCTTCAAGGTCACAGATGGACGGACGACCGCACGCCGCACCAGAGGCGATCGAGCAGTTCGACAGGATGGATTGCCGCCACGTCGGTCGCGTCGTGGAGCTGATGGCGGCATGAGGTTCCCGGCGCGACGATGATCGAGCCCGGCTCGGCGCGGCGGACGGCGGGGAAGAGCGACAGTTCGCCGATTTTCATCGACAGGTCGTAGCGCGAGCGCGTGAAGCCGAAGGAGCCGGCCATGCCGCAGCAGCCGGTGTCGAGGACTTTCAACCGCGCCCCCACCGCTCGGCGCAGGGCGGCAGCGCTGGACTCGGCGCCCCAGAGAGATTTCTGGTGGCAGTGCGCGTGGAGCAGAACGGCCGGGCCGTCGGGGCGTGACGCGGGGCGATGCGGGTGCGAGTCCCACGCGGCGTCGATGAACTGCTCGACGAGCATGGCCTTCTTTGCCAGGGCGCGGCGGAGTTCGATCGATGAGCGGAGTTTGAGCGAGAGCCAGTCGTCGCGTACGGCCGAGAGGCACGAGGGTTCGAGGAAGAGGATCGCGCGGACACTTGTGCCTTCGATGTGGGGGCGCAGGTTGGCGAGGGTTGCGTCGGCCTCGGCGATCGCCTCGGGAAGCAGGCCGAGCGAGATCTTGACGCGGGCGCAGCAGCCGGCGTCGGCGAGGGAGATGCGGTAGCCGAGCGCTTCGAGCACGCGCTTGGCGGCAAGGCCAATGCCGCTCTCGTTGTACATGGTGAAGCAATCGCCGAAGAGGACGACGTGCGGGCG
>JAEUJA010000142.1 GCA_016793195.1 Phycisphaerae bacterium
CCCTCCATGTTCTTGACGAGCATGACGGCGAAGCCGGCGATGGCGGCCATGATGGGCGGGAGGAAGACGCCCAGGAGGAAGCCCTTGGTCCAGACGACGGAGACGAACTCGCGCCAGGCGACGGTGAACATGCGGTTCATGGATTACTCCGAGGAGGCAGCGGCGAGTTCGTTGCGGATGGTTTCGCGGTCGACGCCGGCCGAGCCCGAGCGGCCCAGGACGACGTCGATGAAGATGTCTTCGAGGGTGGCGCGTTTGACCTCGACGCGCCGGACGGGCATGGCCTCGACGACGGAGCGCATGCCCAGGGCGGGGTCGATCGAATCGTCGAAGCGGATTTCGGTGGTGGCCTTGCCGGCGGGCTGGGCGGACCGGACGCCCGGGAGCGACGCGAGGCGATCGGCGTCGGCGGGGTCGACGGGCTCGACGAGCACGGAGCGCGGGTCGAACTTGGAGAGGATGGATTGGAGCGTGCCGTCGAGGACCTTGTTGCCCTTGTGGATCATGAAGATCTGATCGCAGAGTTGTTCGGCCTCGAACATGGCGTGGGTGCTGAAGATGACGGTGCGGCCGGCCTTGTGCTGTTCGTCGATGAGCTCGCGGATGAGTCGGCGGTTGACGGGATCAAGGCCGCTGAAGACCTCGTCGAGGATGAGCAGGTCGGGTTCGTGCATGACGGCGGAGATGAACTGGACTTTCTGCTGCATGCCCTTGGAGAGCTCTTCGCATTTTTTTTTGTATTCGTTGGGGAGGCCCATGCGTTCGAGCCAGGCGCGGACCTTGGTGTCGGTGGCCGCGGGGTCGATTCCCTTGAGCTTTCCCATGTAGTTGAGGAAGGCGCCGACTTTCATTTTGCGGTAGACGCCGCGTTCCTCGGGGAGGTAGCCGATGCGGTCCTTGCTCTCGACGGCGGAGGCTTTTCCCAGGACGCGGAGGTCGCCGGAATCCGGGAAGATGATCGACATGATCATGCGGATGGTGGTGGTCTTTCCGGCGCCGTTGGGCCCGATGAAGCCGCAGAGGCTCCCGACGGGGACGGTGAGGTCGAGGTTGTTGACGGCGACCTTTGGGCCGAACGTTTTGGTCAGGCCGCGGATTTCGATGGCTGACAAGGTGTGAATCCCCCCGGAGTGCGGACACAGATAGTACCGGATCGGGGCGGCGTGGTTTCACGAGCGCGGGGCGGGTTTCGGCTGCTTATCGTTCGGGTACATGATGACGCTGGCGCAAGAAGCGGTGGGAAAGATCGTGGCCAAGCTCGGCGAATTCGAGCGTGAGTATGGCGACGTCTGCGGGAAGCTGGAAGACCCGGCGGTGGTGACGGACCACAAGGCGGTGAGGCAGCTTTCGATCAGGAAGGCGGGGCTGGAGCCGCTGGTGGGGGCCTTCCGCGCATACAACGCGGCGGCGGCGGAGGTGAAGGAGTTTGAGGCGGCCAGGAACGGCGGCGACGCGGAGCTGGCGGCGATGGCGGCGTCGGAATTGCCCGCGGCGCGGGCGCGGGTGGAGGCGTTGCTGGGGGAGGTGACGTCGCGCTTGGTGACGGCCGACGACGGCAAGGTCGGGTCGGTGATGATGGAAATCCGCGCGGGGACCGGCGGGGACGAGGCGGCGCTGTGGGCCCGCGACCTCCTGGAGATGTATCAGAAATACGCGGCGCGGCGCGGGTGGAACTGGGAAGTGCTGGAGCTGACGCCCGAGCCGGGCGTGGGCGGCGTGCGGAGCGCGACGGTGAACGTGCGGGGCGAGGGCGTGTGGACGGAGCTGAACTTCGAGGCGGGGGTTCACAGCGTGAAGCGCGTGCCGGCGACCGAGGCCCAGGGACGGATTCATACCAGCACGGCGAGCGTGGCGACACTCCCCGAGCCCGAGGATGTCGACGTGAAGATCGACTGGGCCAACGAGGTCGAGGAGTTCGCGACGCGGGCGCAGGGGCCGGGCGGGCAGAACGTCAACAAGGTCGAGACCGCGTGGCAGGTTCATCACAAGCCGACGGGCATCATCATCAAGATGATGGAGGCCAAGAGCCAGCAGCAGAACCGCGAGCGGGCGCGGAGGCTGCTCATGGCCAAGCTGTACGAGGCCGAGCGGGCCCGCCATGCGGCGGAGCGGACGGCGGCGCGGAACAGCCAGATCGGTACCGGCGGACGGAGCGAGAAGATCAGGACGTACCGGTTTAAGGACGGGATCGTGGCCGACGAGCGGCTGCCGGGGGAGTACGGCGTGCGCGAGGTGATGAACGGCGAGCTGGATCGGATGATGAAGGACCTGATCGCGCACGAGACGGCGCGGCGCGTGGCGGCGCTGTAGGCGAAGGGCGCGGCGGGGGGAGCACATCTGCGCCGACTTTCAGTGCGGAACCACCCCGGAAGCGGTGCCACCAGGAGTCGGGTGTTGGAAGGCAGTTCCCGCACCGATCTGGAGAGCGGAACCACCAAAGGAGCGGTGCCACCAAGGAGTGGCGCCGGCGGGAACGGGATGCGAAGGAGATCGGAGACTCTTCGATGATCGATCTGTCGGTGCACGTTGACGGCCTGCGGCTGGCGAACCCGTTCATCATCGCCAGCGGGCCGCCCTCGACGAACGCCAACGTCATCGCCCGCGCGTTCGACGAGGGGTGGGGGGGCGTCGTCTGCAAGACGATCGTGCTCGATTCGACGAAGATCGTGAACGTCTCGCCGCGGTACGCGCGGTGGCGGGTGGGCGACGAGGTCGTCGGATGGGAGAACATCGAGCTGATCAGCGATCGCCCGATCGAGGTGTGGGAAGAAGAGTTTCGGGCGCTGAAGACGCGGTATCCGGGGCGGGTGCTGATCGCGTCAGTGATGGAGGAGTATCGGCGCGCGGCGTGGCACGAGGTGGTGGAGCGGATGCAGCGAGCCGGGGCCGACGCGATCGAATTGAACATGTCGTGCCCGCACGGCTTGCCGGAGCGGCGGATGGGGTCGGCGATGGGCCAGTCGCCGGAGGTGCTGCGCGAGGTGTGCGGGTGGGTGCGCGAGGTGGCGCGGGTGCCGGTGTGTGCCAAGATGACGCCGAACGTGACGAGCATGGTGGATGTGGCCGTCGCGGCGGTGGAGGGCGGCTGCCACGGCATCTCCGCGATCAACACGGTGCTGAGCGTGATGGGGATCGACCTTGACACGCTTCGTCCCGTGCCGACGGTGGAGGGGATGACCACGCCGGGCGGTTACTCGGGGCGGGCGGTGAAGCCCATCGCGCTGCGGATGGCGATGGAGATCGCGCGGGCGGTGGGCGGGCGGGCGTCGCTGAGCGCGATCGGCGGCGTGGAGAGCGGCGGCGACGCGGCCGAGTTTGTCCTGCTCGGGGCCTCGACGGTGCAGGTGTGCACGGGCGTGATGGTCCACGGCTACGGGCTCGTGCGCGAGCTCGAACGCGGGCTGCGCGCGTTCATGGATCGCCACGGCTTCCGCACGATCGAGGACTTTCGCGGGCGCAGCCTGAAGTATTTCACGAGCCACGCCGAGCTCGTCGCGCGGAAGCACGGCGGGAAGTCAGGTCAAGACGCGGCGTGGAGCGCGGAGCGGTTGGTGGAGCAGGTTGAGGATGAGGCGACGTGAGGAAAAGACAAGAGACGGAGAGACGGAGTGGCGGAAGCGGGCGCAGAACTTCATCAAGGTTCGTGATGAGCACCGACCGGCTCGCGGACTCGCGAGTCGGTGGCACGCATGATCGTCTCGCGCGTTGCACGCCGGGTGCTTGCAAGATTGAATTGTGACGGTGAGCGCCGGCGTGGCGGTTGCTTCGAATCGCCGGGCGTCGATCCACTCAAGCGTCGTTGATGAGGACGATGTAAACGGTCCCCGGGCCGTGGACGCCCGTGACGAGGACGCCCTCGATGTCGGCGGTTTTGCTCGGGCCACTCACCAGCAGCATCGCGGCGGGCGGGGCTAATGCAAGTGCGTGGGCGGCGGACTCGGGGCTGGTCCACAGATCGAGAAGATCGGGCACGAGCGTGCCGGCACGCACGAGAATGACCACCTTCGGCGGCACGATCCACGAGCAGCGGCGGCGGTTGTTGCTGGTCAGGAGCACCGAGCCGGTTTCGGCGACGCCGGCGGACGCGTCGATGATCGCAAGGTCGGCGTCGAAGGCTCGCGCGTCGGGATCGGAGCGCGTCGAAATGGTGAGAGCCTGACATGCATCGTTGGCCACGGTGCGAAGTGAGCCATCGGCGACATCAACCAGCACGGTGCACGGGGCCTCGGCGCGGACGATAGATTCGAGCGACTCCCGCAGCGAGGCGCGTGAGGCACGCGCTGGCTTCATCCCCGTGCGAGTGGCGGCGTCGATGAACCGCGCGCCAAGGTCGATGTCGGGGCCGGCGAGGCGAGCGAGCGAATCGTCAACACGCGGAGGATGGATGTCCGGGACGGCGTCGCCCGAGCGTCCCAGGGCCGCACGCACGCTCGAAAAAACCAGCTCGCGATCGTTCATGCGACGCCCCCGTCCTTGCGTGCGGGCGGGCTTTCACCGGCCCGCGCCCGAGCCTTTTGCTCGCCATGAACGACAGGTCCGCCCGACGCTCCGATGCGAGACTGCTCGCGCGTGCTCCACCACGCGCGGAAGTCCAGCGCGCCGGGGCGCGGCGTGGCACGGCACGAGGTCCAGGCGCCGAGCGGTCCGGGCAGAGGAATGTCCATGCCGTCGAGGCGCGAGAGCGCGATGCGGGCAAGCCTGGCCGCGAGCTGATACCGCAGAGGCGACTGCATGATCCAGCGCCAGAGTCTCATCACAGCTCGCTCGGGCGCGGGGCTGATCTTCCGGCGGGCGGACTTTTCGCGGAGCGCGATGAGCTGCGCGGGCAGGTCGATGTGGACCGGGCAGGCGTGGAAGCACGCACCACACAGTGAGCTGGCCGTCGCAAGATCGGGATAGTTGTGCAGCCCGCGCAGGTGCGGCGTGATGGCGGCGCCGATGGGGCCGGAGTAGACCGAGCCGTAGGCGTGCCCGCCGCCGACGGCCTTGTAGACCGGGCAGGCGTTGAGGCAGGCGCCGCAGCGAATGCAGCGGAGGAGTTCGCGCGTGGGTTCGCGCAGGAGCTGGGAGCGGCCGTTGTCGAGGAGGATGATGTGGAGTTCGCGCGGACCGTCGGCGTCGGCGGGGGCGTTCGTGCTCGAGGCCCGTCTTGGTCCGGTGATGCACGTCGTGTAGATGGTGATCGGCTGGGCGGTGGCGCTGCGGGCGAGCAGTTTCAGGAACACGGGCAGATCTGCCATCGTCGGGATGAGCTTCTCGATGCCGACGACGGCGACATGAACGGGCGGGAGCGAGACGGTGAGGTCGGCGTTGCCCTCGTTGGTGCAGAGGACGAGCGTGCCGGTGTCGGCGATGAGGAAGTTTCCGCCGGAGACGCCTAGGCCGGCCCGCGCAAAGAGCCGGCGCATGTGGTCGCGGGCGATCATGGTGAGCTCGCCGGGGTCTTCGGTGTAGGGCGCGCCGAGGTCGCGCACGAAGGCCCGCGCCACCGAGGCGCGGTTTTTGTGGATCATGGGCGTGACGATGTGCGACGGAGCATCGCCGTCGAGCTGCACGATGAACTCGCCGAGATCGGTCTCGATGGTCCTGACGCCCGCGGCCTCGAGCGCCGGGAGCAGGCGGATTTCCTCGGTCGCCATCGACTTGCTCTTCACGCAGACCTTCGCGTTGACGCGGCGCGCGATGTCGAGGCAGATGCGGTTGGCGGAATCGGCGTCGGCGGCCCAGTGCACCGTCGCGCCGGCCCTGGTCGCGGCGGCCTCGAAGGTCTCGAGGTAGAGATCGAGATGGTCGAGCGTGTGGGACTTGATCGCGCCGGCGTGACGCCGGAGGTCGTCGTAGCGCACGCCGAACGCGGCGCGGCAGGCATCGACGCGCCCTGTGTCCTTGGTGACGGTCGCGTGGCGGACGAACTGCTGCAGGCTGATGTCGCGCGCGGCGGCGGGCGCCCGCGACTCGATGCGGTGGGGGAGCGGCGGAAAGAGCAGGCCCTCACTCATGGCGCGGGCTCTCGCGGGAGGAGGGCGAGCGATTCGGCGATGATCTCGGGCGCGGAGATGATGCGCTGGCGCACGCCGCGTTTCCGGCACGCGCCGTCGATGTTCATGGCGCAGCCGGCGTCGCTGCACACCAGCGCGTCGCTGTGGGTTGAGGCGACATTGTCGACCTTCTTCTCGACCATCTTGGCCGAGATCGAGGGGTGCTTGACGCTGAAGGCGCCGCCGAAGCCGCAGCACTCGTCGCGAGCGGGGAGCGGGCGGAGGTTGAGGGCGTCGACCGTGGCGAGGAGTTTCGCCGGCTCGTCCATCAGGCCGAGCTCGCGGAGGTGACAGGCGGGGTGGATCGTCGCGGATGATTCGTGGCGAGCGCCCAGGGCGGTGAGGTCGACCCGCAGAACTCGCGACAGAAACTCCACGAACTCGTAGGTCTTGGCCGCGAGGGCCGTCGCGCGAGCGGCGTAGGCGGCGTCGCTTGCGAGCAGGTGGGGCGAGTGGACTTTCACCATCGCGGCGCAGGAGGCCGAGGGCGTAACGATCGCGTCGAACGCCTCGAAGACGTCGATCATGCGGCGAGCGAGGATGGCGGCGTCGGCGTGGTGCCCGGTGTTGAACATCGGCTGGCCGCAGCAGGTCTGGGCGGCCGGGAAATGGACGTGGCATCCCAGCCGCTCGAGGACCAGAGTGGCGGCGACGCCCGCGCGGGGCGTGAATTGCTCGGTGAGGCAGGTGATGAAAAGTGCGACGTTCAAGGGATTGGAAAGGCTTTTTGTGGTCTGGAGGACGCCTTCTGTGGCGTTGGGCGTCGGTGGTGGTGGTGAATGTTTGGTGTGGAACGGGGCGGACATGCCCGATTGTGACTGAAATTGCTTGAAATTGTTGGGATATCCCATAATCTTGGCAAGGAGCGAGCGGCCGGCCGGTGCGACGCGCCGTGCCAACTGTTTGCCGGAGGTTGCAGGTTGGTGTTCTGTCTGGTTTGATGGGGGAGTGATGTCACGACAGACTTCAGAGTACCGTCACGTTCGCCACTTGTGGGACGACGCCAAGGCCGGGGGGATGGACCCCGTGGCGCGGCTGGTGTATCGCTCGAACATTCTCGGGAGCGATCAACGCATCACGAACACGGGCGGCGGGAACACGTCGTCGAAGACTCGCGAACGCGATCCGCTCACCGGCGAATCCGTCGACGTTCTGTGGGTGAAGGGGAGCGGCGGCGACCTGCGCACCGCCAACAAGGGCCTGTTCGCGTCGCTCTCCATGGGCAAGCTCGAGGGGCTGCGGCGTGTGTGGGGCGACGCGGCGACCCGCGGCCCGAAGACGCCGATCGAGGACGAGATGGTCGGCGCGTACTCGCACTGCACCTTCAACCTGAATCCGCGGGCTTCGTCGATCGACACGCCGTTGCACGCCTTTGTGCCGCGCCGGCACGTCGATCACATGCACCCCAACGCCGTGATCTCGATCGCGGCGTGCGCGCGGGGCGCGGAGCTGACGCGCGAGGTCTATGGCGATGAGGTGATCTGGACGCCCTGGCAGCGCCCCGGCTTTGACCTTGGCCTGGTCCTCAAAGACGTCTGCGAGAAGCACCCCAAGGCCAAGGGCGTGATCCTCGGGCAGCACGGGCTGATCAACTGGGCCGACGACGACAAGGCGTGCTACGAATTGACGCTGGACCTGATCGAGAAGGCCGCACGGTTTATCGAGAGCCGCGACAAGGGCGAAAAGACGTTCGGGGGGCGGCGGTGCGAGGCGCTGGCGGCGGAGAAACGCGACGAATTGCTGGCGGAAGTTCTGCCCTGGCTTCGTGGCAGGGTTTCCGTTGAGCGGCGCTTCATCGGCACGGTGCAGACGGACGACACGATCCTGCGGTTCGTGTGCGGCCACGACGCGCCGCGGCTGGCGATGCTGGGCACGTCGTGCCCGGACCACTTCCTGCGCACGAAGATCCGCCCGATGCTGGCCGACTGGCTGCCGGGGGGTTCGATCGAGCAGCTGAAGGCGGCGCTGGACGCGGGGCTCGCGCAGTACCGCAAGGACTACGCCTCCTATTACGAGCGATGCAAGCGCCCGGATTCGCCGGCGATGCGCGACCCCAACCCGACGGTGATCCTCATCCCCGGCGTGGGGATGATCGCCTTCGGCAAGAACAAGAGTGAATCGCGCGTAACGGCGGAGTTTTACAACTGTGCCGTCGAGGTCATGCGCGGGAGCGAGGCGATCGACCGCTACATCGCGCTCCCCGAGCAGGAAGCGTTCGACATCGAGTACTGGCTGCTCGAGGAGGCGAAGCTGAAGCGCATGCCGCCCGAGCCGGAGATGGGTCGGAAGGTGGCGGTGGTGGTGGGCGCGGGGAACGGGATCGGCAAGGCGGTGGCGCACCGCGTGGCCAGGGACGGCGCGCACGTCGTGTGCGCGGACCTGTCGCTCGCCGACGCCGAGGCGACCGCGGCGGAGCTTGTCAAGCTCCACGGCGAGGGGATCGGTGTCGCGGGCTCCGGGGTGTCTTCCTGCGGCCCGGCGATGTCGGCCCAGGTCGACCTATCGAGCCGCGCGAGCGTTCGCGCGATGCTGCGGCGGGCGCTGCTGGCCTACGGCGGGATCGACATGCTGATCGTGACCGCGGGCATCTACATCGCGCCCGACGCGGGCGGGTCGATCAGCGACGAGGCGTGGAAGAAGACGTTCGACGTCAATGTCATGGGCTCGTACCTCATCGCCGACGAGGCGGCGGCGATCCTGCGGGCGCAGGGTCTGCGCGCCAGCGTGGTGCTCACGACCAGCGTGAACGGCATGGTGTCCAAGCGCGGGAGCTTTGCGTATGACACGAGCAAGGCCGCGGCGAACCACCTGGCGCGCGAGCTTGCGATCGAGCTGGCGCCGCTGGTGCGTGTGAACGCGGTGGCGCCGGCGACGGTGGTGGCGGGTTCGACGATGTTCCCGCGCGATCGCGTGATCGCGTCGCTCATCAAGTACAAGATCGCGTTCGACGAGAAGGCCGACACCGAAACGCTGCGCTCGTCGCTCGCGGAGTTTTATGCCCAGCGCACGCTGACCAAGACGCCGATCACGCCGGCGGACCAGGCCGAGGCGATCTGGTTCCTGGCGAGCGATCGCTCGTCGAAGACGACGGGCCAGGTCTTCTGCGTTGATGGCGGGCTGGTCGAGGCGTTCATGCGATGAGCCGGGTTTGGTCGGCCCGCGCCGGTCGTCGTTGCGTGCGGAGAGCTTGATGGCGACACGCGGGTCCATCGCGATCGATCTGGGCGCCGAGTCGGGGCGCGTCATGGTTGGAGTGCTTCGCGCGGGCGGATTGTCGCTCCATGAGGCGCACCGCTTCTTGCACGCGCCCGTGGCGACGTCCGGCGCGCCGGCCTGGGACTTGCCCCTGATCTGGCGTGAAATCCGCGAGGGGTTGAAACGGGCCGCGGCGTGGGCGGTTGGACAGGACGTGGAAATCGCGAGCGTCGGGGTCGACACCTGGGGCGTGGATTTCGCGCTGCTCGGTAAGGGCGATGAACTGCTGGCCACGCCGCGCTGCTACCGGAACTCCGAGCACGCCGAGGGCCTGGCGATTCTCGATCAAAGGCTCGGGCGCGCCGGGGTCTATGGTCTGACCGGCGTCCGCTCGATGGCGCTCAACACGTCGTCGCAGCTGGCGGGCTGGGTGGCGCGCGATCCCGGGGTGTTTCGGGCGGCGGGGCGGCTGCTCTTCATGCCCGATTTGCTCCACTACATGCTCGGCGGCGTGGCGTCCACGGAGCAATCGATCGCGTCGACCTCGCAGATGCTCGATGCGCGCACGCGTGATTGGTCGGTCGAGGTGCTGCGTGCCATCGGTCTTCCTCGCGACATCCTGCCCACCATCGTCCAGCCGGGCACGGCGCTGGGCCCCGTGCGGCGGGAGATCACGGAAGAAACCGGCTTGCCCGCTTCGGTCATGGTGATCGCGCCGGCGGCCCACGACACGGCCAGCGCCGTGGTCGGCACGCCGCTCTCGGGCTCCCGGTGTTGCTATCTCTCCAGCGGCACGTGGTCGCTCCTGGGGGTGGAGCTCGACCGCCCGATCCTGAGTGAAGAGTCTCGCGCGGCGGATTTCAGCAACGAGCACGGCGTCGACGGTACCACGCGCTTCCTCAAGAATGTCATCGGCCTGTGGCTGGTGCAGGAGATCAAGCGCGACCTGGCCCGGTCCGGCGTGGACATGAGCTATGAGCAGCTGGCGGGCGAGGCCGAGCGTGCGACGCCGTTTCGATCGCGGGTTGACGTGGAAGCGCCGGAGCTGGCGCTGGCGGGCGACATGATCCGGAAGGTGCGGGCGCTGGCGCGGAGTACAGGTGATCCAGAGCCAGGGACGCCGGGCGAGCTCGTGCGCGCGTGCCTCGAAGGGCTCGCGGGGGCGTATGCGCGGACGCTGGAGCAGATCGAACGGCTTACCGGGCGAGCGATCGGCACGATCCACGTCATCGGCGGCGGGGTGAAGAACACGCTCTTGTGTCAGATGACCGCCAGTGCGACGGGGCGGCGCGTGCTCGCCGGGCCGGGCGAGGCGACCGCGATGGGCAACCTCCTGGTGCAGATGATGGCGCTCGGCGAGGTCGCGGGGCTCGCCCGGGCGCGGGAACTTGTGAGCAGGTCTTGCCGACCGGTCGAGTACTTGCCAGCGAGCGGGGCGGGCTGGGAACGATTGACCGGGCGGGCTGTGGAGTCGTCGCGATGAAGAAGCACGTGGGGCCGCCGGCGCAATTGATCGAGCTCTCGCGGGCGCTGGGCGACCCCGACCTGGCGATCCTGAGCGAGGGCAACGCGTCGTGCCGGGGCGAGGACGGCACGTTCTGGATCAAGGCCAGCGGCGCGTCCCTGGCGACGCTGAGCGATCGAGAGGTTGTCCGCGTGCGGGGCGAGCCGATCACGCGATTGCTCGACGAGCGATCGAGCGATGACGGGGTCGCGGAGTGCTTGCGCGAGGCCAAGGTCGACGACGGGCGGGCGACGCGCGCGTCCATCGAGGCGACCATGCACGCGGCGCTGCTCGAACTCGACGGCGTGTCGTGGGTCGGGCACACGCACCCGGCGGCGATCAACGCGATCACCTGCTCGCTGCGTTTCGGCGAGCTGCTCGCGGGGCGTGTGTTCCCCGAGGAGGTCGTGGTGCTCGGGCCGGCGTCGCTGCTGATTGAGTACGCCGACCCCGGCGTGGCGCTCGGGCGGGCGGTGCGGGACGGAGCGCGGGCGTATGTGGAGCGGTATCACCAGACGCCCCGCGCGATCTACCTGAAGAACCACGGCTTCATCGCGGCGGGCTCCGGCGCCCGGGACGTGCTGAACATCACGCTGATGGCGGTCAAGAGCGCGAAGGTGCGCAGCGCGGCCGCGGCGCTGGGGGGCCTGAGTTTCATGAGCGACGCGGATGTCCGCCGAATGGGAGCCCGGGCCGACGTGGACTATCGCAAGAAGCTGATGGTGGAGCGGGAGCTTTCCAAGTGAGCACGCCGAGCGGATTCACCGAGGCCTGCGAGGCGTTCGCGGGTGTGGGGGTCGATGTCGAGGCGGCCCTTGTCTCAATGGCGAACTACGCCATCTCGATCCACTGCTGGCAGGGCGATGATGTTCGTGGATTTGAGCATGACGGCGCGGCGCTCGGCGGCGGGCTGGCGGTCACGGGTTCGTACCCCGGCGCGGCGCGCACGCCCGACGAATTGCGGACGGACGCCGCCAAGGCGTTGGACCTGATCCCCGGACGCCATCGGTTCAGCCTGCACGCGATCTACGCCGAGACGGACGGCAAGAAGGTCGAGCGCGACTCGCTCGGACCGGAGCATTTCGCGCGATGGGTTGATTGGGCGGGCCGTCGGGGCATCGGGCTGGACTTCAACCCCACGTTCTTTGCCCATCGGTTCGCGGCGAGCGGCATGACGCTGGCGCACGCCGACGCCGGGGTGCGAGAGTTCTGGATTGAGCACGCCAAGGCCTGCCGACGCATCGGCGCGAGCTTCGGCCGGGCGCTGGGCTCGGCGTGCGTGACAAACGTCTGGGTCCCCGACGGCATGAAGGACACGCCCGCGGATCGCCGGGGCCCGCGCGAGCGTCTTCTGTCGTCGCTCGACGCGGCGCTCGCCGAGCCGATCGATCGATCCTTTCAGCGCGACTGCGTCGAGCCGAAGCTGTTCGGGATCGGGAGCGAGTCCTATGTCGTGGGCTCGCACGAGTTCTATCTCGGATACGCCGCCGCCCGGGGGATCATGCTCTGCCTCGACGCGGGGCACTACCACCCCACCGAGGGCATCGCCGACAAGATCAGCGCGACGCTGCCCTGGGTCGAGGGCATTCTGCTGCACGTTTCGCGCGGCGTGCGCTGGGACAGCGACCACGTCGTGACGCTGACCGACGACCTCCGCGAGATCGCGGGCGAGGGCGTTCGTGCCGGCGAGCGGGTTCGGTTCGGGCTCGATTATTTCGACGCGAGCATCAACCGCGTGGCGGCGTGGGTGATCGGCTCGCGGGCGCTTCTGAAGGCGATTCTGATCGCGCTGCTCTCGCCGCGGGAGCGATTGCAGGCCGCGGAGAGCGCGGGGGACTTTACGGAGCGGCTGGCGTTGCAAGAGACGGCGCGGATGCTGCCGTTCGGCGTGGTGTGGGAAGAGCACTGCCGGCGCACGGGCGTGCCGGACGAGGCGGGCTGGCTGTCCGAGGTCCGGCGGTATGAGCGCGACGAGTTGTCACGTCGCGGGTAAGCTGCGGGCAGGAAGCAGGAGGCCCCGTGCCCGACGCGCTCGTACTTTCCAAGGTGTCGAAGTCGTTCGGCGGGGTGCGTGCCCTGCGGGATGTTTCGTTTACGGTGCGCGAGGGGGAGGTCCACGCGCTGGTCGGTGAGAACGGCGCGGGGAAGTCGACGCTCATCAATCTCGTCGCGGGCGCGATCGAGGCCGACTCGGGCGAGTTGTTCGTGCGCGCCCGGGCGATTCGTGACGCGAGCCCCGCGAAGATGCGAGCCCTTGGCATCGGCGTGATCCACCAGCATCCGTCGCTGTTTCCGCACGTCACGGTCGCGGAGAATATCGCGATCGGGTGGGAGTCAAGGCGACCTGCGGGGCTGGTTCGCCACGCGGAGCGCCGACGCCGCGCGGGCGAGGCGCTCGACCGCATCGGCGCGAGGATTGAGCCCGAGACGGAGGCGGGGCGGTTGTCGTTCGCGCGGCAGCAACTGGTGGAGATCGCGCGGGCGCTGGCGAGCGACGCTTCGGTCGTGCTGTTCGACGAGCCGACCGCGGGCCTGGGCGTCGACGACGCGCACCGGCTGTTTGATGTGATCCGAACGCTCCGGGGGCGGGGCGCCGCCATCGTGTACATCTCGCACCGGCTCGAGGAACTTCCCCTCATTGCGGATCGCGTCAGCGTGCTGCGCGACGGGCAGCTCGTGGCAACCCGCGAGATGGGCGACCTGTCGCGCGACGCGATCGTGTCGCTGATGGTGGGACGAGCGTACTCGGAGGCGGCGCCGACGGATCGAGCGATGGTGGAGTCGGTCGGCACGGCGTCGCTGCTGGAGCTGGAGCGGGTTTCGCGCGCCCGGTCGGGGGTACGTGATGTTTCGCTCTCGATCCGTGCGGGCGAAGTGCTTGGCATCGCGGGGCTCGTTGGCTCGGGGCGGACGGAGCTGGCGCGGATCATCGCGGGTCACGATCCGGCCGATGGCGGGCGGATTCTCGTCGATGGTCGTCCGTGCGCGATCCGTTCTCCGCTCGACGCGGCGCGGCTCGGCATCGGGTACCTCCCCGAGGATCGCCGGCGTGACGGCGTGATCGGCGAGATGACTGTTGCCGAGAACGTAAACGCCGCGACGATGTCGGGCGCCGGGCGCGAGGCATCGCTGCTCGGCCTCGCCGACCGCGAGCGCGAGTCCGCCGCCGCAACCGCGGCCATCCGGCGGTTCGACGTTCGTCCACCGAACGCGGGCGCCCTGGTCTCATCGCTGTCCGGCGGCAATCAGCAGAAGGTAGCGATCGCGCAGCGGGCCGCCGGCCGCCCGCGCATTCTTCTCCTCGATGAGCCGACCCAGGGCGTCGACGTCGCCGCCAAGGCCGAGATTCACCGGATTATCCGCGAGATGGCGTCTCGCGGCGCGGGCGTGCTGCTGGTTTCGTCGGAGTTGGACGAGGTGCGGTCGATGAGCGATCGGGTCGGCGTGATGCGCGCCGGGCGGTTGGTGGGCGTGCTTGATCGCGCGGAGGCGACGCCGGAGCGCGTGATGTCCCTGGCCGTGGGGGGTGGGGAGTGAACGCCGCGCTGGCCAGAGTCCTGACGCTCCTTGGCGCGATCGGCGTGCTGCTGGCGTTGCTCGCGTTCCTCGGGCCAAGGTTTTTCGACGCGGCCAACATGCTCTCGATCGTGGTCGGGGCGGCGCCGCTGCTGGTCGCGGCGACGGGCGCGACGCTCGTCATCGTCACGCGCCAGATCGATGTCTCGATCGGCTCGCAGTTCAGCCTGTGCGCCGTGAGCGCGGGGATGCTGGTGTCGGGCGGCGCGCCTTTCCCGCTCGCCATGCTGGCCGCGGTCGTGCTCGGGGCTTTGCTGGGGCTGGCCAACGGCCTGCTCGTCGGCGTCATGAAGCTCCCGGCGATTGTCGCGACGCTCGGCACAATGGTGATCTGGCGCGAGCTGCTGCGCTGGTGGCGAGGGGGCGAGTTTGTTCACGATCTGCCCGCGGGCTTTCAGTGGTTCGGGCTCTCGCAGGGTGCGGGCCAGGCTGCGGTCGTGGTCGGCGCGCTGGCGTTGTGGGGGGCGGTTGCGCTGGGCGCTCGCTTCACGCATCCGGGGCGCGATGTCTTCCTGGTGGGCTCGAATCCCGAGGCCGCCCGCTTGCTTGGTCTGCGCCCGACTCGCGTGGTGGTGGGCGTGTTCGTGCTGAGCGGGGCGACGGCGGCGCTGGCCGCGGTGCTCGGGTCGGTGCGCTTCGGCGATATCGATCCCGGCGCCGGCGCGGGGCTGGAACTCCGCGCGATTGCGGCCGCGGTCGTCGGCGGGGCGGCGGTCTCGGGCGGGCGGGCGTCGATGGTCGGGGTGCTCCTGGGCGCCGTGCTCCTCTCGATCATCGGGCCGGCGCTGGTGTTCCTGGGGGTGCAGCCGCAGTGGGAGCGCGTGATCCAGGGGCTCATCATCCTGGTCGCGGTGGGGGCCGACGCCTCGGCGCGGCAGGGTCGCGCATGAGCAACCAGACCACCAACACCGGCGTGCGCGATCCCGCCAGCGACGGTCACTTTCGGGCCGCGCCACGAAGCGTGATGCTCGCGGTCGCCCTGGCGATCCTGGTCGCGTTCTTCGGCGTGATCGGCACCAACTTTTTCTCGGCGCCCAACGCGCTGGAGATCGGGCGACTTTCGGTCGAGCTCGGGCTGCTCGCCTTGGCCCTCACGCCCGTCATCATGACGGGCGGCATCGATCTCTCCGTCGGCGCGCTCATGGCACTCTCGGCGGTCGTGATGGGCCTGCTCTGGCGCGACGCGGGCTGGCCGCTCTGGCTCGCGGCGTGCGCGGGCATCGCGGTCGGCGGGCTGGGCGGGCTCCTCAACGCGGCGCTGGTCACCCGTGCCAAGATCCCGCCCCTCATCGTCACTCTCGGCACCCTCTGGCTCTTCCGCGGGAGCGCCGAAGCGATCACGCGCGGCGTTGACACCGTCACCGGCTTTCCCGACTGGTTTCTCACGCTCGGCCAGGGCTATCTCGGCGGCGTGGTGCCGATGCAGCTGCCGATCCTGGTCGCCGGGTCGTTCTTCTTCTGGCTGCTCGTGCATCGCGGGATCGCCGGACGCGCATGGACGATGATTGGCTTTTCGGAGTCGGCGGCACGCCACTCGTGCGTGAATGTCGAGCGATCGCTCACGCTCGCGTACACGCTTGCCGGACTGACGGCGGGCGTGGCGTCGGTCGTCTACGTCGCGCACATCGGGCAGGCCAAGGCCGACGCGGGGACCGGCTACGAGCTTTCGGCGATCACCGCGGTGGTGCTCGGGGGCACGTCGATCTCCGGCGGGCGCGGGAGCATCGTCGGAACTCTCCTCGGCCTCTTCACCATCGCGGTGTTGCAGAACGGCGTGCGTCTGGCCGATGGGCCGGCGGAGCTGGCGGGGGTGCTGACGGGGTTGGTGCTGCTGGCGAGCATCGCCGTGGAGCGCCCTCGAACAGCAAGGGCATCCGGCGCGAGCAAGGGCGCCGATGGTTCGGAGCTTGATATGAGAAACTCGCAACTGGCGGCGTTGTGCATCGTGATTCTCGTGGCCGCGGGCCTCGTCGCGGGGAGCAACTGGATGCTCGCCAAGTCCTTCCGGGACGCGCCCGATGGCACCACGGACACCAGCAAGGCGAGGCCCGCCGCAACCGATCGCGCCGCGGACGCATCGCCGGAGCCGGCGCGAAGGCCGCTGACCGTCGCGATGATGCCCAAAAGCAAGGGCAACGCCTACTTCATCGCGTGCCGGAAGGGCGCGGAAGAGGCGGCCAAGGAACTCGGCATCGACCTGGTCTGGGACGGCCCGACCGAGACCGACCCCGCCAAGCAGAGCGAGGTCATTGACGCCTGGATCACGCGCGGCGTCGACGTCATCACGGTCTCCGTCGAGAATCGCGAGGCGCTCTCGGGCGTGCTCCGCAAGGCTCGCTCGCGCGGCATCAAGGTCGTGACATGGGACGCCGACGCCGAGTCCGACGCGCGCGATTTCTTCGTGAATCAGGCCACGCCTCAGGGAATCGGCTACACGCTGATGGACCACGCCGCCCGCCTGCTCAACAACAAGGGGCGGTTTGCGATCGTGACGGCGTCGCTCACCGCCGCCAACCAGAACGAGTGGCGCAAGCACATCGAAGCGAGGCTGAAGGAGAAGTACCCCGATGTCGAGCTCGCCGGCGTGCAGCCCTGCGACGATCAGCAGAGCAAAGCCTTTGAGGTGACGACGTCGATCCTGAACGCGAGCCCGGATGTGAAGGTTATCATGGCGATCTGCTCGCCTGGCGTGCCGGGGGCGGCCGAGGCGGTGAAGCAGCTGGGCCGAAAGGATGTCAAGGTCATCGGGCTCGGCCTCCCGAACGACAACAAACGATTCGTGAAGGAGGGCGTCACGGACGGCGTGGTGCTGTGGAACACGATGGACCTGGGCTACCTCGCGGTGCACGCCGCCAGCGCTCTGTGCCGGGGCGAACTGAGGTCCGGTCAGACCCAGCTCAGAGCCGGCAAACTCGGCACCAAGGACGTGGTGGGGGACAATGTCATGCTCGGCACGCCGTTCACGTTCGACAAGAGCAACATCGATCAGTTTGATTTCTGACGTGGGCGTGCTCGGATCGGCCGCCGAGTCGCCACGCCGTTGGAGCCCCCGAACGGCCTCGACCTGTCGGCGAGTTGAGGAATGCCAACGACTCCGCGGGCCTACGCGGATTGAGGACGCGGTATCGGCATGCCGCGATCGGAGGATGCAGCGCCGCGTGTTATGTCAACTTGCAATCGGCGGTCGCGTTGATACGCTGCGGGTGGGGAGGCCTCGCCATGCCCAAGACCGATCCACCTTCCGACGAAGAAGCCGCGTTCCGCATCAACTCCGACCACGCCGGCATGATCGGCGACGCGGCGAGCGAGGCCGCGGGCGAGTCGAGGCTTGAAGACGCGATCGCCCTATGTCTCTCGGGCGGCGGGTACCGCGCCATGGTGTTCCACGTCGGCACGCTCTGGCGTCTCAACGAGGCCGGTGTGCTCGCCCGGCTCTCGAGGGTCTCGTGCGTGTCGGGCGGCTCGATCACCGGCGGCGTGCTGGGGCTTGCCTGGGCGAAACTCTCGGGCAGCGCCTTCAGCCGCGACGCATTCGTTGAACACGTCGTCATGCCCCTGAGGCGCATGGCGTCGACCGACGTTGATGTTGAGTCGATCCTCGTGGGCGCGATCCTGCCGGGCGTGACCGTGGGCGACATGGTCGCGCGCGAGTACCGCAAGGTGCTCTTTGGTACCAAGACGCTCGAGGACCTTCCCAATTCGCCGCGCTTCATCTTCAACGCCACCAACGTGCAGAGCGGCGCGCTCGTCCGATTCAGCAAGCCCTATACCTGGGACTGGCGCGTCGGCAAAGTCCCCTTGCCGCGCACGGAACTCGCCGTCGCGGTGGGGGCGTCGTCGGCGTTTCCCCCCGTGCTTTCGCCCGTCACGCTGAAGTTCAAGCCCGGCGAATTCGAGCCGGGCTCCGGCGCCGGCCTGCAGCGCGAGCCGTTCACCACGCGCATGATCCTCACCGATGGCGGGGTCTACGACAATCTCGGGCTCGAGACCGCGTTCAAACGCTGCCGCACGCTGCTCGTCAGCGACGCGGGCGGGCAGATGCAGGCCGAGGAAAAGCCTGCGGAGAATTGGGCGAGCCACAGCAAGCGCGTGCTCGATCTGGTCGACAACCAGGTGCGCAGTCTGCGAAAGCGCCAGCTTCTCGACGCGTTCCAATCCAAAGACGCCGAACACCGCCGAGCCGGGGCGTTCTGGAGCGTCCGCAGCGATATCGCCAATTACCAGCTCGCCGATGCGTTCCCCGCGCCGTTCGATCGAACGCAGGAACTCGCGCGCGTGCCGACGCGCCTCGATTCGATGGCGGACGAACTCCAGGAACGCCTGATCAACTGGGGGTACGCGATCACGGACGCGGCCATCAGGAAGCATTGGGACGGGACAATCGCCAGGCCGGCGCGGCTGCCCTACCCGTCCGCCGGCATCTGATTCCGAGCCGCTCACGCCCCGCGGGATCGCCCGGGCACGGTGTCCCGCACGGACGCCGAGTCGCCGATGGCGTTCGGCGATGGGCTCCCATGGGTGTCCAAGCCCTAGGAATACAGGGACGGGTGGCGAGGTCGGGGGCGCCACGAATGGTCGAAGCGCCGTTGGGGGCACGCTCGCGGCCGATTCGCCCGGCTCGCGCCCGGTCGCGCGTGGATCGGGCCGGGCGAAACCCTCAGGGGCCATCGCTCGTCGGTGGGTGGTCTTCCGTGACGATGCTCGGGACATGGTCATTCTGGTCGGGCTCGGCGGCCCCCTTCGTGAGGGAAAGCGGCGCGCCGGCGTCACCTGGGCGGATTTCAGGCGTTCCGGCGGCTGGCTTCTCCCTAGGTTGCTCGGCACTCGCAAACGCCCCGGCGGATTGTCGGGCGGTGAAGATGCGGTAGAGCGAGGGAAGCACGACCAGCGTCAAAAGCGTGCTGGAGATCAGTCCACCAATGACGACCGTCGCGAGCGGCTTCTGCACCTCGGCGCCCGTCCCGTGGGCGAGCGCCATGGGCGCAAAGCCCAGCGATGCCACCATCGCGGTCATGAGCACGGGGCGGAGCCGCGTAAGACATCCGCGCAGAAGGGCGTCGTCGCGCGCAAGACCCTCGCGGCGGAGCTGGTTGATGAATGAGACCATTACGAGACCGTTGAGAACCGCCACGCCCGAGAGGGCGATGAACCCCACGGCCGCGGAGATGGAGAACGGCATATCGCGCAGCCAGAGCGCGACGATGCCGCCTGTCAGACCCAGCGGCACGGTGCTGAAGACCAGCAGCGCGTACTTGACGCTCTTGAACGTCGAGAAGAGCAGAAGGAAGATCAGGAAGAAGCAGATTGGCACCACGACCGTAAGTCGCTGCTTGGCCGCCACGAGGTTCTCAAACTGCCCGCCCCAGCGGATCCATTGGCCTGCCGGCAACCGGACCGAGGCCATCTTTGACTGGGCTTCTTCGACGAACGAGCCCAGGTCTCGGCCGCGCACGTTGCACTGGACCACAATGCGTCGCTTGCCGTTCTCGCGGCTGATCTGGTTGGTGCCTTCAGCGACATCGACCTTGGCGACGTTGCCCAGCGGGACGAAGCCCATTTCGTCGATGGGCGTGCCCGGGCCGGCGCCGCCGCCCGCACGCGCGAGGCGCACCGTCTGTCGCTCGTCGCGCCCCTTCGGAAGCGGGATCGGAAGCCGGCCGAGCGTGTCGATCTTGCCGCGGAGTGCATCGGGAAGTCGAACGACCAAGTCGAAGCGGCGGTCCCCTTCAAACACCTGACCGGCCTCGCGCCCGCCCATGGCGACCGCCACGACCTCCTGGACATCGTGCACGGAGAGGCCGTAGCGGGCGATCGCGGCGCGGTCGATGTCCACTGTCATGACCGGCAGCCCCTCGGTCTGTTCGGCTTTGGCGTCGGCCGCACCGGGGATGCCCTGGAGCACCGCGAGCACCTGCTGGGCTGTATTCTCCATCGAGTCAAAGTCGTCGCCGTAGACCTTGACCGCCACATCTCCGCGAACTCCCGAGATGAGTTCGTTGAATCGCATCTGGATGGGCTGCGTGAACTCGTAGTTATTGCCGGGGACCGCGGCCACGGTGAACTGGATCAGCCGGATGAGCTTGCCCTTATGGCCCTCGATCTTCAGTTCGGACTCCTCTTCATGCCCTCCGACCTCGCCACCGTGCTCATCATGCCCGCCAGCGTGCGCGCCCATCTTCTCCATCGCTGCCTGCTTCTCAGCGATGAGCCGGTCCAATTCCGCCTCGCTACGCCACCGGCTCTTGTCCTTGAAGATGATGAACGTATCGGAGACGTTTGGCGGCATCGGATCTGTCGCCATCTCCGCCGTGCCGGTCTTGGAGTAGATGAACGCGACCTCCGGGATCGACGAGACGGCCCGCTCCACATCGAACTGCATGGCCTGCGACTGGGTGATCCCCGTCGAAGGAATGCGCATCGCGTGCATCGCGACGTCCGTCTCGTCGAGCGTGGGAACGAACTCCTGCCCGAGCCGCGTGAAGAGGATCGCGGACGCGGCAAACGCAAGAACCGACGCGCCGGCGACGGGCCAGCGGAACCGCACGGCCTTCTTGAGCACCGGCTCATACGCGGCCTTGGCCCAGCGGATCAGGAACATGTCCTTCTCCGTCACCTTGCCAGTGATGAGGATGGCGACCATCGCCGGGACAAACGTCAGCGAGAGGATGAACGCCGCGAGCAGCGCGAAAATGACGGTGAGCGCCATCGGCTGGAACATCTTGCCCTCGACGCCGGTCAGCGCGAGGACCGGGAAGTAGACCGTCACGATGATCGCCTGTCCGTAGACCGATGGCTGGATCATCTCCTTCGCGGCGACCATGACTTCGTGCAGGCGTTCTTGCAGGGTGAGCAGGCGGCCCTTGTGGTGCTGGGCTTCGCCGAGGCGGCGCAGGCAGTTCTCCACGATGATGACAGCGCCGTCCACGATCAGGCCGAAGTCGATCGCACCCAACGACATGAGGTTGCCGCTGACGTTGCCCTTGACCATGCCGGCCGCGGTCATCAGCATGGAGAGCGGAATCGCCAGCGCGCAGATGAGGGCCGCGCGGACATTGCCCAGCAGTAGTAGGAGCACCACGATGACCAGCACCGCGCCTTCGAGCAGGTTCTTCTGAACCGTGGCGATGGTGGCGTCGACCAGCTTCGTCCGGTTGAGCACGGTCTTGGCATTGATCCCCGGCGGGAGTGATCGCTGCACCTCCGCCATCTTCGCATCGACGCTGGCGGCAACGGTGCGGCTGTTCGCGCCGAGCAGCATGATCGTTGTGGCGACAACCACTTCCTCGCCGTTCTCGCTGGCCGAGCCCGTGCGGAGTTCGCGGCCGATTCCGATCCCTCCGCCTCCGTCTTGTACGATGTCCTTGACGCGGATGGGCACACCCCCGCGCGACGCCACGACGATCTCCGCGATCTGCTCGGGCTTCTCAAGCCGGCCCGTGGCCCGCACCAGGTAACTCTCGCCCTTATGCTCGACGTACCCCGCGCCAGTAGAAATGTTGTTCTTCTCGATGGCGTCGATCACCTCGGCGAACGACAGGCCGTAGGAGACGAGCTTCATCGGGTCGGGCTGGATGTGATACTGCTTGACGTACCCGCCGATGGCCTCAACACCCGCCACGTCCTTCACGCTTCTGAGCTGCGGGCGGATGATCCAGTCCTGCACCTCGCGTAAGTAAGATGCGAATTCGAGGTCGCTCGTGAGGTTTCGGCCCTCGGGGGTGAGGTACAGGGCCTCCCTCTGCCAACCAGGCCTGCCGGGTGTGTAGGTCGCGCCGGCTCCCTGTGGCGTGTCGTATTCGACTGTGTACATGTAGATCTCGCCCAGCCCGGTAGCGATCGGGCCCATCACCGGCTCGACGCCCGGGGGCAGGCTCACTTTCGCTTCATCCAGGCGCTCGCTCACCTGCTGACGGGCAAAGTAGATGCTCACGTCGTCCTCGAAGATGGCCGTGATCTGCGCAAAGCCGTTGCGGGAAATCGACCGGGTCGATTCCAGGCCGGGAATTCCCGCCAGCGCGTTCTCGATCGTAAACGTCACCTGCTTCTCCACCTCAATGGGCGAGAGGCTCGGCGCGACGGCGTTGATTTGTACTTGGTTATTGGTGATATCGGGGACCGCGTCGACGGGGAGCTTCCTAAGCGAGAAGAATCCCAAGGCCCCGACCATCACGGTGAGCAGCAGAACGAGCCAGCGGTTCTTGATCGAGAAGTGGAGGATGGATTCAAGCATGGACGGGGTCCCTTGGTGAGATGTGGTTGCATGGCCTAGTGCTCATGGGCCGCGCTGCCTTTGCCGAGTTCCGCCTTGAGAATGAACGTACCGCTGGCGACAAACTCCTCCCCCTCGACCAACCCTCCGAGAATGGGCACAAGCCCACCGATGGAGGGGCCAACCGTGATGGCCCGCTTGGCGAATGTCCCCGGCTCTCCCTTCACGGGGACAAAGACCGCCGGGCCGCCCTCGACCGTCTGCACGGCCTCATCAGGGACTGCCACCATCGGCGATGGCTCCGGGTTGGCGGGGTCGATCGCGACGATCTCAACCTGCGCGAACATGCCCGGCTTGAGGGTCAATGCGGCGGCGGGCACCTCGATGCGTACTTGAGCGGTCCGGGTCGCCGCGTCGACGAGCGGGGCCACGAACGCGACTTGCCCTTCGAAGCGTTGGGCACCGGTCTTTCCGACAGCCACCCACGACCTTGCCCCGAGGGCGATCTCGGGAAGGCGGGCCTCGGGGACATCGGCCAGCACCCACAGCGTGCGGGTGTCTGCCAGAACCAGGAGCGCCTCGCGATCGGGGTTGACGAGCTCCCCCAGGGTGATCTCACGATCGACAACCTGGCCGTCGATCGGTGCGTGGAGGGTGTGGCGAGGCGCGATCTCCCCTGTCGAGGCAAGCTCCTCGATGGCCGCCTGCGTCATGCCGAGCAGGTGCAGACGATTCTCCGAGGCAACAGCCGCCGCCTGGGCCGCCCGCTGGGCAGCGAGGGCGGCCTTGTGCTCCGCCTCGCGCTTCTGCACCTCGGTCAGCGAAATGCCCTGCGACTGCTCGTACAGGCCCTTGGCTCGTTCCCACGAGACCTTGGCGAGGTCCACGCTCGGGACCGCAGTCTGGGCAGTGATGCGCTTCTGGAAATAGTCCGCCTGGGCCTCGCCGAGTTCAGGGCTCTCGACCACGAGCAGGGTATCGCCGCGTCTGACCATGTCGCCGAGGCGCACTCGAATGTCAACCGCTCGCCCCCGCAGCGGCGAGCCGACGTGGGCCATCGCCTCGGTGTTGAACGCCACGCGCGCCGGAGCCGTGAGCGTTGGCCTTAGCATCCCGAGCTGGGCGGCTTGGACCCTGACGCCGTAGCGGTCGATGGCCTCCTCGGTGAGGGTAACCTCGTCGGCGTGCTCGCCTTCATTGTGTTTCGCCGCGCCGCCTTGGGTGGTGTGGTCGTGGCCGCCACGGTCGGCGTGCTCATTGCACCCGCCAAGGAGCCAGAGCACGACGGCTGTTGCGGCGAGCGCCGTGCGGGTGGCGATGAGGTGTCGTCGAGTGGAAAGGGAGCCGTGGTGTGCGGGGGTGTGCATGGGTGATCTCGGGTGCTGCTGCTTTGATGCTGAGGGTGCGAACCGGACCGAGGATGACTCGAGGTATCAGGGCTGAACACGTGGAGCGGATGTGCTCCCTTGCCTTGGAGTTGGTTCTGGCGGTGGGGTGGTGGGCGTGCGTGGCGGAGGGGTCGCCAGCGCCGAGGCCACGCCCGGCCCGCCCACGGCACGCTGCAGGCGAACGAGGGACGTCGCCGCTTGACGCTCCACCTCGATGGCTTTGGCGCGCGCAAGGCGAAGGTCGTGTTCGGTCAGATAGAGGGAAGTGACGTCGCACTGTCCCGCGCGATACGCCGCCTCGGCGAGCTGACAGCGGGATTCCTGCAGGGGGATGAGCTCCCCGCGAATCCTCGCGAGGTTGGCGTTGCTCGCGGACATCTCTTGGTAGGCCACGCGGACTTCTTCAACGACCTTGCGACGGGCCAGCGTGAGGTCATGCCGGGCTTCGAGCTGTTCGGCGGTGACGCGAGCTTGGCGTGCTTGTCCCGTGTCGAAGACCGGGATCGGAGTTGAGGCCGAGGGACCGGCGAAGAACCCGCTGTCCCACTGGGCGTCGGCACCGAGGCTCGCGCCGTCCGAGGGAAGCAGCCGGGCAAGCGCCTCGTCGTCGCCGAGCGCCCGAAGCCTCCAGGCGATCGACTGAATCTCCGGGCGTCGGAGCAGTGCCAGGTCCACCCAGCGTATTTCCGGCTCCAATTCGATGCCCGGCTCGGTCCAGAGATCGAGCGTCCAAGTCGCGGCCGACGACGGCTCGCCGATGAGTCGAGCGAGCCGAATTCGATCCGTGCGCTCGGCGAGGACGGCCCGATCGATGTCGATGCCGAGCTCAACAACCTGAGCTTGCAAAGTCGCAAGGTCGCCGCGAGTGCCCTCCCCGGCCTCCAGACGCGATCGAGCGACCGCCGCCAGACGCTCCAGGATGACCAGCCGCTGGCGCAGCAGTGGCACGAGCTCCGCCGATGCTTGCGCCGCGACATATCGTTCCTGGACCTCGCCGGCGACGTCGATCGCGACAGTCACCGCGTCCGCCGCCGCCTGTCGCAGCCTGTTGTCGGCGGCGCTGGCTCGCCGGGGAATTTGCATCGCTCGCACGAAGTCCTGCGCCAGCGACGCCTCTATCTGCGGTGAGCCGGCGCCCCAGCGGAGCACGACGCTCAGCACCGGGTTTGGGAGAAGGCGTGCCTGGTCGGCGTCGGCCGCGGCAATCCGCACGCGCGCCATCGCGGCCTGGAGGCCGGGATCGGTCGTCACCGCGCGGCGGAGGGCTTCGGCCTGCGTCAACGACGTGTCCGTCGCTCCCGGCTCGTCGAGGGGGCCACCCTTGGGTCCGACGCTGATGAATTCGACGCAGCCGGAGAGCCCGGTCGCGTCACCCGCATCGCGGGCCACGTCGATTTCTGCCCGAGGCGGGCCGTGGCAGCCGTATAACGCTGCCGCGGCGATCGCCAACGCTGGAGCCAGCCTGGCGCGTCGAACGCCTGGTACATGGGTGTACATGGGTTTGGGCCTCTTCGGGTCCGTTGGGGCTGCTTCGCGCCGGCGGCCCCGCTCGCGACGG
This sequence comes from Phycisphaerae bacterium, assembly GCA_016793195.1. Lineage (GTDB taxonomy): Bacteria > Planctomycetota > Phycisphaerae > Phycisphaerales > UBA1924 > JABWBC01. The sequence continues at coordinate 25,469 of JAEUJA010000142.1, forward strand.
ATCGCAGGCGGAAATCGCGGCGATTCCGTGCGTGGCGATACCAAGGGTGGTGTGCCGGTCCTGCGTTTGGATTGGTGCGACGACGACGGAGAGTCGTTACGGCATTAAGCCCGCCCGATGCGGTCGCGGCCCCGGCGACAGCCGGATCACGCGCCCTTCGGGCGGTCCAATACGATCAGGCCAACGCACGGCTAAAGGACGAGTACGACCGAGCGCAAACGGTCCAGCGAGTCGGGGGGGCGCCTTCGCTCGCGATTGCGACCAACGGCAACCACGGTCGCGTCGGGCTCGAAGGTCCGAGCGTCACACGAAATGGCGGGCGTAAAACTTTCCAAGCCCGCCCCAACAGCGAGGTCCGAATGGAGAATCCTCACTGCCGTCAACTGCGGGCCGAGAGGCGTGTCCTCACACGGAAACGGTGAAAGGGGCTCGTCTTCGTGGACTTCAGATGTCGCGTGCACATCCGGTTCGGCACACGGGGACAGGCAGGTGCCCTGTGGCGACTTGAAGCACGCGTACTCGATCCGGGAAGTCCCCTCGGCGTCTGTGCACCAGACACCCACCGATGCAAACACCGTCTGTCCCAGGGCGAATGCCGCCAGGCAGAGTGTGACGATCAGGCGTTGGATGAGCATTCTTCGCATCGTGGGCCGCCAGACACTATACGGGAATTCGCTTCGCGTGTTCGGCGGCCGTCACCTTACCGCCCCCGGCGACCGCCAAATCCGGGTGCCCGTCGCGCGGAAACGACGCTTGCGCACTACAGATGCGGTTATCCGTTGATTGTCGCGGTGCCATTCAATCTCGGTCGGTCTGGTAATCGTCATCACACAACCCCAGCGAGCCCAACCAGCATCGCGATGCGCCCGACGTGTCCGGCGTCGCCTCGGCGGCACTCCATCTCTGGTGCGCGTGGCGCTACTTTGCGGGACGCCGAGACCATTGATATCGGGCTCGCGGTCGTCGGCGAATCTCTCTGCTTCGAGCCGAGCGACGCGGCCCGGATGAGAGGGTGGGGGATGCGCCCAGGGCGAACTCCAAAGGATTCTGGGTGAGCTTGGTTCGTGCCTTCGCCCGTCGCGTTCCGATTTGGCGCCGTTGCGGGTGGCGCCTTTGGGCTGCCGGCTTCGGCCGACCTGAGCCCGAGCGATGGGCCTTAGTTTGGGTCACAGATACTTGGAGCCTGCGATCACGTCACCGGGCGGATTCGGCGTGCCAGGGACTCAGCGCTCGTCTTCCGGTTGCATCAGTCCCGCACCCCTGATCGAATCAAGGTGTCCGCTCGGCGGCCGTAGAAAACAATTGCAGTTACGCGGGGTAGGTCGGAGTGCTCCGACCCTCGGCGAGACGGTAGCCAACCCCGGGTTCGGTCACGATGAACCGCGGCTGGGCGGGATCGACCTCCAGCTTCTTGCGAAGTTCTCCGGCGTAGACACGGAGATACTGCAAATCGCTGGCGTGCTGCGGGCCCCAGACCTCTTTGAGGATCATCTGGTGGGTGAGCACCTTGCCCGCGTGCTTGACCAGGAACGCCAACAGCTTGAACTCCATCGGCGTCAAGCGGACCTCGCGAGGTACGGGGCTTTCGGGTTCGGTGGCTTGGTCGGTCACGAAGACCAGTCGAGCCGCGAGGTCCACACGCAGGGTCCGACCGCCGGCGGTGCATTCATACGGCGGTAACTCCGAACCCCCTGAAGCACCCCGACCCGTAGCCGAGGTCGCATGGCGCAGGGCAACCCGCAAGCGGGCGAGCAGTTCGCCGACGCCGAAGGGTTTGGTGAGATAGTCGTCCGCTCCAGCATCGAGGGCGGCCACCTTATCGCTCTCCTGCCCGCGCGCGGAGAGGACGACAATCGGCGTGCGGGCCTCTTTGCGGATCGCGCGGGTGACGTTCAGGCCGTCGCCGTCGGGAAGGGCAAGATCCAGCAAGATGACATCCGGGTAGGCGGTCATCGTCAGCAGAGTCCCTTCGCGGGCCGTGCCAGCTTCCTTCACGCGGTAGTGGTTGGCTTCGAGCGTGGCGCGGAGGAAGCGGCGGATGGGCTCCTCGTCTTCGATGATGAGCACGAGTGGCATGTGCGCTGGCGGCGTGGCCTGAAGCGGGTGCGCACGTGCCGGGCTTGGTGATGAGTTGGTCATTGCGTGCTGCCTCCAATCTGCCCGCCTTTGAACGTCGTCGGCAAGGTGGTCGTGCCGCGATCTGCCCCAGCGTCCTCCTTGGCTGGAAGCACGGGCTGCGGGAAATCGACCGGAAGCGAGAAGAGGAACGCGACACCTCTCGGGGTGTTGGGCTCAGCCCAGATGCGTCCGCCGTGCACGCGGATGATCCCCTCACAGATCGTCAGGCCCAAGCCCATGCCCGTCGATGTTGCCGCGTGAGCGTTCGAGCCCGCCGTCTTGCTGACGCGGCCTCGATAAAAGCGCTCGAACACCTTGGATGACTCATCATCGGCGAGCCCAGCACCCTCGTCCCAGACCCTGATGACGACATTTGTTTCGCTGGTCCACGTTGATACCCCGAGTGGCGTACCCGGCGCGGTGTAGCGGAGCGCGTTCTCGACGAGGTTGTGGACGACTTGCGGGAGCATCGCGTTGTCGACGCGAATCATGGGCAGGTCGTTAGGCATATGGACGCGGAAGGGGCGCGTGGCGAGCGCATTTCGGTGGCGTGAGAGCCCAGCCCCCACGATCTCCTCAACCGTCGTCCACTCCCGCCGCAGATCAACGGGGCCGGATTCAAGACGCGTGGCAAAGACGAGGTTGGCGATGATGTCATTGAGGCGGGACGACTCGTCAACGATCGTTCGGAGCAGGGCCGCGCGTGTCGGCTCGTCGATGGCGGGGCCTTCGGACTGCTCGGAACTCTGGGCGGCATCCACTTGCTGGAGCGTGCTCGCGGCACCGGTGATGCTGGCGAGCGGTGTGCGGAGGTCATGGGATACGGAACTGAGCAACGCGCTGCGAAGTCGTTCGCGCTCGGCGTCGATGCGGGCCGTCTGCTCGGACTCGGCAAGCGTGACGCGCTCCAGCGCCGAAGCGGCCTGCGACGCGATCGAATCAAGCGTGGCGAGCTGGGCCGCGTCGAAGGGATCGAGGCGTTCCGTCACATGAGCTCGAATACCGAGGACACCGACCTTGCCGCTGCTGCCGATCAGGGGCACAAAGCGGCCCTGAGCCGAGGGGAGCGTTGATGTGCCGCGCCCAGCGGGGTTCCCGTGATCAAAGCTCCACTGAGCCACCCCGCGCTCGCGCGCCGGCTCCTCACCCTCGCCGGAGTACCAGTCGGGACCGCCGGGGCCTGCGGCGGCGGCCGCGTCAAGCTCTCTCGCCCTCAATGAGCCGCCGTCTCTTGCGAGTGGAACGGGCGCGCAGACGACCGCGTCAGCCTGGAGTAGGTCGTGCGCATGACGTGCAACGATCGCGCCCACGCCGCGGGCATCGCGTGCGGCGGCGAGCTCGCGCGAGAGTGCGTGCTGGGCCGCCGTCGCCCGCTCGCGGGACCAGGCGCGGAGGCGCTGCTCTCGTGCACGGGCCGCAAGCGTGCCGACGACGACACCCACGGCGAGCATGACGCAGAACGTGACCAGGTAGCCGGCGTCGTTGATGTTCAGCGTGAAGCGCGGCTCGGTGAAGAAATAATTGAAAGCCAGCACCGCCAGGATGCTGGCAAAGATTGCCGCGACACGGCCGAACCACAGCGCGCTCACAACCACACCGGCAAGGAGGATGAGTGACTCCTCGGAGAGATCCGGGGGGCGAAAGAACGCAAGCCCCACGAGAGCGCACGCCACGACCATGCCGGCTGACGCCGTGAGTTCGCCGGCAACGCGGGCGAGCGGCTTGGGGGCCCGGGCGCCGCTCGCTGGTGCGCTTCGAGCCGGTTGTGTCACGGCAGACGCCGACTCATCGCCTCGGACCACGTAGATGTCGATGTCGCCGCTCTCGCGGATCAGGTTGTCGACGAAGGAACCGAACAGAACCTCCTTCCAGCGGGGCCTCTCGGTCTTGCCGACGACGACCCTTCCGACATTGCGCGAGCGTGCGAAGGTGATGAGTTCCCGGGCCGCGCTGTCGCCCGTGAGCGTGTGCGTTGTCCCTCCAAGCGATTCGGCCAGCCGCAGGTTCGCGTCGAGCCGCTCGCGGTTCGCAGCCGACAGGTTTGCGGTGCGGGGCGTCTCGACATACACCGCGATCAACTCCGCGTGCAGCCCCGCCGCCATGCGCTTGGCGGCCCGCACCAGTTTGCCCGACATCGGGCTCGGGCTGACGGCTACGACGATCCGCTCGCCCGCGGGCCAGACGGCCCGGATGCCGCGGTCCTGCTTGTAGCGCCGCATCTCTGAATCGACCCACGCCGCGGTACGGCGCAGTGCGAGTTCGCGCAGTGCGGTCAGGTTGCCTTTGCGAAAGAAGCCGTCGCTGGGGTCCACGGCGCGGGCGGCGTTCTCGCCCAGATATACCTTGCCCGCCTTGAGCCGCTCGTGCAGCGCATCCGGTGGCAGGTCTACCAACTCGATCTCGTCGGCCTCGTCGAAGACGCGATCCGGCACGGTCTCGTTCACCCGCACGCCCGTGATCTGGGTGACCACGTCGTTGATCGACTCCAGGTGCTGCACATTGAGCGTCGTGTACACGTTCACGCCCACGGCCAGGCAGGCCTCGACATCCTGCCAGCGCTTGGCGCGGCCCGAGGGCGAACCCGGCGCGTTGCTGTGCGCCAATTCATCAACGAGCAGGATGTCCGGCCGACGCCGCACGGCCGCGTCGACATCGAACTCGTGCAGCGTGGCTCCTTGGCAGCCGACCTTCACCCGCGGGATGATGTCCAGCCCCAGCAGCATCTGCTCGGTCTCGGCCCGGCCGTGCGTCTCCACCACACCGACGACGACATCCACGCCTTGCGCCGCCATCCGCTGCGCCACCGCGAGCATCGCAAATGTCTTGCCAACGCCCGGCGACATTCCGAAGAAGATCTTGAGACGGCCGCGTGGCAACGCCGATTCCGCTGTCATCGCTCCACCCGCGGCGGGCTGCTGATCACGCTTGAAGCGGTCCAAGACCTCGTCGGTCGCTTGCGGGTTCGGGTTGGTCTCCGAGGAAGCCATCTGGTGTGCCATCGTATTGAGTCGTCGGCAACATCACCGGGAACTGCTGCCGAGGGCCTGATTCAAGGCGAGCACGTTGACCACGGGCTCGCCGAGCACGCCCAGAGCGCGGCCTTGGGTGTGTTGGCGGACAAGGTCTCGGACGGCGTCTTCGGTCAGGCCGCGGGCTTTGGCGATGCGGGGGACCTGGTACTCCGCCGCGGCGGGGGAGATGTGCGGGTCCAGGCCGCTGGCGGAGGCGGTGACCAGATCGACGGGGACGGCCGTCAATCGGGTGCTTGAGCCGGGGGTGAGGCGGACGACGCCGACACTCGCGTCCGCCGCGTCGAGGGCGGCGATGCGGGCGTTGATGTTGTCGAGCAGCGCGGGGTTGGTTAGGGCGAGGTTGCTGCCGCTGGAACCGGTGCCCGTGGCGAGATTGAGCGCGGTGTAGGGCACGGGGCCTGTCGCGCTCGGGCGGCCCCAGAACCACTTGGCGAGCGCGGGGGCGGCGCTGGCATCGGAAGTACCGAATTCCTGGCCGATCAGCGCGGAGCCGATGGGCTTGCCGGCGGCGTCGGTGAGGATCGATCCGTTCGCCTTCTCGTCGAAGGCCACCTGCGCGAGGCCGGTGATGGCGAGCGGATAGATGACGCCCGTGACGAGCGAGAGAATCACGAAGAGAACGAGGGCGGGGCGAAGGTGGGTCAGCATGTGCATGGTTCCCAAAGAGTCGGCTCAATTCCACACAGGCAGGACGTTGACGAGCACGTCGATAACCTTGATGCCGGCGAACGGCACGAGGAGGCCGCCGACGCCGTAGACCAATAGGTTGTGTCCGAGCAGGCGGCTGGCCTCGACGGGCCGGTACTTCACGCCGCGGAGAGCCAGCGGAATGAGTACCACGATGATGAGGGCGTTGAAGGCGACGCTCGACAGGATCGCCGTCGCGGGGTTGAGCCGCATGATGTTGAGCGCGCCCAGCGCGGGGTAGGTGCTCATGAACGCCGCGGGAATGATGGCGAAGTACTTCGCGACGTCGTTGGCGATGCTGAAGGTTGTGAGCGAGCCTCGCGTCACGAGGAGCTGCTTGCCGATGCGGACGATCTCGATGAGCTTGGTGGGGTTGGAATCCAAGTCCACCATGTTGCCCGCTTCCTTCGCGGCCTGCGTGCCGCTGTTCATCGCGACCGCGACGTCGGCCTGGGCCAGCGCGGGGGCGTCGTTGGTGCCGTCGCCGGTCATCGCGACGAGTCGCCCGCCTTGTTGATACTCGCGGATGAGTTTCAGTTTGGCCTCGGGTGTGGCCTGGGCGAGGAAGTCGTCCACGCCCGCCTCGGCGGCGATCGCGGCCGCCGTCACGGGGTTGTCCCCGGTGATCATCACGGTCTTGATGCCCATGCGCCGGAGCTCAGCGAAGCGCTCCGCGATGCCGCCCTTGACGATGTCCTTGAGTTCGATGACGCCCAGCGTCTTGCCCTTGCCGTCGGCGACGACCAGCGGCGTCGAACCTCGCTTGGAGACTTCGCTCACGATCTCGCGGGCGTGTACGCTCGGCGTGCCGCCCATGCGGGAGACGTACGCGTCGATCGCGTCGGCGGACCCTTTGCGGATCTGTCGCCCCTGGGGGTACTGCGTGGAGAGGGGCAGGTCGACGCCGCTCATGCGCGTGTTCGCGGTGAAGGGGACGAACGACGCGGGCTTCCCGGCTGGATTCTCGCTGCTCGCGTCGAGGCCAAGCGCGTGCATGTCGCGCTCGCGGATGTTGTACTTCTGTTTCGCGAGCACGACGATGGAGCGGCCCTCGGGTGTTTCGTCGGCGAGCGACGAGAGCTGGGCTGCGTCGGCGAGCTGCTCCGCCGTCACGCCGTCGACGGCATAGAACGCGCTGGCCATGCGGTTGCCAAAGGTGATCGTGCCGGTCTTGTCCAAGAGCAGCACGTCCACGTCGCCCGCGGCTTCGACGGCTCGGCCGCTGGTGGCGATGACGTTGGCCTGCACCAGGCGGTCCATCCCCGCAATGCGAATCGCCGAGAGCAGGCCGCCAATGGTCGTTGGAATCAAGCACACCAAGAGCGCGACGAGCACCGTCACCGTGATCGGCTGGGCGGTGGACGCCGCGTCCGTCGCCCTGCTCTGCATCACCGCATAGATCGAATACGGCAGAAGCGTCGCGCACGCCAGCAGGAACGTGATCGTGAGCGCGGCCAGCAGGATGTCCAGCGCGATCTCGTTGGGAGTCTTCTGCCGCTTGGCTCCCTCGACCATCGCGATCATCCGGTCGAGGAACGATGAGCCGGGGTCCGCCGCGATGCGCACGATGAGCCAATCGCTCAGCACCTGCGTGCCGCCCACGACGCTGGAGCGGTCGCCGCCCGCCTCGCGGATGACGGGTGCAGACTCCCCGGTGACGGCGGATTCGTTGACCGACGCCACGCCCTCGATCACCTCGCCATCGCTCGGAATCGTGTCGCCCGCCTGCACAAGCACAATGTCGCCCTTGCGCAGCGACGCGCCCGACACGCTCTCGGTCTTGATCGACGCGATGTCCGTGGACTTCTGCTTTTCACCAGTGCCCAGTGCCCAATGCCCGGTGCCTAACTTCTTCGCCGCCACATCCCTCTTGCTCTTGCGCAGGCTCGCCGCCTGGGCTTTGCCCCGCCCCTCGGCCATCGCCTCGGCGAAGTTGGCGAACAGCACCGTGAACCACAGCCACACGGCGATCACGAGTACGAGGGTGGGCGAGTATCCGCCCGCTTCACCCTTGCCCGCAAACCCCGCGACCGCCAGCATCGTCGTGAGCGCGCTGACCACCCACACCACGAACATGACGGGGTTGCGGAGCTGCACGCGCGGGTCGAGCTTGGCCAGTGCCGAGCCGATGGCTGGCCGCACGAGGGCGGGGTTGAAGATCGATGAGGGTGATTGACTGGTCGAGCTAGACATGGCTGGTTCCAATGGATCACGGGCCTACTTGCCGACAAGCTGGAGGTGTTCGACCACCGGCCCCAGCGCCAGCGCCGGGACAAACGTCAGCGCACCGACAATGACAACAACCGCAGCGAGCATGAGCACAAACACCGGCGTGTGCGTGGGCAGCGTGCCGCTGGTCGTCGGGCTGACACGCTTGGCTGCAAGCGATCCCGCGACGGCCAGCACCGGCACGATGATCCAGAAGCGGCTGAACCACATCGCCAGCCCCAGCGCGATGTTGTAGAACGGCGTGTTGGCCGTCAGCCCTGCGAAGGCCGAACCGTTGTTGTTGCCCGCGCTGCTGAAGGCGTAGAGGACCTGGCTGAAGCCGTGCGGGCCAGGATTGCTGGTGGTGTTGCCCTCCGGGACGAGCACGGCCACGCCGGTGCCGACGAGCACGATCGTGCACGGCACCAGCACGCAGACCATCGCCATCTTCATCTCGAAGGGCTCGACCTTCTTGCCAAGGTACTCCGGCGCGCGGCCGACCATGAGCCCCGCAACGAAGACGGCGACGATAACGAACATGAGCATCCCGTAGAGGCCCGAGCCCACGCCCCCGAAGACCACCTCGCCGAGCTGCATGAGCCACATCGGGAAGAGTCCGCCCAGCGGCGTGTACGAGTCGTGCATGGAGTTGACGCTGCCGTTGCTCGCGGCGGTGGTCGCGGCGGCCCAGAGGGCGGAGTTGGCGATGCCGAAGCGGGCTTCTTTGCCTTCCATGTTGCCGCTGAGTTCACCGAGAGTCGCCGTGGTGTCGACGCCGAGGGCTGCGACAGCCGGGTTACCCCGAGCCTCGAAGGTGTACGTCGCGAACAGCAGCGGCACAAAGATCGCCAGCATCGCCGCGAGCACCGACCAACCCTGGCGACGGTCGCGGACCATCTCGCCGAACGTCCAGCACAGCGCCGCGGGAACCAGCAGGATCGCGAGCACCTGGAGGAAGTTTGAAAGCGCCGTCGGGTTCTCCAGCGGGTGGGCAGAGTTGACGTTGAAGAAGCCGCCGCCGTTGGTGCCGAGTTGTTTGATCGCGATCTGCGACGCGGCGGGTCCGAGGGGGATGGTCTGTGTCGCAACCGCCGCGCCGTCGGAGGTCGTCAGCGGCACGGTGAGCGCGACCTCGTGCGGCCCGCGAAACGTCTGCACCACGCCCTGGCTCACGAGCGCAATCGACAGCACCACGCTCAGCGGCATCAGGATGTAAAGCGTACCGCGCGTGAGGTCCGCCCAGCAGTTGCCGATTGTGCCAGATGACTGGCGCGCCAGCCCTCGGATCAGCGCCGCGAGCACCGCGATGCCCGTCGCGGCACTCAAAAAGTTCTGCACGCCCAGCCCGAGCATCTGCGTGAGGTACGACATCGTGACCTCACCGCCGTATCCCTGCCAATTGGTGTTGGTGGCGAATGAGACGGCGGTGTTGAACGCGGACTTGGCCTCGATTTCTCCCAGCCCCGCCGGGTTGGCGGGCAGGATGTGCTGCAACCGCTGCAACGCATACACGGCGATGAAGCCGATCGCGTTGAATAACAGAAGACCGACCGCATATGACTTCCAGCCCATCTCGACAACGTGACCCGCGCGAGACGCCCCGATGCCAACTCTGCCGCCCCCAGACGTCGTGCCGCAAAGGACGTAGATGCCCCGCTCCAGCCAGCCAAGCGCACGGCCCAGTCCCAGCGGCGCCTCGCCCGGCTTGCCATCCAGCACCCGGGCCATGAACCAGCCCAGCGGCTTGACGAGCGAGATCAGCACCGCGAGGTACAGCACGATCTGCACCACATCGCTCGTCGTCATGCTCGCGAGTGCGAGCGTGGGAACGGGCGTCGGCGCGTGCACGCCCGCGGTGAGCGCGTCCGCGATGGAATCGCCGGGCAAGAAGTTTGGTGGCATGTTCATTGGAACCACTCCGGCCTGAGCAGCGCGGCGAGCAGGTACAAAAGCAGAGCCGCCGCGACGATCGCCGCGAGCGCGTAGATAACAGTCATCGTGCAGACTCCGTGTGGCCGGCGGTCGGCGAGGCGTGGGAGCCGCCGGCGGGGAACGTTGTGGATGACTCCGTGGGCTGCAGCCATTCGCACACGCGCACCAGGCCGAGCGTGGCGAGCAAACACCCGACAAAGAGGGCGACGGGAATGAGGTCGTTCATGACGTACTCCAAAGCATCGGACGATTGTCGTTCAAGGCCGCGGTGTCGCTCAACGCCGCATCAATGCACCGGCCAAAGGCATAAGAGCGGCATAAAGGTCGGGGTCCCGGGTCGCGCTGCGGCTCACGGCCCACCGCGATCTTGACGCCGACGATGGCCGCGTCCGCGGGCGGGCTGAGCCACTCCCTCCGGCCTGGACGGCATGAGATCCATCCCTCGAGCGCCCAACCTCGTGGCGCCTGGCACGGGAAGCGGGGGCGTGTTCAAGCCAATGGACGGTGCCATTGCTTGCGCCTCAGGGGTCCTTGGCCGTGAGCGATCTGTGCGCGGGGAGGGCTTGTGTCAAAGAGGTCTTTGAGGCCACTCGACGCGCCCCGATGGCCCGCCGGAGCGCAACAGTGTCCTTCGGCGGCCGTGAGCCGCTTCGGGCGCTATCCGCGCGGGCGAACTGGCTCATGCACCGCAATCAGCGCATTCGTTGGAGCTACTGATTCGCGGCCGCTATGAACTCCTGCTCGAAGGCGGGCTCCTGGCTCTCGATGCCGAACCTCTTGAACGAGGGCACGTCGGCCAGGCGTTCGATGACCCACTTGTAGTTGAGGTCGTTGCGGGCGCCGTCGACAAAGGTATCCTGCCACACGTTGAACGAGGCGAGGTAAACATGATCGGTGGTGTCGACCAGCACCACGGACATGCCGCTGTTGGCGGTGAACCAATCGGCCCTGGGGTCAAAGCTCGTGCGGCTGTTGCCCTGGCTCACGGTGTAGGCACGGAACGATGCGGGGGGCGTGGCGACCGCGCCGTTGATGGGCATGATCGCGTCGCTGATGCTGCTGAGACTCCACCCGTTGCCGCGCAAACCCCAGGCCTTGCCCTGCTTGATGGAGCCGTCGGTATCGAAATACTGCCCAGCGCTTCCCTCCGGTGACCACCACAATGCCATGAGCTTCCCGTCCTGGATTCCCTGGACGTTGAATGCGTTCCATCCTGTTGTGATGCCCGAGAGCGACCCGGGCGCAAATCGCATGTTGCCGGAGAGCCCGGCCGCGTCGGTCAGGTTGGTCAGCACCCACTCGTGCTGGCCCGCGAGCGTCTTGCTCAGGTGGACGTCGCCGCCCTGCCAGAGCACCCACACATCGCCGTTGGCGACTTGGAACCAGTGGTTCCGAGCGCCCCAGTAAGCGTCGGAGGTTGCCACGTTGGAGACGGTTGACTTGAGGTTGTCGGCGATCCAGTCGCCGTCAACCAGGCCGTCGGCGGCCTTGGGCGCCGCGGTGTAAACCTCGATGAAGTGGTCAGCCGGGGACTGGGCCGTGGCCGAACCCTGACGGGGCGCCGAGGCCGCGCCGTTATTGTCCACGGCGATGGCGAGGAACTTGACGCTTCCGATGGGCACGACGCCCGACTGTGTCGACGTCAGCGTGTAGGTGTATCCGCCCGCCGGGTTACTATCGCTGCCCACCAGCTCGCCGGCGTCGGCGACGCCGTTGGCGTTTGCATCGCGGTAGAAGTCCACCCGGGCAATCGTGCCGTCGACGTCGGCGACGCCGCCGGCGGTGAGCACCAGGGTCTGGCCGACGACGAAGACCGCGCCCGGAGTCGTGAGGCTCGCGACGGTCGGGACGGCGTTGGTCATGGTGGCGGCGGCGGATTTGGGCGTGCTCACGCCGGCGTCGTTGTCGACCGCTCGTGCGAGAAACGTCTGACTCCCGAGCGGCAGGCTGCTGGTATTCAGCGAGAACGTGTATCCGCCGGCGGGGTTGGAATCGCTGCCGACAAGTTCGCCGGAGTCGGCGACGCCGTTGTTGTTGGCGTCGCGGTAGAAGTCAACACGCGAGATGGCGCCGTCGAGGTCGGCGGCGCCGCTGGCGGTGAGGGTGACGCTCTGGCCGCGCACGACGGAGTTGGCGGACACGCTCAGGGAGGCGAGCGTGGGAATCGCGCTGAACTCAAAGGCGCCGATGTCGATGGCGGTGCCGCGTACGCGGGGCAAGCCGCGCTGGTCGCCGCTGAGATTCGCGGGGTTGAGTCCCTTGTTGATCGCCGGGCTGCCGGTCCAGAGCGAGATGGTCTTGGTCGGACCGCCGTTGTCGCTCAGGGACGAAAGGAGCGGGTCGACGCCGACCATATTCGCGTTGACGTTGTTGGTGAGGCCGCCTGCGTGCGTCGCGTCCTGCACCAGGTTGTTGGTAGAGCTTGCTCCCACGGCCTTACCCAGGATGTCGCCACCGACATTGCCGGCGACGATGCAGCTGATGAGCACCGGCGCGCCGCTCTCAACAAAGATGCCGCCGCTCCCGAGATTGGCGGCGATGGTGCTGTTGCGGATCGTGGTCAGCCCGCCATAGGAATAGACTCCGCCTCCGCTGGTCGGTGCTGAATTGCCCGAGATGGTTGAGTTGGAGATGGTGAGCGTGCCGAAGGTGTTCCGGACTCCGCCACCCCATTCCCCTTCATTGCCCGAGATGGTTGAGTTGCTGATGGTGAGGGTGCCGCCGCTCGAGACGCCGCCACCCCCCAATGAAGAATTCTCCTCGATCACGGAGTCTGAAATTGTGGTGGTGCCGCTGGTGTTCACACCACCGCCGTACGTCGCCGCATTGCCGCTGATGGTGGAGCCAGTGATCGTCAGCGTGCCGGTGCTCAACACGCCGCCGCCCGAGTATCCCGTTGAGCCCGAGATAATGGAATTGGAGATCGAGAGCGTGCCCCCATGGTTGTAGAACCCGCCGCCGCCGATGCCTGCGGCATTGCCGTTCTTGATGGTCAGCGCGATGATCGAAACGTTGGCTCCCGACGCGATCTCGAAGACGCTCGAAGCGTTGTTGCCGCTGATGCTCAGGAGGCTTGCGCCCGGGCCTGTGATCGTCACGTCGCCCTTGACCAGCAGTTCGGTGCCGCCCAGCGTGATCGTCTGGCCGTTCAGCGCCGCCGCGAACGTGATCGTGTCGTTGCCGGGGTTGGGGCCCGCGGCCTCGATCGCTTCGCGGAGGGAGAGGTCGCCGGCGCCGAAGTTCCCATCGCTTTCATCAACCGCGGTGTTCACCACGAAAGCGAACGACTGCCGCTGATAAGCGCCTATGTCGACGCTGGCGCCGCGTGCGAACAGCCCGCCGCGCTGATCAGTTGTGAGGTTGGCGGGGTTGAGGCCTTTGGCGAGGGCGGGGCTGCCGCTGGCCAGGGCCATGGTCTTGGTAGCTCCGCCGTTGTCGGCCAAGGGCGAAAGCTTCGGGTCGACGCCGACGAGGTTTCCGTTGACGTTGTTGGTCAGGCCGCCGGCGTGGGAGGCGTCCTGGATCAGATTGTTGGTGGAGCCAGCTCCCAGCGAGCCGTTCCGGATGTCGCCGCCGGCGTTGCCCGCGACGATGCAACTCACCAGCACCGGCGCAGCCCCGTTGGTGATGTAGAGGCCGCCGGTCCCAAGATTGGCGGCGATGGTGGTGTTGCGGATGGCGATGGTGGATGCGCCGTAGGCCAACACGGCGTCGGATCCCGTATTGCCCGAGATGGTGGAGTTGGTGACCGTGAGCGTGCCGAAGGCGTTGTGCACGCCGGCGCCGCCGGTGTACTTCGTGGTGTTTTCCGAGATGGTGGAGTTGGTGACCGTGAGCGTGCCGAAGGTGTTGAACACGCCGCCGCCGCCCAGCTCGGAATAATTATCGGAGATGGTGCAGTTGGCAATCGTGAGCGTGCCTTCGGAAAAGATACCCGCGCCCGCGGACGAGGAGGTGTTGCCCGAGATGGTGGATGCTGTGATCGAAAGCACGCCGCTGTTGTACAAACCGGCGCCGTTCCTGTGCAACGAGTTATTCCCCGAGACGACGGCGTTAGTGATTGTGAGCGTGCCACTATTGAAGATACCGGCGCCGCCGTAGACTCCGTCTTTGCCCGCGATGATGGTCAAACCGCTGATCGCGACGGTCGCGCCCTCCGCGATATTGACGACGCGCGAGGTGTTGTTCCCGCTGATGCTCAGGAGGCTTGCGCCCGGTCCGGTGATCGTCACGTCGCCCTTGATTAGCAGTTCGGTCCCACCCAGCGTGATGGTCTGGCCGTTCAGCGCCCTTGCGAAGGTAATCGTGTCGTTGCCGGGATTGGGGCCCGCGGCCTCGATGGCTTCGCGGAGGGAGAGGTCGCCGGCGCCGTAGTCGCCGTCGCTCTCATCAACCGCGGTGTCCACTACGAACGCGAAGGACTGGCGCTGATATGCGCCGATGTCGATGCTCGTGCCGCGCACGAACGGCCCGCCGCGCTGGTCGGTCGTGAGGTTGGCGGGGTTGAGGCCTTTGGCGAGGGCCGGGCTGCCGCCCTGCAGTGCTATGGTCTTGGTCTTCCCGCCATTGTCGGCCAGCGCCCCAAGGAGTGGGTCAACGCCGACGAGGTTTCCGTCGACGTTGTTGGAAAGGCCGCCGGCGTGTGCGGCGTCCTGAACCAGGTTATTGATGGAGCCCAAGGCCAGCGTGCCGTTGTCGATGTCGCCGCCGGTGTTCCCGGAGATGAGGCAACTGATCAACAAGGGGAAGGCTTGATCGACATGAATGCCGCCGGCCCCGAGGTTGGCGGCGATGGTGCTATTGCGAATGATCGCGCTCGCGTTGGACACAAACACGCCGCCGCCCTGGTTACCAGCGGTGTTGCCGGAGATGGTCGAGTTGATGATGTCGAGCGACCCGGAGGCGATTCCGATCCCGCCACCCTGGGTGCTCGCCGAATTCCCGGAGATGGTGGAGTTGGAGACGCTCAGCGTGCCGGAGGGGTTGTACACGCCGCCGCCCGACGTGATCGCCGTATTCCCCGAGATCGAGGTGTTGGTGATGGTGAGCGACGCATCGTTGTAGATCCCACCGCCCTCGGCGGCCGCGGCATTTCCCGAGATCGTTGAGCCCGAAATGATGAGCGAGCTGCTGCTATTGGCCACGCCGGCGCCGCTCGTGGCGGTATTGTTCGAGATGACGCAGTTTGTAATCGCTCCTGTGGCGTTTCCGTAGTAGTTGTGGACCCCGGCGCCGGAACCACCCGCGGCCGAATTCGAATTGATGGTGGTGCTGGTGATGGTGAACGTGCCGCCGCTGTTGTTGACGCCGGCGCCGTAGAGCGCCGAATTGCCGCTGATGGCGGAGCCGGTGATGGTGAGCGTGCCGAAGTTGTTGACGCCGCCGCCGCTGTAGTAGCCTTGGGCGGTGTTGCCCGAGATGGTGGAGCTGGTGATGGTGAGCGTGCCGTTGTTGTTGATGCCGCCGCCGTGATCGGCCTGCGCCCAGTTGCCCGAGATGGTGGAGTTGGTGATGGTCAGCATGCCGCTGTTGTTGATGCCGCCGCCGTGACTGTTCTGCGCCGAGTTGCCCGAGATGATGGAGTTCGTGATGGTGAGCGTGCCATCGTTCTGCACGCCGCCGGAGCCGTAGGTTGCGGTATTGCCGGACACCGCCACGCCGGCGAGGGTGAGCGTCGCGTTGGGGTTGACGTACACACCGCCGGCCAGGCTCGGTCCGTTGCCGTCCTTGATCGTCAGATCGCTGATCGTGACGCTCGCGCTCGACGCGATCTCGAAGACGCGCGTGGCGTTGTTTCCGCTGATGCTCAGCGCGTTGTAGGCCGGGCCCGCGATGGTTAGTTCGCCGAAGACCAGCAGCTCGCTTCCCCCGAGCGTGATCGTCGTCCAGATCATCGCCGAAGCGAATGTGATCCCGTCCGCGAGCGGGTTGGCGTTGCAGAAGTCGATCGCCTCGCGGAGCGAGAGATTCCCCGCGGAGGAATTGCCGTCAACCACGTCCGAGGTCGTGTCAACGACCAGCGCCAGCGCCTGGCGCTGGTAGGCGCCGATGTCGACGCTCGAGCCACGCGCAAAGAGACCGCCGCGCTGGTCGGTCGTGAGGTTGTTCGGGTTCAGGCCCTTGCCCAGCGCGGGGCTGCCGGCCTGCGAGGCCATGGTCTTGGTCGGCCCGCCGTTATTGGCCAAAGGCGAGAGGAGCGGGTCGGCACCCACGAGGTTCTCGTTGACGTTGTTGGTCAGTCCGCCGGCGTGCGCCGCGTCCTGGATGAGGTTGTTGGTGGAGCCCGCTCCGACGGGACCCCCCAGGATGTCGCCGCCGGTGTTCCCGGCGACGATGCAACTGACCATCACGGGGGAGCCATCGGTGATGTGGATGCCGCCGTTCCCAAGATTTCCGGCGATGGTGCTGTTGCGGATGGTCACCGGCTGGAGGGTGTTGGTGAACAGTCCGCCGCCCTGGCCGCCTGGTTGGGACGTGTTGCCGGAGATGGTGGAGTTGGTGATGGCGAGCGAGCGGCTGGAGAAGATGCCACCGCCGTACCACGCCGAATTGCCGGAGATGGTGGAGCCGGAGATGGTGAGCGAGCCGCCCGACGCGTTGATACCGCCGCCGTTCTCGATCGAAGAGTTGCCGGAGATGGTGGAATTGGTGATCGTGAGCGTGCCGGTGTTGTCGATGCCGCCGCCGCTGCTGTAGGAGATGTCCTGCGCCGAGTTGCCCGTAATGGACGAGTCGGTAATGGCGGCCGTTCCGCTGTTTCTCAGCCCGCCACCGGCGTACTGGGTGGTATTGCCCGAGATGTCGGAATTAGAGATGGAGAGCGTGCCGTTGTTCTGGACGCCGCCGGCGTTCTGGGCCCAGTTTCCGGAGATCGTGCAGTTGTTGATGGCGAGCGTGCCTTCGTTGAACACGCCGCCGCCGACGTCGAAGCTGTATCCGTTCCTGATGGTGAGGCCGCTGATGGAGACAACAGCGCCCGGTGCGACGTGGAACACGCGGAGAGCGTTGCTGCCGCTGATCTGCAGTTCGCTCGCGCCCGGGCCGTCGATCGTCACCTCGCCAGTCACCGCGAGTTCGGACCCCGAAAGCGCGATGGTCCCGCGAGCGCCGACATCAAACGTGATCACATCCGCCCCGGGCAGGTTGTTGGCGTCCGCGATCGCCTCGCGCAGGGAGCCGGCGCCCACGTCATTCACATTCTGAACCGAGAATGTCGCCAGCAGCTGGCGGGGTTCCAGCGCTTCAACGCCCGACCACCCGCGGCCCTCCGCGCCCAAGGCCATCCCCGACCGATGCCAAAGCGCTTCGCCGACCGAGACAAGCCTCGGACGCGTCCACCAGCGAGCCGCCCGCAGAAACGTCTGAACACCGGAATCGGAACAAGGCATGACATCAACCTCCGCGTGTGCGCTAAAGCCACGGGCGCTACGAAATTCAAGAGCTGACCGGACCGCCCCGACCATTGTAATGCGCGCGCGACGAGAGCGATACGGGCTAGCCCTGAACAAATGACGTATACACACGTCCGAAAACGCAGGCCGATTCATTCGAGCCTTGCCCAACTACCGCGGCGCGAGGAGGACGGCCGTCATGCCACGCGGCCCCGTGTGTCAACGTCGGCCCGGCGCTGAGAGGCGGGATTCTTGCGGGCAATTCTGAAGCTCGACATCCGACTCTTCGGACTTGCTCGCGGCCCCGGGCGCCGGGAAATGCCGCGGGCCTCGAAGCGGTGACCGGAACCGGATGGACCAAGACGCTGGTGGCGCCAGCAAAAAAAACAGGCCGAAGATCGGCCTGGGCTCACGGTTTGCTCTGGAATGTCCGGCGCATTCACCCGCGCTTGCGACGAGCCGCGAAACACATCGCCATCGCACCCATCACCAACGCGCCCGGCGCGGGGAGCGGAGCGTATTCACCGGGATTGCCGATGTCGGCGTCGTCCGAGGCATACGAGCCGTACGCGTCGCCGTTGGAAGCGATTGTCCAGCCGAAGATGTCGTTGGCGCCGAGGTTGGCCAGCGGCGTGCTGCCGGACTTGTTCTGGGTGCGGATCGTGCCCGAGAAGGTCTGATCGCCATAGGACAGGCGATCAACGAGAGAATCCGAGCCGTCAAAGATGTTGATCTCGTCGTTGCGGCTCAGGTTGGCGATGTTGAGTGCGACGATCTTGACCCACGGCCCAAGGCTCCAGTTGGTGCGGAACTCATGGGCGGTGATCTCCGTGATGATCGCGGACTCGCCGGCCTTCAGCGAGCCCAGACCCGAGAGGTCGATCGTGTCGGGGGTTCGGCTGTCGTCGTCAAAGCTCCAGCCAGCCATGGAGACGTCGGAACCGCCGATGTTGGTGATCTCGATGTACTCGCCGCTGTTGCCGCTGTACATCCACTCGGTGATGCGCACCTGCGCGGCCGCGACGCCCGTCAGCGCCAAGAGCGCCGACACCACAACGAACTTCTTCATTTCAGTCACCCTCCTGCGCACGCGGATGGCTGGCGATCACACCGAAGAGTGCGGAAACTCTCCTCGGCGAGCCGAGACACACGCTGCGGATGCCCGACCCTCCGCGTGCGAGGCGGAACATAGCGGGCGTGGCGTCGCGCGAGCGCTCAGACAACGTCAAGGTCTTGTCAAGGGCGCTGCATGTGCGCGCCAGCCGACGCGGCGGACCGAAAGCTTTGTCATCCCTTAGCGCACGGCTAACGGCAGCGCGCCGGGAGATTGTTAAGGTTCGTCCTCATCATGGACGAGCTTCAACCCACCGCTTGCGCACGGCGCGCGTTCACGCTTATCGAACTGCTGGTCGTCATCGCGATCGTCGCGCTGCTCATCAGCATCATGCTCCCAAGCCTCGGGGCGGCCCGCGAGGCCGCGCGCCAGGCCAAGTGCGCCAGCAACCTGCGCCAGTTCGCCACCTCTTCGCTGACGTACTCCAACGACAACCGGACCTACTACTGCTCCGGTCCGTTCGACAATCGCTCCCGCAGCTCCTATGGCCCGATCGACAAGGCCGGCTGGATCACCGACATGATCCGCGCAAACGCCGGCAAGCCCGGGGACATGCTCTGCCAGTCCTCGGTCGGTCGCGCCAATCAGAACCTCGCCTATTCCCGCGTCAATGATGCCACCGCGTTCCGCACGTTCACGCAGCCCGAGCTGGATGAACTGTTCCGCAACGGCTACAACTCGAACTACACGCAGTCGTGGTACATGGCCTACACCGAGATGCGGAACAACCGCGACACGGGGCTGGACCCCAAGCGAGTGACGGGAGTGATCGGCCCGCTGAGCGACAAGTACCTTTCCATGGTCGCGCCGTCCAAGGTACCTTTCTTCGCCGATGCTCGCTCCGACGCCACCGACACCGTCAACATCAACGGACACACCAACCTGCGGGCCGTCAAGAGCGTCACCGACGGTCCGGTCATCCTGAGCAACACGTTCGGGCGGCAAGATTACTCCGATTTCGGACCTTCGCACGGCAAGTCGAGCTTCATCGCCTTCGGCGACAAACGCCACGATAAGATTCACGGCAACTTCGCGTTCGCCGACGGTCACGTTGCTTCCATGAGCGACACCAACCGCGACGGCGAGTTCGGCTGGGGCGCCGAGGACCCCGAGGCCGGGCAGTCGCCGTACCCCGACATCGAGGGAAAGGTCTTCGGCGGGCACCTCTCGTCGGGCGCGTTTTGGACGCAGACCAAGGAGTGACTTCGTTCGGCGCGCCCGGAGACCGCGCCGGCGATTCATCGGTTCATCATCACACCAAGGAGAGAGTTCATGCACATCCGTTCCGCCGCCCTGCTCGCCATGCTCGCGGGCACCGCCGCCTGTTCGGCCCAGGTCGTCCTCAACGAAGTGTTCCCGAACCCGCAGGGCTCCAGCTCGTTCGACAACAAGTGGGAATACATCGAGCTCTACGGAACACCGGGCATGAAGCTCGACGGCTACGCCATCGCCTGCGTCTTCGGCGGCGCCGACCCGGACGGCGACAACATCCCCGGCCCGCTCCCCGGCGGCTGGGACCCGGGCGATGAACTCGCGGAGATCGACGAGGCCTGGTCACTCGATGGCCTCTCGCTCGGTACCAACGGCTTCCTCGTCCTCTACAACAACGCATCGAACAACAGCGGCATCCTCCCGCTGCTCCCGCCCCAGACCTCGCGCGCGACCTTCGCGCAGGCCCACATCCCCAGCACCGACACCGCGGGACGAATCAAGAACGACGGGTCGCAGACCTATGTGCTGCTGCGCCGCCGACCCGACCACTCGCTCAACGGGAACGGCCAAAGCGTCTACGGCCCCGACTATGCATGGCGCAAGGAGCCCAACCCCGACGTGAACTACGACAGCCGAATCGACTTCGGCGGCACGCTCCCGCTCGGTGGCGAGTCGCCCGTCGACGGCGAGGACCAGAACGGCGATCAGACCATTCTCGTTCCCGCCCCGTCAATCCTCGAACCGTATCAGATGGTCGACGATCTGGCGTGCTCCAATTCCGGCGGCAAGGAATACACCCGCTCGCGCGAACAGGAGATTTCCGACACGCCCGGCTTCAACCCGGACGCGTTCTGCCGAATCTACTTCTTCGGGTCGAACCCCGAACGCGGCCACCGGTTGAACACCCAGAGCGTCATGGAGTTCACCAGCATGTCCGACGAGGAGTTCATCTACGGCGAGCAGCCCGTGACCACCAACACGCTCAATTTCGACCCTGCGCTCACCAAGGGACCCACCGATCCCAACGGCCAGCGCTACAACGCCCTGGGCCAACCCGACGCCAACGGCCAGTACCTCCTCGACGACATCAATATCACCGGATTCAAGCTCACGCCCGGCACGTTTAATGATGTGGACTCGACGGGTCAGGGCGGCATCAACATCGCACAATTCCGCTTTGTCTCCAAGGACTACAACTTTGACGGTGTCTTCAGCTACGCCGACTACGCGATGATCCAGGATTGCCTCGGCACCACCCTCGACGACAACGCAACGCTGATCAACGACAAGAACACCGTCGACACCGGCGATGACGTGGCGTACAGCGGCTGGAAGTGGCAGGGCCGCGAGCTGCAGTCGATCCTCGCCATGATGAACGCCGACCCCGCCGACGGCGCGAACGGGACAAACGCGACGTTCGTCACCGCCAGCGATGTCGCCGCGTCGTTCCGCTGCGCGTCGGACGTCAATAACGACGGCTTCGTCAACGGCGACGACTACGACCTCTTCGCGTCGTACTTCGACGCGGCCGATCCCGCGGGCGACTTCAACAACGACGGCTTTGTGAACGGCGATGACTACGACACCTTCGCCAGCGCGTTCGACGCCGGATGCTGATCACAATCACTTCACTCTCGGCGCGGCCGACGCCCCGCCGAGAGCTTCGCTGGTGAACGCGAGCGGAACGGCGAATGGCGATCGTGCCCCACGATTGGAGTCGAGCCATCGGCAATCACGCCCGGACATCTCTCGAACGCAACGCGGGTGCGGGGTGGCACCTCTCCTTGGTCGCCGGTGTTAGCCTTCAGGCTACGGCGCTCTGGGCACAGTCCTCGCCCTTGGGCGTGCAGCTCATCGCCAAGGGCTCCTTTGACGCGCGAGCTGAAGACCTCTCGGGCCTCGCCGAACCCATGGCGGACATGACGCAGTCGCGCCTCGGCGGCCTCGGTTCGGCCATTGATTACACCGGGCGCGGCGACACCTTCGTCATGCTCCCCGATCGCGGACCGGGTGACGGCGGATCGGCGTACAAGTGTCGGGTTCAGGTCGTCGAGATTCCGATCCCGTGCTCCATCGCGCCCGGCGCTCCGACAATTCACGTCGAGCCTCGCCTGATCGCGACGCATCTTCTCACCGGCGAGGACGGGAGTAATCTCGTCGGCAACAGCGGCGCTTACTCCATCGCAACTCCTCAGGCCACGCGCAGGTATGACCCCGAAGGACTGCGCGTCCTCACCGACGGCACGCTGCTCATCTCGGAGGAATACGGGCCGCGCGTGGACCGCTTCAACGCGAGCGGCAAGCGCATCGCGGCGCTGACGATCCCTGCGCTCTTTGTCGTCGCCACACCCGACGGCAGTCCAGAGAACGAGCTCCCGCCCCGGAACGCCACGGGCCGCCAACCAAACCGTGGGTTCGAGGGACTGGCCGTGTCCCCCGATGGCACGCACGCCCTTGCCGTGCCGCAGAGCCCGCTCATCCAAGATCATGCCCTCGATGAGGGTGGCGAACGGGCCGGGAGAAACATACGCCTGCTCGAGCTGCCGCTGGCGGAGGACCGCAGGGGTCGGCAGCTTGTCTATCACCTCGAGAGCGCCAACTACGGTCTGAGCGAGGCGCTTTTCCTCGCCGACGGCGCACTGCTCGTGATCGAGCGCGACGGCAAGAAGGGCGCGGAGTCTCGCTTCAAGCGAATCCATCGCGTTGATCTCACGAACGCGACGGACGTAGCGTCGGTCGATTCTCTACCCGAAAACAAGCTGCCTACGGAGATCCACGCCGTGGACAAATCGCTTCTGATCGACCTTCTTGATCCAGAATTTCGGCTTGCGGGGGACGAGTTCCCCGAGAAAATTGAGGGACTTGCGCTCGGACCCGTGCTCGCCGACGGTCGTGCGACGCTCATCGTCACCGTCGACAATGACTTCAAGAGCACACAGCCCAGCGACTTCTGGGTGTTTGCGCTTCCGCCGGGGGGGCGCTAGGCAGAAATCGCAGGGTAATCCCCCGCATCGAGGTCCCAGCCGAGGTCCGGTCAGGCACAACGCGAAAACGAACACGCCAGCCGCCTCTACCTGAAAATCCGCGAGTTGGACGACGGGCAACCGCTCGAAGGCGGGTCTCAGGTGACAACGCAACCCAGCCCGGGTTCCTCCGCTCCGTCCGAGCACGCCTCAAACGCACGCCCCGCTTGGCGCGCTGATCCGTACTACGTCACGGCCAAGTACGGCGAGGCCAGAGGCACGCCGGCGAGACACACATGTCGCTGGATTGACATGTCGCGGCCAGCGCCGCCGGCCAATAGCTGCTCACAACCGGCAACGGCCGCAACGCCGGCGGCGCGACATGCAAAGTTTCTTGGGCCTCATGTGGGTCCCGGGTCCCTTCGATCGGCGAAGCAGTTCCGCACCGCCACGAAGAGAAGCCACCGCGGGCAGGGATCGGCAGCCGCGCCGTGACTGTCTCCAAACACGGTGAATGCTGCCCTCTGCGCGCGCGGGTCGATTCGAGCCAAAGACAGCAAAGAACGGGCAGCGCAAGCCAGCGCCGGCGACAAGATTCTCAAAGCGGAGAGGGGGGGATTCGAACCCCCGATACGGTTACCCGTATACAGCATTTCCAGTGCTGCTCCTTCAGCCTCTCGGACACCTCTCCGGGGAAGGACCGACAGTTTAGCCCACCGGCGTGCGTCGGGTCGACCCCGTACCGCCTCGAGCGATCGCATCGACCAGGCGCACGCCCAGCGAGCGTTCGGCCACCCACCGCCCCGAAAGATGCCCGAGCAACGCCCCGGCAATCACGTCCGTCGCATAATGCGCACCGAGCATCACACGCGCCACACAGACCACGCCCACCAGCAGCCAGCAAAGCGGGCGGAGTCTCGGATACACGAGAGCCAAGAACGTGGCTGTGGCCGCCGCCGACACCGCGTGACGCGACGGCATCGACCCCAGCGCGTAGCCGACACCCGGGGCGAGCTCCCACGCAAACCGAAGCACCGGACCCGCGTCGGTCGGCACGGGATACTGCCCGAATGGTCCGAGGAAATGGCCCGGGTCTTCGAGATTCGGCCTGGGCCGGCCCACCAGCACCTTGACGAGATTCGCCGCCAGATTCGCCACGCCCGCCGAGAGCGCCAGGTCCCACAGCCTCGCCCGGCGTTTCTCGTCGAGCAGCCAGATCGCGACGGCGACCAAGATGATCGACACCAGCTGCCCGAACTGCTGCTGGGCCTCGAACTCGCGCCTGATGTCGCCGCCGAGTTTGATCGATCGGGCCCATGTGGAGATCGGGCCGTCGAGCGGGAACAGCGCAAACGCCAGCGCCGCGGCCACGAGCACGGGCACCGCCCACCAACGGCGCGACGGATCAAGCACCCACCGTCCCGGCGGGGTTCGGAGAATGTTGCCCAGCGCACCCAGGCCCATGTGGACCATCCGCACCGGCGCGGCGAGCGTGCGGTTATAGTCGCGGGCGATGCGGAATGGTGATGGGCCGCTCAAGCTCGGTTCTGCCCCCGCGGGTGTGCTCGCGAGCGTGTGGTCGCTCGTCGCCGCCCGGTGGCGGCACGCGCGCGGCCGGCGCGCCGGCGTCCTGCTCGCGCTGATCTGCCTGTCAGTGTATGTCCCCGGCCTGCTCCAAACGCCGCCCATCGACCGCGACGAGTCCCGCTTCGCCCAGGCCAGCCGCCAGATGTTCGAGGCTGTCACGCTGCCGGAACAGGAACGATCACCCGCGCTGCACTCGGGCGGTGCCATCATCCCGATGGTGCAGGACAAGCCGCGGCTCAACAAACCGCCGCTGATCTACTGGCTGCAGGCCGCCTCGGCATGGTTCTTCACGCTCGGTGATCCAACGCGCGACGCGATCTGGATGTACCGAATTCCGAGCGTGCTCTGCGCGATCGGCACCGTGCTCGTCACGTGGCGGCTCGGTTGCCGAATGTTTGATCCACGGGCCGCTTGGCTCGGTGCGGCATTGCTGGCGGTGTGCCCGCTGGTCGCGTTCGACGCGCACCAGGCACGCGCGGATCAGCTACTCTTGTTCTCTGTCGTGCTCACGCAAGCGGCGATGTGGCGCCTGTGGCACGAGCGGAACGCGACATGGCTCCACGCCGCGATGTTCTGGCTGGCGATGTCGATGGGCATCCTGGCCAAGGGCCCGATCGCACCCATGATCGCGCTCCTCACCGTGCTGATGCAGTGCGTCTTCACGCGATCGTGGGGGCACGGACGGGAACTTCGTCCGATGCTGGGCGTGGCCATCATCGCGGCGTGCGTCGGGCCGTGGGTCTGGGCAGTCGGCGAGCGCGTCGCCTGGAGCTCCTATTGGTCGTTGATTCTCGATGAAACGCTCGGGCGCAGCGTCGAGGCAAAGGAAGGTCACTGGGGCCCGCCGGGGTATCACACGCTCCTGCTGGCGGCACTGTTCTGGCCGGGCTCATTGGCGACGCTGGCCGCGCTCGCCCGCGCGCTCCGCCGCGGCCTGCCTCGAGTGTCTTCGAGCTGGCGTTGGAAGCGCAAGGCCGGCCGCCCGGGCGAACTCCTTTGCCTCGCCTGGCTGCTCCCCGCTTGGGTCGTGTTCGAGATTGTCGGTACCAAGCTCCCGCACTACACCATGCCGCTCTACCCGGCGATCGCGCTGCTCTCGGCCCGCGGGCTGCTGTCGATCGCGAGCGAGACGGCGCGCGCGACCGTGAGGGCGAGGCCCGGGTCAGGTCCGAGCCAAGGCGCTCCGGGCGAGCCGCAAACGCACGCGAGCGGTTTGATCCCGGGATCGGCGCGCCTCCCAAGCACGAATTATCTCTCGAAGCCCATCGCCTGGCTGCCGTGGGCGATCCTCGGCGCCGCGCTGAGCGCTTCGGCCCCCGTGCTTCTCTGGATCATTCAGCCCGATCTTCTCCCGGCCGCGCTCGCCGCCGCGCCGTCCATCGCCGCCATCATCCTGCTGATCCTCGCGTGTCGATCCGCGGCACGCTCGCAGCCTCTCCGAGCGCAGGGCCTCGGGATCATCGCCGCGATCCTCGCGCTCGTGCCGTTCTTCCTCATGCTCATGCCGCGCGTGACAACACTTAGCCCACGATTGATCGAGCATGTTCAGTCCGTCGACCCGGCGCGCTCGCGGCCGCTGGCGTGCAGCGGTTATCAGGAAGACAGTCTGGTTTTCCTGACCCGCGGGCGCATCCGGCGCGTGCCCGAAGAGTCCATCGCTGACTGGGCCGCGACGCACCCGGAAGGGCTCGTGATCGCTCCCATCGAATCATCGCCAGCGGCGGCGTCGCTGCGTGCCGCGGGCTGGCGCGACGAATTCAAGACAACTGGCGTGAACCTCGGGCGTGGGCGGATCGTTCGAGTGGGCGTGTGGACGCGAGGTACGAAGTGAACGAACCGCAGGGCAATCCGCGTCCGCCGAGCGTCCCCTCCATCGCGACATCCGCGCCGAGCGATCCCATCGAACGATCGGCGCCCGCAACGCACGATTCTCCGTCGCCCGCCGATCCGCAGCGGCATGGTTCGCCCGCGCCGCCCGTCTCGCCCACCGGCCTGCTCATCATCGACAAGCAGCCGGGCTTCACGTCCATGGACGTGTGCGCCATCATCCGCGCCCGCCTCCGGCGCGCGGGCGCGCCAAAGGGCGTCAAGGTCGGGCACGGCGGGACGCTCGACCCGCTCGCGACCGGCGTGCTCGTCGTGCTCATCGGCAAGGCCACGCGACTGTGCGACCAGGTTATGGCGACGCGAAAGACCTACGCGACCACCATCGACCTCTCGCGCCTCTCAACCACCGACGACGAGGCCGGCGTCTGCACACCAATCGATCCCACCCTCCGCGTTTCGCGCGAGGATATCGAGCGAGTTCTCCCGCAATTCATCGGCACGATCGATCAACGCCCGCCCGCGTATTCCGCGATCAACGTCGGCGGCCGGCGCTCCTATGAACTGGCGCGCGAGGGCACGCCGATCGAACTCGCACCCCGCAAAGTGGAAATCCACGTCATCCGCGTCGAGACGTTTGACTGGCCAAAGCTCTCGATCGTCGTCGAGTGCGGCAAGGGCGTCTACATCCGCAGCCTCGCGCGAGATCTCGGCGCCGCGCTCGGCGTGGGCGGCATGCTCACCTCCTTGCGTCGCACCGCCAGCGGCGTGTTCTCGATCGGCCGTGCGGTCACGCTCGATCAACTCCCCGACAGGCTGACGCAGGCGGAATTGCTCCCAATCCCGGCCACCCCTTGAACCAGCCCGCGTCGATGCTCGTATGCCCGCAAGCCGCCAACAGGCGTGCCGCACGCAGCAGAGGTCGACCACACCGTGATGAGCCAGCCGACGCCAGCAGCCGAGCCGCATTCAGAGCCCTGCGCGGCGCAGAGTCCGAGAAGCCCGCGGCGAAGGGCTGTCGTCGCATTCGCATGGCTTGGCTTGGTCGCGATCTCGGTCGCCAGCCACTGGGCCGTGTGGCTCGCGCCGCTCGACGCGCGCAGCGCAAGCGGTACTGGCCCGGGCATGGCGGCCAAGTGCATCGCCAATGTCCTCAACGTGCTGTGCGCGCCCGGCTGGGGGATCGTGCACAGAGTCAGCGGCCATTGGCACACGGACTCGCTCGGCGCGGCGTTCCTGGCCGCGAGCCTGTCGTGGACCGGCTGGTTTGTCGGGCTGGCCATGCTGGGAGCGCTCCGCCGGGCCGCGGCCGGCATTCCCCGCTCCCGCGCACGCGCCGTCCCCGCGTCTTCCTCACGCCGTCGCTTCCTCTTCGACGGCACGCTCGGCCTTGGCTGCGCCTCCACACTCGCCGTCGGCGCCGACGCCACGCTCGTCGAGCCCTGGGACCTCCGCGTCACACGCTACGACGTCCCGATCGCGGGGTTGCCCGCGTCGCTCGTCGGCCTGAAACTCGTTCAACTCAGCGACACCCACCTGGGCCCGCGAATCCCCGCGTCCTTCATCCGCGACGTCGTCACTCAAACGCTCGCCCTCAAGCCCGACATCGTGCTCCTCACCGGCGACTACGTCCACGATGGCCCGCGATGGATCGAGCCCGCGGCCCGGCTCTTCGAGCCTCTCGTCGCGCCCGGGCGTGTCGTGGTGGGGGTGCTGGGCAACCACGACTGGTGGGCCGGCGGTCGGCGCATGGCCGACGCGCTCACCCGCATCGGCGTGCGCATGATCGACAACGCCCGCTGTTTCTACGACCCGCGCTCGCGCTCGCTCGTGAACGACGCAAACGAGTCGCACGAAGAGTGCCTTTGCCTGGCCGGCCTAGGCGACCTCAAGGAGGATCACGTCGATTTCGACGCCGCCCTCTCCGGCGTGCCCGAGTCCATGCCGCGCCTTGTGCTCGCGCACCGCCCCGACACCGCCGAATTGCCGGAGCTTCATGCGCCGCGCCCGCCGCGCATCGACCTCATGCTGTGCGGGCACACGCACGGCGGGCAGGTCCGTCTGCCGATCGTCGGCACTCCCATGGTCCCAAGCCGCTACGGCAGCAAGTACGCCGCCGGGCTCGTTCAAGGCCCCGCCTGCCGCGTGCTGATCTCGCGCGGCGTCGGCATGTCGATCCTCCCCCTGCGGTTCGGCGTCCCGCCAGAGATCGTTGAGATCACGCTCACGCGGGCCCCCGCCGCGCCCAACAATCCCGCGTGAACGAACCGACCGCACAGTTCGAGCGATACCGACGCCAGACAATCCTGCCCGAATTCGGCGCGTCGTCACAGCAAAGTCTCGCACGCTCGCACGCCCTCATCGTCGGCGTGGGCGCGCTGGGCTGCGCCTCGGCCGATCTGCTCGCCCGCGCCGGCGTGGGAACCCTGACGCTCGTCGATCGCGACGTCGTCGAACTCACCAACCTCCAGCGCCAATGCCTCTTCGACGAGGCGGACGCGCGCGAGCGTCGCCCCAAGGCCGAGGCCGCGGCCGCTCGCCTCGCGCGCGTCAATGCCGGCATCCGCGTCGAGCCGCGCGTCGTCGACGTCACCTCGCGCACCCTGCCGCGCGTGCTCCGCGACGCCGGGCCCGACGTGATCGTCGACGGCACCGACAACGCGGGCACCCGGTACCTGCTCAACGACGCCGCCGTGCGCGATTCGGTCCCGTTCGTCTACGGCGGGGTGATCGGCACGCGCGGCATGCAGATGACGATCCTCCCCGGCGCTTCGCCGTGCCTGCGCTGCGTCTTCGAGGAGCCGCCCGCGCCCGGCTCGATGCCGACGTGCGACACCGCCGGCGTGCTCGGGCCCGCGGTCGCGATCGTCGCGGGCTGCCAGGCCGCGGACGCCATCAAGGTCCTCATCGGGCGGCGCGACCTCGTCAAGCCCACGCTCCTGGAGTTCGACCTGTGGACCAGCGAGCGGCGCCGCCTCGATCTCTCCGCGATGTGCGACCCCGCAGCGCGCCAGCGCTGTCCATGCTGCGCCAAACGCTCCTTTGAGTTCCTCGACGGCCAGCACGACGACGACGCGATCAAGCTCTGCGGCAAGCTGGCGGTGCAGATCGCGTCGACCGGGCGTGAGTGCGACCTCGATCAGGCCGCGAGCACGCTGCGCGAGTTCTCGCCCACCCGCGTCTCGCCCTCGCTCCTGCGTGTCTCGCTCGCGGGTGAGCGGGCCGAGAACGGCGCCCCGATCGAGCTCTCTCTGTTCGCCGACGGGCGCGCGATCGTGGACGGCACCGCCGACCCCGCCCGGGCCCGCGGCGTCTACGCCAAGTACGTCGGCGCGTGATCGTGTGACGTCGAGCGGCGCGCCCCATCGATCAATGTTTCGACCTGAAGGCCGCGCGTTCGGACGCCGGACCTGAGGCCTCGCGAAGGCTGGGGTCGATGCGTTGTGAGCGAGAGAGTCACGCAGAACCCGCGTCTACCCCGCCCCGGCCCGTGCCCCTCAAGGACCCCGGACCATCGCGGAGCATCGGGTCCGACACCCGTCGCGCGGTTCCCCCACCCAAGCCGTATGATCCGCCCGCGTCGCGCGCCGCGATTCTGAAGGAGAGGCACGATGGGAGCGTTCGCCGAGATGATCGTCGCCGGGCACCGCCGCTCGCAGAGCTACGCGCAGCGGCTGTTGAAAGACGTCACGCCCGCGATGTTCGCGCGCAAGGCGGTCGTCAACGCCAAGACGATCGAGACGAATCACGCCTGCTGGGTCTATGGGCACCTGTGCCTCTATCCGCAGCGCATCGCCGCGGCGCTGGGTCGTCAGGCCGACGTCCCCGAACTCCCCGCGGGCTGGGAAGCGATCTTCAAGGACGGCACGCCGTGCGTTGACGACACCGACGCCAGTACCTATCCCGCGATGGGCGCCGTTGTCGACGCCTACACCAAGGGCTACGAAGCGATCGCCTCGGTCGTCCTCACCATCTCCGACGCGGACCTGTCCAAGCCGACGCCGATCGAACGCTACCGCGAGTTCCTGCCGCTCGTCGGCGGCATGGCGATGTTTATGATGAACAACCACATCGCGGTCCACATGGGCCAGGTGAGCGCGTGGCGTCGGTGCATGGGCCTCGGGAGCGCGTAAGCGGAAGTCACGAAGTCACGAAGTCACGAAGTCACGAAGTCACGAAGTCACGAAGTCACGAAGTCACGAAGTCACGAAGTCACGAAGTCACGAAGTCACGAAGTCACGAAGTCACGAAGTCACGAAGTCACGGGCACCGCCTGCTTCGTTCATTCGCGCCACGCTTTTCGCGATCTTCGCGCCCCATCCGCTCACGCCCGCACGAACGGATTGCTCTTCATCTCACGCCCAATCGTCGTCGGCGGCCCGTGCCCCGGGAACACTCGCGTCTGCGGCGGGAGCGCATACAGCACGCGCCGGATCGACTCGGCGAGCGTCCCCGGGCTGCTCCCCGGAAAATCGGTCCGCCCGATCGAGCCATTGAAGAGCGAGTCGCCCACGAGCGCGACGCCCGCGTCGGCGCAGTAAAGCGTCACGCCCCCGGGCGAGTGTCCGGGTGTGTGACGGACGACCCAGCGCGAGGGCCCAAGCGTGAGTTCCTGCCCATCCGACAGTTCACCGTCGGGCTCGCCCTCGCTCACGGGCCGGCCGGTCATGGCCGAGAGGTTGAGCATGGGGTCCGACAGCCACTCGTGCTCCGCCCCATGCAGAAGCACGGGAACCCCCGGGAACGCGCGCCGCAGCTGCCCGAGGCCCGCGATATGGTCGACATGGGCGTGGGTGAGCAGGATCGCTCGGGGGGTGAGGCCCAACCGCCGGATGTGGTCGACCAGATCGTCGGGGTCAAAACTGGCGTCAACGATCCAGCAATCGCGCCTCTCCCCGGGCGTTACCACATAGCAGTTGGTCTCCCATGGCCCGAGCGCGAAGGGCTGAATCGAGATTTGGGCTCCGTTCGAGTTTGGCTCGACCATCGGCCGATGGTAGGTACACTCATTTCAGGGCCGCCCGGACGCGGCCTGCCAACCGAGAGGGACCTTCATGCCTAACTCCAACAACCGCAACGAGTTCGGGAAGCCTTCGCCCGCCGCCACCGATCCTACCCAGTCGGCGGCGTGGTGGCTGGGGCTCTCCATCGCGGCCCTGCTCTGCTTCGTGCTGGTCGTCAACGGCACGTCGAGCAAGCCCTTCAACGTCGTGACCGGCCTTGGAATCCTGGGCCTGGTGGTCGTCTGGGCGCTCTTCCTGCTCTCCCTCCTCCTGCGGCGCACCGGCGTCTCCGCGCTCGAGCAGCGCATCGAGAGCCTCACCGCGATGGTCGAGCAGCTCTCCCAGCAGGGCTCGCTCTCCGACGACGCGCGCCGCGTCATCAACCGCGCCCGCGAGCGCGAGCTGCTCCGCCGCGCCATCGAAGAGGACATGGGACGCGAGGACTGGGACGCCGCCATGGTGCTCGTGAAGGAGCTCGCCGATCGATTCGGCTATCGCGCCGACGCCGAGGAGTTCCGCCAGCGCATCACCACCGCCCGGGCCGAGACCCTCGATCGACGCTACCGCGAGGCGGTCTCCGTGCTCGACGGCCTGATCATGCAGCGGCGCTGGGATTCGGCGATCGCCGAGGCCGACAAGATCGCACGCCTCTTCCCCGAAGTCTCCCGCGTCACCACCCTCCGCCCACGCGTCGAGGACGCGCGCGGACTCTACAAGGCCGACGTCGAGCGGCGCTTCCTCGAAGCAACCCGCGACGGCGACGTCGACACCGCCATGAAGCTCCTGGCCGAGCTCGACGCCTACCTCACCGAGAGCGAGGCCGCCCCGTACAAGGAAGTGGCGCGGGGCGTCATCGGCAAGGCCCGCGACAACCTCGGCGCCGCCTTCAAGCTCGCGGTCTACAACAAGCGGTGGGTCGAGGCCGCCGACCTCGGAGACAAGATCATCGGCCAATTCCCCAACAGCCGCATGGCGGTCGAGGTGCGTTCGCTGATCGACGGCATCCGCACCAAGGCCGCGGCGTGGCAGCGGTGAATCAGCCCGCCCTCGCCCGCTCCGCGTTCTCGCGGGCCCCCGACCTCCATGTGTAGATCACCAGGATCACGATCCCGATGATGAGCCACAGGTCGGCGAGGTTGGAGACATAGGGCCAGACTTCGCGGGCGGTTTGGCCGCTGGCCCAAGGATACGACCATCCGAACGGAAGTTTCACGCCCGGGAGCGGGTGGATGAAGTCTCGCACGCAGCCGTAGAGCAGTCGGTCGTAGAGGTTTCCCAGGCCGCCCGAGATCACCAGCCCGATCGCCACATGGGCCCAGCGATCCCCGGCGCGGGTCCAGCGCGCAAACAAGCCGGTCGCGAAAACCACCGCGATCGCCGTGAACAGCACGAAGAACCAGCGCTTGCCCGCGCCGATCCCAAAGACCGCGCCGGGGTTCAAAACCAGTGTGAACTCCAGCGCGCTCGGCACCACCACGATCGGCCGATGAAACGGGATCAAGTTTCCGAGATTGCTTGTCGCGATCACCGCCTCGCGATCGATCGCCACCGGCGCTCCGGCGATCGACCTGAACGCGATCTCCTTGCTCGTTAGGTCGGTCACGAGCCCCAGGAGCGTGGTCAGGACAAGCACGACCCACGCGCCGCGAGACCTCGACGCGGGTGTGCGACTCGCGACGTCACGCGCGCCGGGGTGCTGGTTCGGATCGGTGGCCCCGCCCCCGGTCCCGTCCACGCCTTGGTTCTCCGCGGGCTTCACTGACGCATCGAGCGACGCTCGAGCTCGCGGGCCGCCTCGATCGAGTAGCGGGCCCACGGAAGCTCCTGCAATCGCTCGGCCTTGATGGGCTTGCCCGTCAGCTCGCACAGGCCGTACGTTCCGTCGGCGATCCGCTTCAGCGCATCGTCGATTTCCTTCACCAGCCGACGATCCGCCGCCACCAGGTCCAGCGCCAGCGTCTGCTCATAATTCTCCGACCCCTGCTCGGCCATGTGCTGGGGCAGACTCGACAGCGACCCGCTCTCGCCCTTGAGCGCCTCGGACTCCATGGTGTGGATGTCGCCCGCGACCTCGGCACGCTTGCGCAGCAAAATCGCACGGAACTGGTCAAGTTCCTTTTTGTTGAACGGGCTCTTGCCCGCCTCGATCGGCGTCTCGGGCGCTTCGCCCTGGGCGCCCAGCGGGCGCGACGGCGAGGCGTGCGGCCCGCTGGGGATCAACGGCTTGCGCAGCGTCCCCGCCAACTGCCCGACCGACGCGGGCACCGTCGAAATGATCTTGGGCTTGGGCTTGCGGACCGGTCTGGGCGTCACGATGGTGATGCCCTTCCGCGCCGCCTTGCCGTCGCTGGCCGGCGCGGGCGCCGCAGCCTTCGTGCCGGGCTTGCCCGGCGAACCCGCCTTGACAGGCGAGCCGGGCTTCGTCGGCGCCTTGGCGACCGCCGCCGACCCCTTGGCCTTGGCCTCCGGCTTGCCGCCACCCTTGGCGACGACCTTCGAGGGGGTCTGTTTCGCCGTCGAAACCTTGGGCTTGGATGGTGCGGCCTTGGCCACCGGCTTGGCGACGGGTTTGGCCGCCGGTTTCGATGGCTTTGATGCCTTGGCGGACTTGCCGGCGGGCTTGGCCGCGGTCTTGGCCGTCTTGACCGGCTTCTTGGATTGGGGCTTGCTCTTGGGCAACTGCAACTCCCCCGGGCCAATGTAGGGCCTATCCCCTCCCGAACCCGGAAAGGGTGCGAACGATAAGGGATGACCGCCCCGATGTCAAAGCGCGGGGCACCCGGTCTTTGGTCGACCCTGTGACCCCAACCGTAATCGCAGTCGATCAGCCCGCGCTCGGAGAAGTCGCTTCCGTTTGTTCAAGGTAGCGACCGAGCTTGCGGAAGCGTTCGTACCGCTGCCGCACCAGCGTGTCGGCGTCGACCTGCCGCAGCTGCTGCACGCGCGCGATGATCCACTGGCGCATATTCTCCGCCGTCGCTTTGGGGTCGCGGTGCGCGCCGCCCACGGGCTCGGGGATCACGTCGTCGACGATGCCAAGCTCCAGGTTGTCGCGCGCCGTCAGCTTCAGCGCCTTGGCCGCGGCCGAGTTCGTCTGCTCGTTGGCTTCCTTCCACAGGATCGCGGCGCACCCTTCGGGGCTGATGACCGAGTACCACGAGCACTGGAGCATCGCCACCCGATCGGCGACGGCGATCCCCAGCGCGCCGCCCGAGCCGCCCTCTCCGATCACCACGCTCACGATCGGCACGCGCAGGCGGCTCATCTCGCGCATGTTCACCGCGATCGCCTCGGCCTGCCCGCGCTGCTCGGCCCCGAGCCCCGGGTACGCGCCGGGCGTATCCACCAGCGTCACGATCGGCACGTTGAATTTCTCGGCCAGCTCCATCTTCAGGAGCGCCTTGCGATACCCCTCGGGGTGGGCGCAGCCGAAGTGGCACGCGAGCTTCTCCTGCGTGTCGCGCCCCTTCTGGTGCCCGATCACCATGCACTTGATCGGGCCGACGCGGGCAAAGCCCGTCACCAACGCGGGGTCATCGCCGAAGCGTCGATCGCCGTGCAGCTCGGCAAAGTCGCGGCAGATCATGTCGATGTAGTCGCGCGTCTGCGGGCGGAGCGGGTGCCGCGCCACGCGCACCGTGTTCCACGGCGAAAGGTCCGCGTACAAATCGGTCAGAAGCTTGCCGCGATCCTGCCTGAGACGATCGACCTCGGCGCGGATCGACTCAACCTCGGGCGAGCCCGTGCCCTCGCCGGGGGGATTGGCCGCCGCGGCCTCGTTCAGCCGCGCCTCGCCGGCCTCGATCCGCCTCTCAAGCTCCAGGACCGGCTTCTCAAACTCGAGTCGATAAAAACTGGACATGTTGAAGAAAGGGTAGGCTTCCGGCGTCCGCACGCCCCGGAGTCCGCCATGACCACCCAACCCCCGCCCAACCCCCCGCCCGCGCCCGGCGGCGCGATCCGACCGTCCCTGCTCTTCGTGGGCGGCGGGAACATGGCGACCGCGATCCTCCGCGGCGGGATCGCCGCCTGCGTCATCGAGCCCTCGCGCGTCATGGTCCTCGAGCCCGATCAATCCAAGCACGCGGCGCTCCACGTGCTCGGCGTGCGGGTCTCGCCCGTCGCTCGCGACGCGATCGCATGGCTGAACGAGTGTGACGCTGACGCGGAGCGATCGAGCCCGATGAGAGCGGTCCCGCACGCCGCGCCGCACGCCGCCCAGCTTTTCCTGTGCGTCAAGCCGCAGATGCTCCGCCAGGCCGCCGCCGATGTTCGCGCCGCGTTCGACGCGCCGCGCGTGGTTGTGTCGATCTTGGCCGGAACGCCGAGCTCGGTGGTGCGAAGGGCGCTGGGCGAGCACGCCCGGGTGGTGCGGGCCATGCCGAATCTCGCCGCGTCCATCGCGCAGGGTGTGACGGCGATCTGCCGGGGCGACGGCGCCAACGCCGGCGACGACGCGGCGGCCTGGCACATCTTCGAGAGCGTCGGCCCGATCGTGATGCGCCTCGATGAGGCACACTTCGACGCGTTCACCGCGCTGGCGGGCTCCGGCCCCGCGTACCTGTTCTACCTGGCGCAGGGCATGATCGAGGGCGGTGTGCGTGCCGGGCTCTCCCGCGAGCACGCCCGTGACGCGACGATCCAGACACTCCTCGGCGCCGCGATGCTCCTGGCGCGCTCGGACCAGTCGCCCGGGGAACTGCGTGGGGCGGTGACGAGCAAGGGCGGGACCACCGCCGCGGCGGTGGGGGTGCTCGATGAACACAAAGCACTGAGCGTGATCGGCGACGCGATCGTGGCAGGTGCCGCTCGAGGCGCGGAACTCGCCAAGCTCGCGGACAGCGCGGAGAGATAGTGGGTCGAAACCAGTCCGTTCTCGTTCAGCCCGTCGTGCGATCCACGACCTTGTACTCATCGCGTTCGCCGCGCCCGCGGAGCGGGTAGTCCTTGCGGAGCGGGTGGGCCGGGTACTCCTCCCACAAGAGGATCCGGCGCAGGTCGGGGTGATTGCGGAAGCGGACGCCGAACATGTCGAAGACCTCTCGCTCCATCCACTCGGCCCCGGGCCACAGGTCGCACACCGAGTCGACGACCAGGGCCGGATCGGGCACGATGCCGTCGGTTGGCAGCGACGGGTTCACGAAGGTCTTGACGAAGAAGCGATCATCGCGCCCGAAGCACACAAGGTTGTAGTGGACCGCGAAGCGAGCGGGCATCTCGGCCGGGTAATTCAGGTAGTCGATGCCCGACACATCGGAGAGGAAGCAATAGTCGGCGCGCGGGTCGCTCTTGAGGAACGCCATGACCTCGTGCAGGTCGCCCGGCTCGACGATCAGCGTCGATTGCCCGCGGAACTCGGTCGCGCGGAACTTCTTGCCGGGGAATGCTTCCTTGACGAGCTTGAATGTCGGGTGATCGAGCGTGGGGGTCGTCATCCTGGACTCCGTCGAGACGTGTGACGCCAGTGTAGGGCGGGACACGGTGCACCGGTCGGCGTCGGTCAGGCGCCATGCCCGTGCCGGGGCGGTTG
Source organism: Phycisphaerae bacterium (assembly GCA_016793195.1). GTDB lineage: Bacteria > Planctomycetota > Phycisphaerae > Phycisphaerales > UBA1924 > JABWBC01. Next base: position 62,070 of record JAEUJA010000142.1, read on the forward strand.
CGGCTGGCGAAGCCTCGGAAGGTGCGATGCAAACGTCGCGGGCAGACCGCCGCGGTCCATGACCAGGGCGGTGCTCGCGTGCGAGGCCAGCGCGTCGGCGAAGCGATCGAGATAGTCCGCGCGGTGCGCGAGCATTGACGCGGTGATCATTGCGTCCGGGTCGAGCACCAGCCCAAGCCGCTCGCCCTCGAACGCGCGAAGCAGCGACAGGCCCGAGGGAATGTCCGATACCAGCTGGTCCGCGCGAGGCCAAAGTAATAGTGTCGCGCCCGGCGCGATCGCGTCGAGCCAGCGACGGCACGCGGCCTGGAACGCCTCCACCGACGCCCTGGTCCACGTCAGCACCGGCCGATCGCCGTACGTGGCCGGCCGCGCGTGCGCGACGATGATCCGCGTCGCGCCGAGATTCTTCAGATCGGTCGCGGCGCCGAGCGCACCCGGGTCGCCCGCGATGTCCGAATCCACAATCGCGCCCCACGCCTCGCCGTTGAGCGCCAGGAAAACCGTCCGCCCCGTTGGTGCGGCGGAGAGCATGAACTCAGGCTGGCAGGTGATCGCGTCCATGCGGGATCAGCATAGAGCGCAACTGTCCGACAGCCCGTCCGCACGTCCCCCGTTGGTTACATGGTCCAGTGGAATCACCCGGCGAACCGAAGTGAACGGGCTCAAAACGAACGGAGTCGTGCATGGTGGTTGAACTCGCATTGTGGCCCGACGGAGTTTCGGGTTCGAGCGAGGCCCAGGAGGGGCGCGTCCCGCAGGTCGGTCTGATGCAGCGGATCATCGAGCTCAACCCCACCGCGACGGCGGGGTTCCTCGCCCGATTCGCGGAGGAATCGCTGCGCCATTACCTCGACCGGCTCGCCATGACCACCCAGCCGCGCGGGCGAGATTCGCGCTGGGTCCGCGCCGGCGACACGCCCGCGATCATGGCGCGCGAATCCGTCGATTAGCGAGAAAATCCGAGATCGTGCGGCCCGGGTCCGGGGGCGGTGGTGGGGCCTCCGGCCCGGCGGCGCGCGGGATTATCGAGCGATTCTTTATGCGGACTCAACCCACGCCCGGAAACCTCCGATGGAGGTTTTGTCGGGCCGTGGGCCGGTTCAAGCCGACGCCTCGGGCGGTCCGATAAGACGCTACCGGCGACCCCGGCCGCGCGTCTGGTCCCAAGGGGGATCAGCTCGGAGACCCGCCCGATGGATGTTCGCCGAACTCTCGTCAATCGAATCGGGATGACCGGCCTGGGCGTCGGCGCGATGCTGCTGCCCGCGTGCTCGATGTCGTCCACCGCGAGCCACGATCCCGCCCCGGAGCCCGCGCCCGTCGTCCAGGCCGACGCGAATGAACTTGCCCCCGCGGCATCGCCCCTGCCTTCACCGGCGGGCGTGCTCAACCCCATGAACTTCGTGCCCTCGGCCGCGGTCATCGACGCGCGGGCCGTCGGCCTCGGCGTGATCCCCCTGACCGGCAGCGATCAGGAATCAACCCGCGTTTCGCCCTTCAACGTCGCCCAGGTTACCTTTGTCGGCGAGGGCTCGGCCTTTGACCCAACGCTGACGCCCGACGGCAAGACACTCGTCTTTGCCGGCACCCAGCATCGTCCCACCTCTGATCTCTACTCCAAGCCCGTCGATGGTCGCGTGGTCACGCAGCTCACCAGCGCCGCCGGCGATGATGCCATGCCCTCGGTCAGTCCCGACGGCACGCGACTGGCCTTCGCCAGCAACCGCGCCGGCAACTGGGACATCTTTGTGATGCCTGTTGCGGGCGGCCCGGCGGTTCAGGTCACCACCGACGCCGGCGATGAACTCCATCCCTCCTGGTCGCCCGAGGGCGACAAGCTCGTCTTCTCACGTCTCGGCGCCGCCAGCGGCCGCTGGGAAATGTGGGTCACCGAGCCGGGCAACAACGCCGTCTCCCATTTCATCGGCTACGGCCTGTTCCCGTCGTGGAGCCCGATCGCCGCCACCGGCGCCGGCGGCGCCGACAAGGTCCTCTTCCAGCTCGCGCGCCAACGCGGCCAGCGCTCCTTCGGCGTCTGGACCCTCGACTACAAGGACGGCCAGACCTCCAACCTCACCGAGATCGCGTCGGGACCCTCCATCGCCTGCATCAATCCCGCCTGGAGCCCCGACGCCCAGAAGGTCGTCTACTCCCAGATCGCCCTCGACGCCAGCCCCGGCGACCACGACACCCGCAGCGCCCTCAACCTCGCACGCCCGGGCGTCGCGACCCTCAAGCTCGTCAACGTCGACGGCACCGGCGAGGTCGACCTCACCGGCTCGAGCGGCTCTTCCATTCTCCCCTTCTGGGGACGGAGCGGCCGCGTCGTCTTTGTCGCGAACTTCGACGGCACGGAGAACATCTGGTCGATCGACATGAAGCCGGCGGTCATGGCCCAGGGCGGCCAGGCCACCGACGCGGACACACAGGTGAGCTCGGCTCCCGCCGAGGAGACGACGCCCGAAGACGAATCCGGCAATTGACGCCGGAGGAACACACGCGGTGGGTTGAGCGAAAGCTCGATCCGACCGATTGCCCGAAAGGGCGAAAGCAGAAGCCGGCGCACGACCGTCACGGACGGCGGAGTGCCCGGCGACAGGCCAAGGAAGGCAGAACGGCGCGATGGAGCTCGCGCTCGGAAGGGCAGGACGCCATGACAAGTGGACAGACCATGCTCACAAAGCGTGGAGAGCGTTGGGCACTGGCAACGGCGCTGGCACTCTGGGCGACCGTGCTGGGGGCGCTCCTGCTCCTGCCCGGCTGCTCGGGCGGGCCGGAACTCCGCACGCCCCAGACCAACGTCGCTCCCTACAACGCCAGCCGCGGCGAGGTGCTCTTCGCGGTCGTTCCGCTCCGAAACGAGTCGGGCGCCACCGTGCTTGATCGCTTCGCCATCAGCGACAAGGTGGTGGCGGCGACGGAAGAAGTCCGCGGCGTTCGCTGCCTCCCGCTCAATCGAACCATCGAGGCCATGCGGGCGCTCAAGCTCTCCGAGATTCGCACGCCGCACGACGCGCGAACCCTCGCCGGAGAGCTCGGGGTCGAAGGGCTCTTGATCGGCTCGATCACCGCCTTTGACCCCTACACGCCGACCATCGGCCTCAACCTCGCCCTGTACGCCAAGCCCGGAACACTCGGGAACAACGGCGTCAAGCCCCTCGACGTCCGCGTGCTTTCCTCCAGCGCGATCGAACACGCGACGCCGTCGGACAACGCCGATCGCCCCCTGGCCCTCGTCTCCGAGAACCTCGACGGCAAGAACCACCAGGTGCAGATGGACGTGAGGAGCTACGCCGAAGGACGGACCGAGGCACTCTCGGCCCTGGGTTGGCGCCGATATCTGGCGAGCATGGACCTGTTCAGCGAGTTCGCGGCGTCGTACGTCGTCGGGCGATTGATCCAGAGCGAATGGATCCGCCTGGCGGGGCACGAGGCACGCGGGGAAGAGGCACGGGATTAGGGCGGCAGGGACGCCGCAAGGTTTGGAGTCAGTGGGCGGAGCCCGAGGAACGGATTGCACAGGACCGATCATCACGCCGGGAGACACGCCCATGTCGACGCTTCCGATCACCGAGGCCTTCTCGAGCTTCCTTTCCGATGAACGCCACTTCAGCCCCTACACCGCGCGCTGCTACGGCGCCGACCTGCGCCAGTACATCGAGTTCCTTTCCCAGGAGCACAACCTCGAACCGGCCGACGCCAAGGAGCGGGCCGCGTTCAATGATCGCCAGGAGCGAGCCTCGCAGGGACGCCCCGCGGTCGCCCCCTCGCTCCCCTACACCACCGTCACCCAGGCGATCTCTCACGCCACCGCCGATTCCATCCGCGCGTTCCTCGCTTTCCTGGGAGAGCAGCAATACTCCGCCGCCACCATGGCCCGGAAGATCGCGACCCTCCGCAGCTTCTACAAGTGGGCGGAGCGGCGCGGGCTCTCGGACAGCAACCCCATGACCATGATCCGTACGCCCCGCCAGGGCAAGCGCCTGCCCAAGGCGATCACGATCGAGCAGATCGAGAAGCTCCTGGCCGCCCCCGGCGATGCCGACGTGCTCGGGCGGCGTGACCGCGCCATGCTCGAAACGCTCTACTCCACCGGCATCCGCGTGAGCGAGCTCATCGGCCTGAACCTCGAAGACCTCGACGACGCGGGCGAAGCCCTCCGCGTCCGCGGCAAAGGAAAGAAGGAACGCATCGTCCCCCTCGGCGCTCACGCGCTGGCCGCCATCCGCGGCTACGCCGACTTGCTCCGCGCCGACCCGCGCTTCGCGCCCCTCTGGGCCGACGGCGCCAAGGCCCGCCCGCTCTTCCTCAACAAGCACGGCGGGCGCCTCAGCTCGCGCTCGGTCCGCCGCAAGCTCGACAAGTACCTGCTGCAGGTCGGCCTTGATCCCACCATCTCGCCCCACACGCTGCGTCACAGCTTCGCGACCCACCTGCTCGACAACGGCGCGGACCTGCGCAGCGTGCAGGAATTGCTGGGGCACCAGTCGCTGTCGACCACCCAGGTCTACACGCACCTCACCACCCAGCGCATGCAGGACGCTTACAACAAGGCGCACCCGCGGGCCCAGGCGAGCTGATCGGCGGGCACCGGGTGCCAGGAGCCTCGGTGAATTTGGTGGCCCGCCTCTCCGAGGCGGGTCCTTTGCATGAAAGCCGGTCACTTCAAGCCGTGCGGCACGAACATCAAGTGCGCGCATCTGGCCTTGAGCTTCTGGAAAACGGCGAAGAGTCAGCGGTGCCCGGCGCCGCGCGGCGACGAGATAGAAGCGTGAATCAAAGTGCGATGGCCCAGGCCGTCGCCTTTTTCATTTGCACGTCCCGTCCGCGCCGGCCCTGCCTTCGCCTGCGCCGTCACTCCGGCGTCACGGGCCAGCGCAGCTCGCCCGCGATCGCCCTGATCTGGTCCGCGATCAACGCGTCCTCGCCGGGATTCCCTTCGGGCTCGATGACGCCGAGCAGTCGCAAGTCCTCGCTCACCACGACCACCGCGCACGCCGCCCCGGGCGCCAGCCGCCCGAGCAGTTCGTGGCCGGCGCCCGTCCATGTGAGCATCACGGGCTCCGGCGTCGCCTGGGGGAGCACGCGCGCGACGACGCCTCGCGCGCTTTCACGCCACGCCTCGCCGATCCCCGCCAGCGCCGCCGCGTCGAATCCGCCCCGAGCAAGGCACGCCACGCCCAGCGTCAGGAGCAATGGCGGCGGCGTGAGCCCCGCGCCCGCCTCCAGCAGTGTCGGGGCGGCCGCTTCAAGGTCCAGCGCCACCTCCGCCCGCACCACGCCCTGGAGCGCTGCGTCGATCGCCGCCGCGGATGCCTCGCGCGTGAACAGAATCATCGCGCCCATCGCGGGGCGCTGGCCCGAGCGCGATTTCAATTCGCCGACCAGCGACCATGCGCGCAGGTCCATCGATTGCAGGGGCGGGTCGACGATGGTCGCGCCGGGCTCGAGCACGCCCGGCGTGGCGCGAAGATCGCTCATCGTCGTCACAACCGCCCGCGTGCCGATGTCGATCGCCCACGCCGACGCGTCGCCGCCCGCGATCGGCGCGCAGCGCCCGACGATTTGCGCGCCGGGAATCCCGATCGGCGTGAACTCGAACGACTCGAGCCGGCCCGTCGCCGCCAGCGCCGACAGCATCACGCGGTGCGTCTGGCTCTTTCCCCGCACCACCAGCAACCGCCGCGATCCCGCCGCGACCGACTCGGCGCTCTCCCACGTCACGGCGCCCGTGAGCGACGTCAACGCTTCGCCCGTGTCCTGCCCCAGCGCCAGCCACAACTGCGGGAATGCGAGCATGGGAAGATGCTGCGAGAGCTTGGTCGGCGTCGGATCGCCGTCGATCTCGAACCGGGCGGCGTGCTCGCGATCGCCCTGGCGCACCGCGACGATGCTCCCGGGCTGGACAAAGATGCGAAGATCACCAAGTTCGAGCCGCGCCATTGGCGGCGGCGTCGCGGACCGCGACGTGCGCACGATCGCGACGGCGCGACGGATCGCCCGCGCCGGCAGCGGGCCCTCGATCACCGGAGACGGCGTCGCCACCATCGACACACGATCCGCGCACACACCGTCCCGATACGCCGCCGAGATTCGCGCCAGAACCTCGGATGCGTCCAGTGCCTTTGGGTGGTTCGCGCCGTTCTGCGGCGCGGCCAAGAGCGTCGCCGACGTCGAGCCCGCCACGACGAGCGCCACGAGCAATCCAAGCGAGACCGGGATCGCGATGACCATCGCGATGACCATTCGCGCAACGCCGCACGCCAGCCGGCGCACGCCGTCGAGAGAGCCCAGCATGGAGGCAATCGATCTCATGGTGTGCCGCGCCGGAGCATTACCCATCCGTCCGACGCACGGCGGCGCTCCCGGTTCCCGTTCGCAGCGCCTCGAGCACGTCCCGAACCCGGCGTCCGTCGGGCGGTAATGCCAACTTCGGCGCGATCTCCGCCAATGGCTCCAGCACAAACAACCGCTCGCGCAGGCGTGGATGAGGCACCGTCAAGCCCGGCTCGTCGATCACCCGGTCGCCGTACACAAGAAGGTCAAGATCGAGCGTCCGGCTTCCCCAGCGCGGCGAACTTGCCCGGTCCCGCCCGCGCTGAAGCTCGATGGAAAGCAGGTGCTCCAGCAGTTCCCGCGGCGAGAGCGTCGTTCGAACGCGCGCCACGCCGTTGAGATATCGATCCTGCCCAGCCGGCCCGACGGGCTCGGTCTCGATGATCGTCGACACACGAGCGACCTCCACACCCGACAGACGCGAGAGCGATTCAACCGCCGCGCGGAGGTGCGCCTGCCGATCGCCGAGGTTCGATCCCAGCGCGATGAAACAATCGGAATGGACCTCGCCGCCTGTCATTCGCCCGGCCCCCGACACACGCCGCCGCGTCACAGCTTCCGCGCCCTCACCGCCAGGAACATCGGGATCTCCCGGCGCGCGCGGTTCTCTTCATCCGCCCGCGGCCCGGGCGCGCTGCGCCGGGCGCTCGTCCACTCCTCGATCGCATCCACCACCATCCCCGCCTCCGCGATCGCGCGCACATACGCCTGGATCGGGCGGTTGAATGTCCACGTCGTGATCGGCTCTCGACCGCTCGACACCTCGCCCGGGTTCATCACGATCTGCGAAGGTTCCTGTGTCAGATAGCCGTCGACGCGGCGGTACTGCTTCGGCGGCGTTTCCGGGGCCTCGCCGCCCATCGGCCCGCCCGCGCGAGGCCCTCGCCGCGGTCGCTCATACTCCCAGCCCCAGCTCGTCCGCCCCGGCGCGCGGAACGCCGGGTGCAGGATCACCATCACGAAGCGCCCGCCCAGCTTCAGCACGCCCGCCACGCCGCGCATCAAGGGCAGGATCGGATCGATGTTCATCAGCGCCATCACGCACGCGACGCCGTCGAACTCACCGAACTTCGCCGCGTCGATCGCGCGCGCGTCGCCAACCTCAAACCTCGCCGGTCTGGCCGCGGCCTTGGCCCACCGCCGCGCCGCCTCGACCAGCTTCTCCGACGCGTCGACCCCCACCGCGTCCGCCCCGCTCTCCGCGAGCTTCCGCGTCAGGATTCCCTGCCCGCAGGCAAGGTCGAGAATCCGCTGGCCCGACTTCAACTCCAGCAACCGCAGCGTGCCCGGCATGATGACGTCGCGGTGGTGATCGCTCCGCCCGTGCTTGAGCAACTGGTCATACCAGCCGGCGACGTGGTCCCACGATGAATCACTCACCTGCGGCATCGGCTTCTCGGGCGCGGGCTCTTCCGACGCTTCCGCCGCGCGAGCACCGCCGCGCCGCGTCAAGCGCCGAAACTCCTCCGGCGCGGGGCTTGTGAATCGCATCGATTCGCCCGTGGCCGGGTGCGCAAAGCCCAGCTCCGTCGCGTGCAGACACAGGCGGCCCATCGGGTCATCGCATTCCTTCGGGCCCGTGCCGCGGTAGCGCCAATCGCCGATCAGCGGGTGCCCCATCTCCGACATGTGAACGCGAATCTGATTCTTGCGTCCCGTTTCCAGCCTCACCTGGATCAATGTCCGCTTGGGCCCGACCTCCACCACGCGATAGTGCGTCACCGCGAGCTGCGGCGTGTTGTCGTGGCCCCTCGCATCGTCCCGGCTGCCTTCCCGCGCGTGCTTGGCCGGCTCACGAACGCTGTGCATCAGCCCGTCCGGTCCCTCGGCGACAAACGTGCTGACCGTGCCCGATGCCTGCGGCCCATGTCCCTGCAATTCTCCCTCAACCGCCGCGGTGTACAGGCGATGCACCCGCTTGGTGCGGAACTGCTCCTTCAGGCTCTCATACGCCGCCTCGCTCTTGGCGAACACGAGCAGCCCCGAGGCCTCTTTGTCGAGTCGATGGATGATCCAGACGCGCGTCCCGCGCCGGCGCGAACGCATCTTCACATGCCGCTTGATCTGCCCGAACACACAAGGCGTGGCCGAGGGCAGCCCGCCGTCGGTCATCATCACGGCCGTCACCACGCCCGTGGGCTTGTCCACCACGATCACGTCGTCGTCTTCGTGGACCAGGCGAATGCCAAGCCCCAGCCCGCGCAACCGCTCGCCGCCATCGGGGCCCCCATCCGAGCCCCGATCCGTGCGCTTCTCCAAACCCTGCGACTCACCCGCGGGTCCTCCGACGCGGAATCCGCGCTTGGCGGTCCCCCGGCCGGCGCGAGGCCCGCTCCGCGATCCGTCTGATCCTTCCATATTGTCTCGACCGCGCCGCGGCCCCGTTGGCTTCATGGACTGACTTTAGCGCCCGCCGCCATGGGCACGATCCGGTCCATCAGCCACGCCGCAAAGGCATCCTTCTTCATTTTCGGCGCCGGCGTCCGTGTGCCGCCCCTGGCAAAGAGCGTCGCCTCGATCTCCGTGCTGTCCATGGTTTCGAGGGGATTGCCCACCACGAGGTCCACGCCCTTCCGCTCCAGTTTGGAAGTCGCCGACGCGATCAATTCCTCGCGCGGCTCGAGCGCAAAGCCGATCAGCACTTGCCCGTCCCGCCTGGACCCGCTGATTTGGGCCAGCAGATCGGGCGTCGGTTCCAGCTCCAGCGTCAGGTTGGTCGAGTGCCGCCGGAACTTGCCGTTCCACATCGCTGGGTCGACCTTTGGCCGATAATCCGCCACCGCGGCGGCCATCACCAGCACGTCCGCGCTCCCAAACTCTTCCCGAAGCAGCCCACGCAAGTCTTCGCATGTTCGGAACCGGCGCACCCGCACCCGCGAATCGGTCGGGAAGGCTGGGGCCGGTCCGAGCAACAGGGTTGCCGACCACCCGCGTCGGGCCGCCTCGTCGGCCAGGGCGCACCCCATCCGCCCGGAGGACCGATTCCCGATGAACCGAACCGAGTCGATCGGCTCGTGGGTCGGTCCGGCCGTGATCAGCATCCGCGCCGGGCTCGTCGATGGTGGGGGATTGCTCAACGTGCCGACCTTTCCAGCTGACGCTCCGGGCCCCTTCCCGCCGAGGGACCGTAGGCCCGGCCTCAGATTGACGGGTCAATGGGATGCCGCCGGATGCAATCTGTTTCCGTCCGACGTACCATCCCCCTCCCTCCGTCGGTACTCGTCCCGGCCCGGGGCGATCGCGGCTTGGCGCAAGTGACCCAGTGACTCGATCCCGGGAAGGGGCGAATGGCACGATCTCGAAAAAAACTCGGTGACATCCTCGTCGGCTGGGGAGTCATCACGACCGACCAGGCCGACAAAGCCTCCGCCGCCGCCAAAGGCGCCGGCAAACGAATGGGAGAGGCGCTCGTCGAGCTCGGCATGGCCAAGGAAGACATGGTCGCCAAGGCCCTGGCCGAGCAGTTCGGCGTGGAATACGTCGACCTCGCGTCGCCCGCCGTCAGCGGCAAGGTCGACATCAAGCTCATCCCCGAAGAGCTGATCAAGAAGCACCTGGTGCTCCCGCTCTCGCGCAACGCCGGACGCCTCCAGCTCATCATTCACGACCCGATGGACCTGGAAATGCAGGACATGCTGCGTTTCCGACTGAATGTCGAGATCGAGCCAAAGCTCGCCTCGCGCTCCGCCATCAAGGCATTTCTTGACGGCGGCGGCAAGGGCGGCGGCGGCGGCGCTCAGCCCCGCATGGTCGCCCCCACCGAGTCCCTCGTCTCCGAGTCCATCGACAAATCCGTCGACCGATCCGTCGACCGCTCGATGGACAAGTCGATCGACGTCACCAGCGAAGACGCCCCGATCGTCAAGCTCTGCAACCGCATCCTGGTCGAGGCCGTCAAGATGCGGGCCAGCGATATCCACGTCGAGCCCATGGCCGACCGCGTCCGCCTCCGGTATCGAATCGACGGCGTGTGCCTCGAGCGCGACAACCTGCCCAAGCGCATGCAGAACGCCCTCCTCTCCCGCTTCAAGCTGATGTCGTCCATGAACATCGCCGAGAAGCGAGTGCCCCAGGACGGCCGAATCAAAATCCCCGTCGACGACAAGCTCATCGACTTCCGCGTCTCGGCCTGCCCCGCCTATCACGGCGAGTCCGTCGTCGCCCGTATTCTCCGTCCCGACAGCGTCCGCATCGGCCTGGTCAACCTCGGCTTTGAGCCCGACAACCTCAACATCTTCAACCGCATCATCCGACGGCCCAACGGCATCTTCCTGGTCACCGGGCCCACCGGCTCGGGAAAAACCACGACGCTGTATTCCGCCCTTGACATCCTCAATCGCCCCGACAAGAAGATCATCACGGCCGAGGACCCCGTCGAATACGCCTTCGAAGGCATCAACCAGTGCCAGGTCAAGGAGCACATCGGGCTGACCTTCCCCGCGATCCTCCGCTCGATGCTCCGCCAGGCCCCCAACATCATTCTGGTCGGCGAAATCCGCGACAAGGAAGTCGCCGAAATCGCCATCCAGGCGGCCCTCACCGGCCACCTGGTCTTCTCAACCCTGCACACCAACGACGCGCCCTCGGCGATCACCCGACTGGTCGACATGGGCGTCAAGCCGTTCCTGGTCGCCAGCTCGATCCAGGCCGTCATGGGCCAGCGCCTGATCCGCGTGCTCTGCAAGCAGTGCAAGCGTCTCGCCACGGCCGACGAGCTTGATCCAAAGCTGATGCGCCTCACCGGTATCACCGAGCCGGAGGGCCTGGGCAAGATCATGCATCCGGTCGGGTGCGACAACTGCGTCAGCACCGGCTACCGCGGGCGGATGGCCATCTTCGAGATGATGGTGATGAACAGCGCCATCCGCGACCTGGCCTTCAAGCTCGCCCCCGTCTCCGAATTGCGCAACGCCGCCCTGGCCTCGGGCATGCGCCCGCTGGTCGAAGACGGCAAGATCAAGATCCTCAACGGGGTCACCACCCCCCACGAGATCGCCAAGATGACCCAGGTCGACCTCGACAAGTAATCCACCGCCCTTCTCCCGGAGATCGTTCATGTCCGGCATCCAGATCGACCGCCTCCTCGACACCGTCGTCAAGCTCGCCGCGTCGGACCTTCACCTGACCGTCGGCCGCCGACCGACCATCCGCCACAACGGGCATCTCAAGGACCTCCAGACCAAAATCTTGGATTCCGACGACATGGTCTCGCTCATGAAGGCCATCACCCCCGAGCGAAACCAGCAGGAACTTCAGGAAGTCGGCGGCACGGACTTTGGCTTCGCCTACGGAGAGGCCGCCCGATTCCGTACTTCCGTCTTCCGTCAGCGCGGCGACCTGGCCATGGTCCTCCGCCGAATCCCGAGCAAACTCCTGACGTTTGAGCAGATCGGCCTGCCCGAAATCTGCCGCGAACTCATCCGCCGACCCAGAGGTCTGTTCCTTGTGACCGGCCCCACCGGCTCGGGCAAAACCACGTCCCTGGCGACCATGGTCGATTACGTCAACATGACCTTGGACCGCCACATCGTGACCATGGAAGACCCGATCGAGTACTACCACTTCCACAAGAAATCGATCGTCAATCAGCGAGCGATTCACGACGACGTTCCCAGCTTCTCCGAGGCCCTCCGCCGCGTGCTTCGACAGGACCCTGACGTCATCCTGGTCGGCGAAATGCGAGACCTTGAAACGATCGAGTCGGCCGTCCGAGCGGCCGAAACCGGCCACTTGGTGTTCGCCACACTGCACACCACCGGGGCCGCGAAAACAATCGACCGACTCGTCGACGCCTTCCCCCAACAGCAGCAGAACCAGATTCGAGTTCAGCTATCGACCGCGCTGATCTGCATCCTCAGTCAGGTGCTGCTCAGCCGTATCGACGTGCCCGGCATGGTCGCCGGCTACGAGTTCCTCGTGGTCACGCCCGCTATTGCCAACCTGATCCGCGACAACAAGAGCTTCCGCATCGACTCGATGATCCAGACCGGCAAGAAGTTCGGCATGCAGTTGCTCGATGACCACCTGTGGTCCCTCTACTCCCGCGGCATGATCTCGGCCGAGGAGATGATCGACAAGGGCAAAAATCCAGGTGACCTACGTGACAAGGTCCACAAGCTTGGCCGAACCGTGGGTCGGACCGAGTGGGACGAAGACGACTCTGAATCGAGTGGTTCCGGGTCTGGCGGCGAAAAGAAAGCATAAAATCCACGTGTCTCATTGAAAACGCTTGCTTCTTGGACTGGCGTTTATCGAACCGAGCAGGTATCCTGACCGAATCGTGGTCAGGTACCGAACCGAGGTTCGGTGGTTCGCCCACACGACTCCGCCAGCAGACGGCGGCGTCCCGCGTCGGCCGCTGCGACGACGTGAGGGACTTTGAGGCCGAGCACGGTCTCCAGTGTCTCGGGCGGGTCCGGCGTCGAGGTCCGAAGGCAAGGCGGAGTTGAAAGGGCGGCCTCGCGGCCGATCAGCACGCCATGGCAAACGCGACCAACATTGATCCCGCCGAACTCAAGGGCCGAAAGCTCGGCCGCGTGCTTGCCAAGCTGGGCAAGTGCAGCCGCGAGCAGGTCCACGAGGCCCTCGAGGTCCAGAAGACCCGCAAGGTGCTCCTCGGCCAGCTCCTGGTCGAACTCGGTCATTGCAACGAGCGGGACATCGCCGCCGCCCTGGCCGGCCAAGCGGGCATGCATTACATGGACCTCTCCGGGTTTGATATCCCCGAGCAGGCCCGGGGCGTAATCCCGTCGGAGAACGTCAACAGCTACCAGGTCATCCCGATCGACTACAACCCTGTGAGCAAGCGGCTCAAGATCGCGATGAAGACCCCTGACAATTTCCGGGCCGTCGACGACCTGCGCCTGCTTTTGGGCGGCAACGTGGACGCGGTGGTGGGCGATCCGGCGACGATCGACTCGCTCATCAAGAAGTACTACTCCAAGTCCGAATCGGTGGTCGACGTGCTGTCGGAGCTGAGCAAGGACAAGAAGTTTGAGAAGCTGGCCAGCGGGGCGCGCGGCGGCGAGTCGATCGACCTTGACGCGATCATGGAGGCCGCGGGGGAC
>JAEUJA010000164.1 GCA_016793195.1 Phycisphaerae bacterium
TTGAGGGTGACGGCGGGCTTGTCGGTTTCCTTCTTTTTCAGGCCGGGCCTTTCGACGGGCTGCACGCCCGCGGGCTTGGCCGGCTGCGCCGGCTTGGCGGGCTCGGCCGCGTTCTGGGCGGCGGCGGGGAGAGCGATCGAGAGAATCAACGCGGCGGCAATCCGTTTCATACGCGGGGGCTCCATGACGGCGTGCGATGCTGCGGCGCTCGCGTCGGCCGTCCCGCGCGGGTCGCTCTCATCAGAGTACCGACCCATCGACGCGAGGTTCATGCCGGCTCGATTTCTTGGTCCAATTCCGCGTGATTGCAGATCGGAAGGTGTGTTGTTCGGGCGAATCAATCCCGAGCGGCGGGCTCGAACGACGCGCCCCATTGGGCGACGAGATTGCCGAGAAGCAGCCCGACGTTGACGTTCGACGCCGCGTGACGCTCCGCGTTTCGGACGTGGTCGAGGGCGGCGAGCCAGGAACGGACGCCGGGCCCGCCGGCGCGGAGTCCGGCGCGGCCGCGTTCGGCGAGCATTCGGAAGAGCACGTCCAGGGCGCCGTGATTGGCGGCTTCCTTGCTGGCGTTGGCGTCGCGCTTGACAAAGGCCTCGGCCCAATCGTCGACGAGCTTGGCCATCGCGGGCCCGAGTTCCGGCGCCGCCCCGCCGCGCTCGAGCGCGGTGAGCTTGGGGTCGATCGCCGCGTGCCACTGATAGAGGTTGTCGCGGACGGCTTCGAGCAGCGCGCCCGGCGAGCCCGCGGCGTGGGAGAGCAGCCAGGTCGCCTGCTCGCGCGGCAATTCGACGGCGCGCGCTCGCATCCACTTCTTCATCGCGTCGTCGTCGAGCAGGGTGAACGCGACGCGCTGCGAGCGGCTGCGGATCGTGGGGAGCAGACGATCCTCGTTGGACGTCACGAGGATGATGACGGTGCCGGGCGGGGGTTCTTCGAGGGTTTTAAGGATCGAGGCCTGGGCCGGCGCGTGGCTCGCCGAGCGATCGAGGAGTTCCGCCTCGTCGATGATGAAGACCTTGGAGGCCAGCCCGCCGGGCTGGATCATGGCGGCCTTGGTCGCGGGCACGACCAGGTGCTGGTCGATCACTTTCATCGGGATGGTGAGGAGCTTGGCGCTGCGGACCTTGGGGTCCTCGTGGAATCGCGCCAGTTCTTTCACGATCACGTGCAGGTCTGGGTGCGAGCCGCTCTTCAAGAGCTTCGCGATCGGGCCGGCGGGATCGGGCTCGATGAACCCGTCGGCGGCGCGGCGGCTGGTGGGATCCAGGAGCGTGGCGGCGAAGGCGACGGCGGCGGTGAACTTTCCCACGCCCGCCGGGCCGTGGAAGATCCAGGCGTGGTGCATCCGCCCGCTGGCGAGCGATTTCTGGAGTACTTCCAGAGCGCGATCCTGCCCGATGACGTCGCGCATGGAGCCGACGACCAGCGGCGGAAGCTCGGCGCGCTTCTTGGCGGGCGCATCCTCGATGAGCCCGACGCCTTTGGCGCGCGAGGCTGTTTTTCCCGCGGATTTCGGCGCGGGTTTGCTGGCGGGTTTGGCGTCGGATTTCGACGCCGAGGGCTTGCTGGAAGGGGCTTTGGCCACGGAAAGAGCGTAGCTTGAATCGCCGGCCTGTGCGAGAAGAACGAAGCCATCGGTTCGAGGTGGCGGACGGCTCGCGGCGGGAACCCGCCCGCTCAGCTCCCGACGTTGTATTCCTTGACGGTCAGCTTGGCGTTCTCCATCAGGTAGAGGCCGACGAGCCAATCGCCGGCGAGGTACGGCTTGACGCCGAGCTTGCCCTCGATCGTGCCGTAGGTCGCGAGGCGTTCGTTGGCGGTGACGACGCGATCGAGCTTGACCTCGATGGCGTCGTAGGGCGAGGGCGGGATGCCGATGCAGCAGCCGTCCCACTGGTTGAGCATCGAGAGCAACTCGCGCGGCTGTTCGACAAACATCGGATACGCGACGTAGCCGGCGATGCGCACGAACTTGGCGTCGAACATCGTGATGCGCCCGGGGAGTTCCTTCTTGCCCTGCTGCGGCTTGTAGACCTCTTCGACGGAGGTGAAGAGTTCCCACGGGAGGACGTAGGGGTCTTCGATGGTGCCGCTGCCCTTCACGGTGAAGCGCCCGTCGATCAGCATGGAGCCATCGTCTTTCTTTTCGATTTTCGCCGCGGGGAGCGGTGCGGCCACGGGCGCCGCGAGCACGGCGTTGTCCGCGCCGGGCTCGGCGGGCTTGTTCGCCAGCGTGCTCGGCTCGGCGGATGTGACTTCCGTGGGCTTGATTTCCACCGGCTTGGTTTCGGCTGGTTTGGTTTCCGGCGCGGGCTTTGACTCAGCGAGAGCGGGAGTGGGGGCCGGCTCGGGCGCGGCCACGGGCTTCGCCTCGGTCATTGACTCGAGCGGCGCATCGGTCGCGGGCGGAGTCGCGGGCTTCGTCGCCGGAGTGGAGTCGCGGTTGCTTTCCGTCGTCGGCGACTTGGGGGTCGGCTCGGGGAGCGGCTCGCTAGGACCTGGTGTCGTGGCGGCGGGTCCGCCCGTTGGCGTGGCCTTGGGCGATGCCAAACCGCGATCGGTCCACAGGAGCGTCGCCACCGCGCCGATCAAGAGCAGACCGATGATCGCCCAGAACACCTTCATGGCTCAACTCCTCGCCGAAGCCCGCCCGACAACCTACGCGAGCGGCCTGAGATTCTTCGCCACCGGAGTCGCGTAAGCCATCACCGCCGGGACCAATCCGGCCAGCGCCGCCAGGGCGACGGCGGCCCCCGCGACCACGATCGCCACGTCCGGCGAGAGCGAGGGATGCACGACCAGCCCGAACTTGGCTTTCATCAGGAGCACGACCGACCGGGCCCCGAGCAGGCTAACGACCAGCCCCGCCGCGGCGCCCAACACGCCCAGCACCGCCGACTCGGTCAGCACCAGCCCAAAGATCCTGGGGCGGCTGCACCCGAGCACGCGGAGCACCGCGATCTGGCGGCGGCGCTGCTCCATCGAGTTGTAGAGCGCGATCATGATCGAGATCGCGCTGGAGACCAGCACGACGCCCGCCATGGCGCGGAAGACGATGTCGATGTTCCCCACGATCACCAGGAGTTTGCGCGCCTCGTCCGAGGGCGACGCGACCACGATCGACGGGTCCTTGCGCAGCATGTCGAAGACCTGGGGCAGGTTCGCGGGCACGTCCGAATCGGCGCGCGTCGCCAAGCGCACATACACGCCCGTGACCTTGCGGTCGGCGTCGGTGAGATCGGCGGCGGTGGTTTCGACGTGCGCGCCCGCGGCGTCGCGCTCGCGACGATCCTGGGCGTGGATGACCCAGGTGCTCTGGAGCGACGTGAACATGGCGCGATCGTGCGGCCCGCCGGTGGGCGCGAGGATGCCGACCACCTCGTACTTGTGTTCGTCGTGAACGTGCTCGCCCTCGCGAGATTCCCCCGTGCCGTGCGTCAGCGAGATCTTGTGCCCGAGCTTTAGGCCCGTGGCGCGGGCGGCCTGCGCGCCGAGCACAACCTGGAAATCAGCCTCGAACGCCTTGCCCTGCGCGAAAACCCAGGGCTCGCCCGGGTTGGGCTTGAGCTTGGAGAAAAACTCCGGCTCGGTCGCCATGACGGGCTGGCCCATGAAGCTGTCGCCCAGCTGCGTGGGGATCGCGTAGCCGTTGTCGCCCAGCGGGAGCGACTGGCGGAGCTGCTGAGCACGGGCCCACGCGATGGGCGCGCGGGGCGGATTGGCGTAGAGCACGCCGTTCAAGAACGAGACCATCGAGGATTGGTCGTTGGAGACCAGGAGGTGCATGTCGCCCCCGCCGCGACGGAAGGCCTGCTGGGCGGCGTCGCGCATCATGAGGAGCACGAGCATGAGCGCGACGGCGATCGCGACCAGTGCCGCGGTAGTGACGGTGGAAAAGAGCCGTGCCCGCAGGCTTCGCAGGATGATGGTCCAGTCGTTCATCGCGAGCCCCCCGCGATCGACGCGACGGAGGCCGCGAGTGCCTCGCCGGTACTCTGGACGAGCGCGCCGAGCTTTTCGCGTCGCTCGAATCGCGATGTCATCGCCGGGTCGTGGCTCACGCACACCAGCGCGGCGCCGAGTTCGCGGCACACGGATTGGACCAGGTCCATCGCGTGCTCGGCGTTCTCGGGATCGAGGCTGGCCGTTGGCTCGTCGGCCAGCACCAGCGCCGGGCGGCACACGACCGCCCGCGCCACCGCGACGCGCTGCTGCTGCCCGACCGAAAGCTCCTCGGGCGTCGCGTGGATTCTCGTGATGCCCAGGCGCGAGAGGGCGGCCTCGGCCAGATCATGGTGCTTGGCCGGAGGCACACTCGAGAACATCAGGGCCGCCAGCACGTTTTCGAGCGCCGAGAATCCCGCGAGGAGATTGAAGGTTTGGAAGATCATGCCGATCGCGCTCCCGCGGAAGCGATCGCGCGGCGCGCCGGCGAGCGCGTGGATGTTGGTGCCGTCGACCAGCACGGTTCCCTCGGCGGGATCGACGAGCCCCGCGATGAGGTGGAGGAGTGTGCTCTTGCCGGTGCCCGAGCCGCCGGTGAGCAGGACCTGCTCGGCTCGCGCCACGTCCAGCGAGGGCAGGTCGATGGTCCAGGCGTCGGCGGGGGTATCGACGGCGCCGACATAGCGGAAGCGAAGGCCCCGGATGGAAAGGGCCGGGGGCTTGCCGCCCGGGTCGTCGTGGTGCTGGAAGGTGCTGCTCATCGTGCTCCCATGGTCGCGGGGCTCGGGCCGCGGCGTCACAGCCCGAGCCCCCACAGCGTACTCGACATGAACGCCGATCGGCGGCCGGGCTCGCCACGCCGACGCGGAGTGTGCCGGAGGAATCGCCCTCATTTCTTGTATGGCGAGGCGCCGGGATCGAACTTGTTGTGCAGGGTGTCGGAATAGACCTCGCCGAAGCGCGTCGTGACGGCGTGCCCGTCGAGGAACCCATAGTTCGCGATCGATTCCCACGACCGAGCGGGCCCGCCGTGCGCGTTGAGCTCCATGTGATCGCCCGCGACTGATGGCGATTGCTCGTCGCCGTGCTCTCGCCATTCGTCGGCGTGAACGTGGTCGGCCTTGGCGAACTCGCTCCCCTCGTGCCCGCGGTTCATCATGAGGAAATGCACCGTCGAGCCGGGGTTGGGGATCTTCGCCATGCGGTCGTAGGGCTCACGCCTCGGGTCGAGGTTGGGGGTGACGCTCCGCGTGGTCCAGTTGTTCAGGCCGTAGCTGGTCCAGCGGGCGAGGTGATCGGTGTCGGGGTGCAGCCCGTCGTTGACGGCGGAGACGAGCTGGTCGAGCGTGAGGCCGTCGCTCTGCCCCCCCTGCGACGCCGCCCACATGGGAGAGTCGTCGCCCGGCGAGCGGAGGAGGAGCGAGCCGCCGTTGTACGCCGAGAGCGAGATGGGCCAGGCGCGTTTGACGTCATCGAGGGTGACGGCCTCGTCGTGATGCAGGCAGGCGTCGATGAAGACTTCTTTGTTGGCGTCGAGGTAGAGCTGGTGTGCGAGTTCGAGCTGCCGCACCTGGCTGAGGCACTTGGTGGTTCGGGCCGAGCGCCTCGCCGAGCCGAGCGAGGGAAGCAGGATCGCGATGAGGATCGCGACGATGGCGATGACGACCAGGAGCTCGATGAGCGTGAACGCGGGGGCGGGGCGCGGGGCGGTGGCGACGCGCCGCGGCGTGCCGCCCGTGCCCGCGCGGGCCGGGTGATGGTGAGATGTCATGAGATGGGTCCATGCCGGAACGAGTGGTCGTCCCGGCGGAGATTTCGAAGGAGAGCGCCGCGGCCCGGGAAGCAGGCCGCACGGGGAGCTGTGATGGATCTGGGCTACGCGAACAGGCGGCGTCAGGCGCGCGGCGGCGCCCGGGATCGCAGCCAAAGCGCTATGCGCACGCAGCAAACCTGCTCATCGATGCGATCGATGCGCTGGGCCTCGACGGCGATCGGGGCGGCGGAGCACGCCGGCCCGCCCGTTCCCTGGAACGTCAGGCGTGCCCATTCAAGATCGTGGCAGAGATCGCACACTCCGCCGAGTTCGGGCGTGCTTGGTTGCCCGGCCTGACCGGCCTCGGCGCGGGAATGCGGCGCGTGCCCGCCGGCGGCGAGCGCGAAGGGGTGGTCGTTGTGACACCAGCCAAGGTGGAGGCGTTGCAGGCCTCCCGGTCCGATGGCCACGAAGCACGCCAGGGCCACGCAGAGCGACAGCCAACAGACCGAGAAGGATCGACCTGGGCGTCGGAGGAGTTGGCGAAGTCGCAGCTTCATCGGCGAGGGCATTCCTGAGAACGAATTCTCAACAGATTCACCCTATCCGACGGCGTGGGCGGGGTCAAGGCGATCAACGGCCCAGAATCTGGCGGAGACGCCTACATCGCGGGGATGCGGAGTTTGCTTGGGTCCTTCACCAAGCCCAGCTTGATGGCGTGCCGGGCCAATTCGACACGGTTGGCGGCCTTGAGTTTGGTGCCAAGCGAGGCGCGGTGCCATTCAATGGTCTTGACGCTCCGGTGGAGGCGCGAGGCGATTTCGGAGGTCGAGAGCCCCTCGCCGATCAACCCGAGAATCTCGAGCTCGCGTTCGGTGAGTTCCGCGGTGGTGCCGGCGTGCTCAAACCTGAGTTGGTGCGTGGGAACGCCGTGCGGATCGCGCCCGGCCGGGCCCAGCACATGCAGAACCCTGGGGATGCCTCCCGGC
>JAEUJA010000234.1 GCA_016793195.1 Phycisphaerae bacterium
CTCGCGCGTCCCCTGTCGCGCTCGCGCTGCTCGCGGGTGCGTTGCTCCTGGGCGCGCTCGAACTGGCCCAGCGTCCCACCCCTTCCGCGCACGGACCCGAGCGCGGCCACACCGCGCGCGGCATGGCCGCCACAACCTCGCGCGATTCATCGTCGCTCCCACCAACTTCTCCCGCCGCCCCTTCCGATTCCCGCGCCCTCTCCCCCCAAGAATCCCGCGCCCTCATGCAACTCGAGCCCGGTTTTGTCGCCGAACTCGTCTGCGCCGAACCCATCATCGAGGCCCCCGTCGTCATCACCTTTGACTCCGACGCCCGCCTCTGGGTCGTCGAGATGCGCGGCTACATGCCCGACAACAACGCCACCGGCGAACGCCAGCCCTCCGGCCGCATCACCATCCTCTCCGACCAGGACCACGACGGCTTCTTCGAGACCTCCCGCGTCTTCATGGACAAGCTCGTGCTTCCCCGCGGCGTGCTCCCGCTCCGCGTCACTCAGTCCTCCACCACCGCCCTCGTCCTCTCGCCGCCCAACCTCTTCGTCGCCCACGACGACGACAACGACGGCGCGTGCGACCGCACCGTCGCCGTCATGAACGACCTCGGCGGCATCGAAAACCCCGAGCACGCGCCCAACGGCCTGCTCCGCGGCCTCGACAACTGGATCGAGTTCTCCCAGCACGATAAGGCCTTCCGCGTCCGCGAAGACTCGATCGACATCCGCATGGTGCCCCACCACGGCCAGTGGGGCATCAGCAAGGACGACCTCGGCCGCGTCTTCTATGTCCCCAACTCCGACGCGCTCCGCGCCGACCTCCTCCCCAAGCACTACTTCGCCCGCAACCGCCAGCAATCGCGCGAGGGCGTCATCTATGAACTCGTCCAGCCCGACCCAACCGTCTGGCCCATCCGCCAAACCATCGGCGTCAACCGCGGCTACCAGCCCAACATCCTCCGCGCCGACGGCAGGCTCGCCAAGCACACCGCCGCGTGCGCCCCCGTCATCTGCCGCGAACACGCCTTCGGCCCGATGTTCCTCGGCAACGCGTTCGTCTGCGAGCCCGCCGCGTATCTCGTCAAGCGCCACACGCTCGAAGACCAGGGCGGCGTGATCGTCGCCCACCACGCCACGCCGGGACGCGAGTTCCTCGCCAGCCTCGACGAACGCTTCCGCCCTGTCAACTCCTGCGTCGGGCCCGACGGCTCGATCTACATCGCCGATATGTACCGCGGCGTGATCCAGCACAAGACCTACCTCACCGACTACCTCAAGGGATACATCAAAGCGCACAACCTCGAAACGCCCCTGAACTGCGGGCGAATCTGGCGGATTCGGCGCGACGCGCGCGAGAACTCGCCGCGCCCCGCGCCCGTGAAGTTCTCCGAGCTCTCCACGCCGCAGGCCGCGTCATACCTCAAATCGCCCGACGGCTGGTGGCGCGACATGGCCCAAACCGTGCTCGTCGATCGCGCCGACGCACAGGCCGCGGATGAAACCCGGCGCGTCTTTGAGAACTCGCAAGACCCGCTGGCCCGCTTGCACGCGCTCTGGACGCTCGAGGGAATCGCGTTCAATTCGAACGCCCGCGCTTCAACAGACGCGTCGCTCGGCCTCACTTCGTCGGACATCACCCGTGCCTGCGCCGACGCCGATCCCAACATCCGTGCCGCCGGCCTGCGTCTGCTCGTCGAATTCGCCGCAAAGCCCGCGCCCCTCGACGTGGTCGCGCGCGTGGACGCGATGAGCAACGACAGTTCTCCCGTCGTCCGCCGCCAGGCCGTGCTGGTATTCCCCTCGCTCGGCCTCGACACGCTCGGCTTGGTCGACCGCCTCGAACCCCTCATCCGCCGGGAATCCGGCGACCGTCTCATGCGCGTCGCCGTCGTCAACTCCGCCGCCGGCGTCGAGTACGAGCTTCTCCATCACCTCCTCGCGCACTCGACCTTCGGTGTCTCGCCGGCCTCCGCTCGCGTCGTCGCCGCGCTGGCGGAGTGTCTGGTGAAGCGCAGCGACTCAACCCGCCGCCAGATCGCCGATCTCGCCGCCGACCTCGCCTTCAGCGACGACGAGCGCTGCGTCCCCATCCTGAAAGTTGTCGCCGCCGCCCAGAATCTCCGCGACAAGCAGCCGCGCACGCTCAAGCTCGACGCCGAGCCCGACTCCTGGCGCCGCGCCCTCGCACGCGCCGGCCGCTATACGCCCATGCTCGAAGCCAGCGACGCCTATCTCACCTGGAAGGGCCGCGTCAACGAGCCCGTCGTGCGCGAACTCAGCGCCGCCGAACAGAAGCTCTTCGAGCACGGCCGATCCCTCTACACCATCTGCGCCGGCTGCCACGGCGCTGAAGGCCAGGGCGTCGCGGGCTCGATCCCGCCGCTCATCGGCTCCGCGCGCGTGCTGGGCCGTCCCGAGACACTCGCCAAGATCCTCCTCCACGGCCTGGAAGGCCCGCTCGAAACCGGCGAACCCACCAACGCCGCCATGCCCGCCTCGCCTGTCAAGTCCGACGACGACATCGCGGCGGTGCTGACCTTCGTCCGCCGCTCCTGGGGCCACGCCGCTCCGCCCGTCTCGCCCGACGTCGTCCGCGACGTGCGCAGGGCCAATCAGGGCCGCGCATTCCCGTGGACACGCAAGGAACTCGACGAGCGTTGACGGCCCGCCCGCCGCGCGGTCAACTGTGGACATGGAGACTCGCTCGATCTCAATCAAGATCTCTCGCGCCCCGTCGGCCCTGCCGGTCCCGCGGCCGATCTCGCTGCTGGCCGCGCTGCTGACCGTGCTTCCGACGGCGTGCGCCCCCACGCACCAGGCGCCCAGCGCGCCCGACCCCGCGCCGCCGCACGCGGCCGCGCCGCACGCCGACACCAAGCCCGCCGATCCATCGATCTCGCTCTTCAACGGCAAGGACCTCTCCGGCTGGACGCAACGCGGCGGCAAGGCCGCGTACTTCGTCGAGGAGGGCGCCATCGTCGGCGAATCTCGCCCCGGCCAACCCAACAGCTTCCTCTGCACCGAACGTGTCTACGCCGATTTCATCCTCGAACTCGACTTCATCGCCGACACAGACGCTAACAGCGGCATCCAGATCAGGTCCAACAGCGTCCCCGACTACAAAAACGGACAGGTCCACGGCTATCAGGTCGAGATTGACACCACCGACCGAGCATGGACCGGCGGCATCTACGACGAGGGCCGCCGCGGCTGGCTCGCGCCCCTCGACAAGAACCCCGCCGCGCGGGCCGCGTTCAAGCAAGGCCAGTGGAACCACTTCCGCATCGAGTGCCGCGCCGATCACATCCAGACCTGGCTCAACGCCGTGCCCTGCGCCGACCTCCGAGACTCCATGACCGCGTCCGGCTTCATCGCGCTCCAGGTCCACGGCGTGGGCGACCGCAAAGACCCGCTCCGCGTCCGCTGGAAGAACATCGTGCTCACTGACCTCACGAAATGACCTCAACCATTCCTGATTCAGAATAAAGCGCGGCCACATTCGTATTCTGCTAGGTACGGCTGATTGCAATACGATCTGCCCGATCGCGTTGTACTCAATTGCACGCGCGGTAGGCTGGCCTCGCCGAGCAATCGCATCGGCCCGGCCCGGAGCTTGTGACCAAGGCGTTCAAGCTCGCCTTGAATACTCACGTTCCTCCGGGGCCGTCCCGGGGTGGTGCCTTGGGTCTTCACACGCGCCCCGCGGGATCATTTTTCACAGGAATTCTCCCATGAATCTCGGCACGCTCATCTTCGCCGCTCGTCGTCTCACGCTCGCCACGGTGCTGGCCGCGGGCGCCGCGGTCGGCCTCGGATTGCTCGGCCCCGCCGGCTCGGTCGCGCTCGCCCAAGGCGGCGGCGGTGGGGGAGGTGGCGGTGACCGCGGCGGCGGCCCCGGCGGGTTCGGCGGGATGGGCGGTATGTTCGGCGGCGGCGGGGGCATGAACCTCCAGCCCACCCTCTCCTCGCGCGACCTCGACCGCGCCGTCAAAATGCTCGCCCTCGACAAGGACCAGGAAGACGCCGTCAAGGCCCTCCTCGAAAGCTACCAGCAGTCCTACCGCGACAAGGCCCAGCCCGTCCGCGACCGCATGGACAAGGCCCGCGAGGAGTTCCGCGAGACCCGTGATCCCTCCGTCTGGACCGAGGTCCGTCAGGAAACCGACAAGTTCCGCCCCGTCGGCGAGCAGCTCACCCAGACCTTCATGAACGACCTGAAGTCCGTGCTCAACAAGCAGCAGGCCGCCAAGTTCCCGAGCTTCGAGCGCGCCCTCCGCCGCAACCAGACCATGAACCGCGGCATGCTCTCGGGCGAGCGCGTCGACCTGGTCGCGCTCCTCGAAAAACAGGAAATCCCCGAGCAGTCGCGGGCCGAGCTCGCCCCCCTCATGGAGCAATACGAGATCGACCTCGACCGCGAGCTGCAGGCCCGCACCAAGCTCTGGGAAGAGCTCATGCCCAAGATGGGCGAGCTCATGCCCCAGATGTTCGGCGGGGGCGGGGCGCCCAAAGAACTCCAGGACATCATGGACAAGGGGCGCGATGCCGGCATGCGCGTCCGCGACGTGAACCGCCGCTACGCCCGCCAGGTCTCCGGCGTGCTCCCCGAGGCCGCCCGCGCCAAGTTCGACTCCGAGTTCGAGCGCGAAAGCTACCCGATGGCCTTCCGCGACACGCGCATCTCGCGCCAGTTGACCGCGGTCAACGGCTTCGCCGACCTCACCGCCGAGCAGAAAGAATCGGTCTCCCAGCTCTCCGACACCTTCAACAAGGAGAGCGAGACCCTCACCCGTCAGCTCATCGAGGCGACCGACAAGATGGAGTCGACCGTCACCGCCGACCAGCTCATGACCATGTTCCGCCCGGGCGGGAACGACGACTCGCCGGTGGGCCAGATCAACCGCAAACGCCGCGACCTCAACCGCACCACCCAGGAAAAACTCGAAGCGATCCTCACCCCCGAGCAGGTGAAGCGCCTGCCCCAGGACGAGGGGCGCGGCGGGCGCGACCAGGGCGGCGACAACCAGGGCCGCCAACGCGGACGCCGCGGCAACAACGACGCCGGCGCCGACGCCCCAGCCCCCGCCCCGCGTCGCCCAGAGTAATTCGAGCCCCGAGCCTCGAAACCGACGGCCCGCCCACCCGGACGGGCCGTTGTGCTGTTGGTCGGGTGGTTCTTGCGCCCGCCCGACGTCCGTCGATTCCGCCATCCTTCGTGGGTTTCTTTCCGTGTCTTTCCGACGGAGCCGCAACCGGCGCGCATCACTGCGGGAATCACCGCCTACGCCGTCGCCATAGCGGCGTGGCTCGCCCCCGGACGCACCGGACCTCTCGCCGATTCTCGATTCTGGCACAAGGAATAGCGTCATGACCACCGCTCGCCACCGTCGCTCGCTCGCCGCTTCCATCTTGGCCCTCGCCGGTTCGGCGGTGACTTCCGCGGCGCTCTTGGCCCCCGTGGCCCTGGCCATGACGCCGATGCAGACGGCCTCGGCCCAGTTCAGCTTCCGCGGACCGGGCTCCAACACCTGGCAGTCAGACGCCAACATCAACAGCCGTTCCCTCGAGCGCTATACCAAGGCCCTGGGATTCGACGACGACCAGAAGGCCGCCGCCAAGGCCCTGCTCGAGGGCTACCAGGAGTCCGAACGCCAGCACAACAACGCGATCCGCGAGGCCTTCAAGGCCGACCAGATCGAGGTCCAGACCGAGGGCGCCAAGAACGAAGGCGACAAGCCCAAGGTCGAGCGCCGCGTCGTCAAGCGTGCCGAGGGCAAGCCCGCCCCGCAGGGCGGCGGCGAATTCCACGGCCCGGACCCCGAGGCGATGGCCAAGTTCGAGGCGACCGCCAAGGCCCAGGCTGAAAAAAAGGAACAGTTCTTCGCCGACCTCAAGACCCTGCTGACGCCGGCCCAGGAAGGCAACTGGATCAAACTCGAGCGCCTGGCCCGGCGTGACACCGGCCTGCGCTTCGCCAGCGTCTCGGGCGCGGGCGTTGACCTGGTGACCATGGTCGAGAAGCTCGCCCTGCCCAGCGACGCCGCGGCGTCGGCCCAGCCCCTGCTCGATCAGTACGAAGCCGAACTCGACGTGCTCCTGGTCGAGAAGAGCAAGGCCCAGGCCGAGTTCAAGCCCGGCGAGGGCCCGGACATGGACGCGATCAAGGCGATGATGGACAAGCAGCACCAGGCCGGGCTGAAGGTCCGCGACCTGAACCGGACCTACGCGAGCAAGATCGCGGGCGTGCTCCCCGCCGAGTACCAGTCCAAGCTGAACGAGACCTTCAAGACCGCGAGCTTCAAGAAGGCATACCGCGACGGGCGGACCGACAAGCTTCTCGCCAACGCCCAGAAACTCTCCAGCCTCGACGCAACCCAGAAAGACAAGCTGGCGCGGATCCAGGAGCAATTCGCCAAGGAGCGTCGGGCGGCCAACGACAAGTACGCCGAGGCCCTCGAAAAGGCCGAGAACGACGGGCACCGATCCGGGGTCATGAGCTTCGGCCCCCTGGGCGGCGCCAACGAACCCAAGGAACTCGCCGACGCCAAGTCCGCCCGCAAGGCGATCGACAGCAAATACGCCGACCAGATCAACGCGCTCCTGACCGACCAGCAGCGGGCCGAGCTTCCTCCCGAGCCGCAGATGGCGGGCGTCGCGAACTTTGTCATGGACGACGGCCAGGGCGGGCAGTTCGAGCACTCGCTCGAGCTCGACCCCGAAGAGCTCATGCTCGACGCCGAGGGCGGCGAGGGCGCGATCATGATCATGGAAGTCAACGACGACGGCGGCGGCGCCCACACCACCGTCATCACCGGCGGCGCGCCCCTCGTGGCCCCCGCGCCCCCCGCCAAGAAGCCCGACTAATTGTCCAAACTTCGGCAATGCACGCGCCGTCGTACCGTTCTCCCTGTACGGACGAAACGGCCCGGGCGCGGTAGGCTCGCGCACACTGCGGCGAGAATCGAAGCCCGGGGAACCTCGTCCAAGGACGGTCACACGCGGCATGGCAAGCGAAGGACTCAACGGCACCGTCTCGCCCTCGCTCCTGGAGCGGGCGCCCCAGGTCGACCTCGCCGTCGCCTCGGTCATCAGCGCCGAGCAGGCCATCCGCCTCCGAGCCGTCCCGTACGCGGTCGAGCACGGACGCGTGCTGGTCGCCATGATGGACCCCGCGGACTTTGACGCCGCCGACGAGATCGCGGCCCACGCCCGAAAGCCCGTCACGCCCATCGCCGCGAGACGCGACGTCTTCGACGAGATGATCCGCGCCGCCTACTCCATCACCGCGGCCCAGATGGCGGCACGCCTGGGCGGGCAGGCCGGCGCCGACGACCTGGTCAACAACCTCGAAGCGGTGGAGGCCGCCGACCTGCACCGCATGGCCGAGCAGCCCTCCCTCATCAACCTCGTCAACCTCATCGTCCTCGAAGGAATCCGCGCCCGCGCCTCGGACATCCACGTCGAGCCCTTCGAGAAGAAGCTCACCGTCAAGTACCGGATCGACGGCGTTCTGGTCGAGCAGCCCCCGCCCCCCAAGAACCTTCAGCCCGCCATCACCAGCCGCGTCAAGATCATGGCCGGCATGAACATCGCCGAACGCTACGCGCCCCAGGACGGGCACATCACCCTCCGCTACGAAGGGCGAAAAATCGACATCCGCGTGTCGACCGTGCCCACGCTCTACGGCGAATCGGTCGTGCTCCGAATCCTCGACAAGGAGTCGGTCAAGCTCGACCTCGAAGCCCTCGGCATGCGCAAGGCCGACCGCGACGAGATGGATCGATTGGTCGCGATCCCGCACGGCATGGTGCTCGTCACCGGGCCCACCGGCTCGGGCAAGACGACGACGCTCTACGCGGCCCTCACCAAAATCAGCGATCCGACCAAGAAGGTGCTGACGATCGAGGACCCCGTCGAGTACGAACTCTCGGGCGTGAACCAGATCCCCGTCAACCCCAAGCGCGGCCTGTCGTTCGCGACCGGACTCCGCTCCATCCTGCGTCAGGACCCCGACGTCATCATGGTCGGCGAAATCCGCGACGCCGAAACCGCCGAGATCGCGGTCCGCGCCGCGCTCACCGGCCACCTCATCTTCTCCACGCTCCACACCAACAACGCCATGAGCGCGGTGGGACGCCTCATCGACATGAAGGTCGAGCCGTTCCTGCTCGCCAGCGTGCTCGAGGGCATCCTGGGCCAGCGCCTGGGGCGTCGCCTCTGCCAGGCGTGCAAGACGCCCATGCCGCTCCCCGAGGAAGTGCGCCACCGCCTGCTCCCCAGCGAGCGCGACCTGTTCCCGGGGATGACGGCCTACCGCGGCGCGGGCTGCGAGGAGTGCGACAACTCGGGGTTCAAGCGCCGCCTGGGGTTCTATGAACTCGTCAGCGTCACGCCCCCGATGCGCGCCGCGATCGGCCAGCGACTCAGCTCGCAGGACCTGCTCAAGACCGCGGGCCCGGGTTACCAGTCCATGCGCCGCGACGGGCTCGCCAAGGCCGCCGCGGGGTTGACGGGCGTATCGGAGGTCCTGCGCGCCACGCAGGACACCGAGAGCGAGATGGCGGCGGCGGAGGCTCCGCACTGATGCCGACCTTTCGCTACCAATCCACCGGTTCGAGCGCCAGCGCGACCATCGACGCCCCGGACCGCGCCAGCGCGGTGCGAGAGCTGGTGCGTCGCGGCGTGACGCCGACCAAGGTCGAGATCGACGCGGGGAACTCTGGGTTCTCGGGGAATTCAGGGTTCACGGGATACCAGGGAAATCCGGGACGAACCATCGGCGCACGCTCCGCCTCGAATGGCCAGGCGCTCCGCACGGCGGGGACGGTCGCGGGCCACATTGCGGACGAGGCCGTGACGGGCGGCGCGCTGGACATGGCGGCGAGCGCGGCGGGCTTGATCGCGCGCGGCACCATGTCCCGCGCCGAGATGGCCGCGTTCATCCGCGAACTCGCCACCGCCGTCCAGGCGGGTCTGCCGCTGGTGCAGGCGCTCCGCACCATCGCCAAGCAAGGCCGCTCCGATCGCCAACGCGCCATGCTCGGGCGAATCATCGAAGAGGTCGAGCACGGCAAGTCGCTGGGCGACGCGATGGCGGCCCAGGGACGCAGCTTCAGCGAACTCACCGTGAATCTCGTGCGCGCCGGCGAAGCGTCGGGCAAGCTCGATGAGGTGCTGACCCAGGCCGCCGACCTGCTGGACCGCGACGTGAAGCTGCGCCGGAGCGTGACGGCGGCGACGCTGTACCCGGCGATCCTGGGCGTCCTCATCGTCGTCGCGGTCATCGTCGTGGTGACGTTCATCGTGCCCAAGATCCTGAAATCGATCGCGGGCCAGGTGGTGAGCCTGCCCTGGCCGACGCGCGTCGTGCAGGGCGTCGCGGGCTTCTTCGCCGATTGGTGGTGGCTGATCATCCCGGCGGTGTTGGTGGGATTCCTGGTGACGGTGCGGACGTTCCGCAAGCCCGGGCCGCGGATGTGGCTGGATACGAACCTGCTCGCGGTGCCGATCCTGGGGCGTTTGCTGCGCGACGTGGCGGTGGCGCGGTTCACGCGCACGCTGGGCACGCTGGTCTCGGCCGGCATCCCGGCGGTCTCCGCGCTGCGCGTCACCAAGGGCACGCTGGGCAACAAGGCGATGGAGCGCGTCATCGACGACGTGTGCGATCAGGTCTCGGCCGGACGCACCATCGCCGACCCGATGGAAAAAAGCGGATACTTCCCGCCCATGCTGGTGCAGATCGTGAACATGGGCGAGCGATCGGGGCGCCTCGACAAGCTGCTCAACCAGGCCGCGGGCGCGTTCGAGGACCGGACCGAGACGAGCGTGAAATTGTTCACGACGGCGTTGCCGCCCCTGCTGGTGGTGATGCTGGCGTGCGTGGTGGGGTTCGTGGTGCTTTCGATTCTCCTGCCGCTCCTTGAGCTGCAGGAAGCGGTGAGGTGACGACATGAACAAATCAGCAAATCCGCAAATGGCAAACCGTGGAAGGCGTGCTCGTCGCGCCTTCACGATCATCGAGGTCATCGTGATCGTGGTGATCCTGGGCGTGATCGCGGCCCTGATCGCGCCGCGACTCTTCTCGCGCGTGGGACAGTCAAAGCAGGCCGTGGCGAACGCGAACGCGGCGTCGCTCGCCGGCGCCATGAGGATGTTCCTGGCCGACCACGGCAAGCCCGAGGCCGGCGCCTCGATCTCGATCCTGTGGGAGCGACCCGCCACCATCGCCGAGGACAAGTGGCAGCCCTACGTCGAGAACGCCGACGCGCTCAAGGACCCCTGGGACCGCCCGTTCCTGCTCGTGATCCCCGGCACCAAGAACGTCGACTTCGACATCACCAGCTATGGCGCCGATGGCCAGCCCGGCGGCACGGACGAAAACGCCGACATCATCAAGCCGTAAATGCCTTCGTTTCTCGTGACTCTGTGATTTCCTGTCTTCCTGTCTTTCTGTCTTTCTGACTCCGTGACTTTGTGACTTCATGACTCCGTGACTTCTCTTCCCGTCTTCACTTCGCCTCTCTGTCTCTCCGTCTCTCCGTCTCTCTCTCCAATGGCCATCCGCCGCGACCAACTCCGCCCCGCCTTCACGATGATCGAACTCATCGTCGTGGTGGTCATGCTGGGCGTGCTCGCCGGCGCGATCATCCCGCGCATGATGCGCCGTTCGGACCGCGAGGCCGAGCAGAACGTCCGCGTGCTGGCGGACCTCTTCTCGACCGCGGCGGCCCGGGCCGCCATCGCCGGCCAGCACGTCGCGCTGTGGTTCGACGCCGCCGGCGACGCCAAGGTGTGGATGGAAACCTCGCGGGCCGCGAATTCGGCGGATTTCGAGACCAACCCGCAGTGGTCGCCCGACCCGATCGTGCCCGAACAGCCGGCCGACCGCCTCACCTTTGTGTCCGGCTCGGTCGACGGACGATTGCTCGATGCGCGGAAGTGGACGATCGAGATGGTGCCGGGACAGGAACGCGGCATGGTCGTCGCCTCGTTCCGCGACCGCGAAGGATCACGCACCTGGACGATCGTGCTCCCGCCCGGTTCGCTCCGGGCACAGGTCATCGAGGGCGCGACACCGTTCGACGAAAGTGTCGACCTCGACTTGACAGGCATGGGGGAGGTGTCGTGGTGACGACGCGCTCCAAGATCGTTCGTGCGGCGGCCCGTCGCGGGAGCATTCTCGTCGATGTCATCGTCGGCTCCGTCATCCTCGGCCTGGCGCTCACGGCCATGATCGGGCTGGTGGGCCGCGCGATCTCCGAGCAAACGGGCGGCGAGCAGCTCCAAACGGCCTCGATGCTGATCGACGAACAACTCGCGCTCGTGCTCGCCCGCGGGCCCGACAACTACGCCTCGCGCTACGACACCGTGGGCCCGTGCGACCCGCCGTTCGATCAGTTCCGCTACGAACTCGACATCCAGGAGCAGGGCGGCGCCAACCCATATTTCGTGAAGGCAACGGTCTTCTGGGACGCGGGCGGGCGGACCCGCTCGGCGAGCGTCGAGACCCTGATCGCGCCGCGCCCCGGCGAGGTCGAGGTTCGCACGCTCGACGAAAGCGTAACGCGAACGCCGTAAGAGGTTGAACCACAGAGACACGGAGAACACAGAGAAAGCACAGAGAGAAGGCGGGAAGAAGAGGAGCCGAGAAGCACAAGAAACCGGTTGTCTGGCGGCGTTGAGAATCGATCGGAATTGTGAAACGCCCAGACAAGAACGACGGCAAGCGACAGCGAGCAGAGGCGACCGAACCGAGATCGCGGCCCAGCAACATGAACCCACACGCGTCGACAACCCGAGCCTTCACGATCGTCGAGCTGGTCGTCGCCCTGCTCGTCGGCGTCATCGTCGCCGGCGCGACGACGACCGCGCTCACGCAGTTCTCGCGGGGCAAGGCCCGCGCGACCGCACGCCAGGAAGCCTTCGCTCGCGCCGAGGCCGCCGCGTCGCTCATCGCCACCGACATCATCGAGGCCGCCCGCGACCAGGACCCCACCTTCACGCGCCTGGCCATCGCCGATGGCGGCGAGTTCGGCCAGGGCGCGCGCGACTCGATCCTCATCCTCGCCCGCTCCATGCGAATCCAGGCCCGCGACCCCGGCCTGCCCAGCGGCGGCGAGGGCGAGGTGCAATACCGCGTCGACGCCGCGGCCCAGGGCGCCGCGCTCTGGCGACGCACCGACGCGCCCGCCGATGAATTCCTCGACGCCGGCGGCGTGGCGCGCCCCGTCGTGCCCGGCGTGCTCGAGCTCTCGATCGAGGCCGACGACGGCACGCAGTGGTCCGGCGCATGGGACAGCGACGCCGACGGCGTGCCATACGCCGTGCGCATCACCGTGCTGGCGACCTCGGACGACAAGACGGCCCAGGCCAAGGCCCGGCGCACCGTCGCGCTCGACCGCACCCCCGCGCCCGTCGCGCCGCCCGCCGAAGACACGACGGCCACGGACTCGACCGGCACCACCGGCACGACGGGAGGTGGCGGATGAAACTCGCCCTCCAACGTCGTCGGACGACACGCCGTCGCGCCTTCGCCACCATGCTCGTGCTGTGGGTCGTCGCGATCGGGGCGGTGATGCTGGCGGCGGTGCAGGCGTCGGCGTTCCGCCAGGCCGCCGCGGGACGCGAATCGCTCGCCCGCGTGCGTGCCCACTGGGCCGCGCGGGCCGCGCTGGAAAACGTCCTCTCCAGCCTCGACGCCAGCACCCAGAGCCCCGACAGCAGCGACGCCTACGCGATCACCGACGACATCACGCAGGTCAGCGAGGGCACGCTCGACGCCGCGTTCTTCCGCGTGTCGTGGACCGACAACGGGCAGGAACGCTTCGGCGCGATGGACGAACACTCCAAGCTCAACATCAACCTGCTCACGCAGGCCGAGCTCATGCTCCTCCCCGACATGACCGAGGACGTCGCCGACAGCATCCTCGACTGGATCGACAGCGACGACGACACGCGCCC
>JAEUJA010000246.1 GCA_016793195.1 Phycisphaerae bacterium
TCCGGTGCGGGCCGCCTGCCTCTGAATACGCGAAACGGTCGGGGAGCGGCGCAGGGTCCGAATCTCACCCCTCGTTCACCCCAGCGGCGCGTTAACCAGACCCGCCCGGGCGTTTGAGAGCGCGGAGAGACTTTCGGCCCCTAACCCCGGCGTGGCGACCGAAACGGCGATGCGATGTCTCGGACTCGAGAGCGCCCGGCAAATCGTGGACTATCAGGAAGTGCCACGATTCCCGAGAGATACGCGCGGTGGGCGAAAGGCCCAGACCGTTAACGAGAAAAGGCCTCTTTACGAGGCCTTTCTCAGAACTCCCTGTACAAGACCGTTTCGGAGGGTTGGCGGACCACTCTCGGGGTGGCCCGATAGGTGTGCGATCGATACGGGGCGTTAACGGGGATCGGCGGAAACCGCGTTTTCAGGGCCGCCAGCGGGGTACAAATACTCCAGCCCCGTCCATTGGCGTCGCGGGGTGACCCCCGCGCGGTCCGCCGGGACGATATGGGCGACGCCCGCGTTCTGCCGCCGCGCCGGCCGGTTGCGGGCAGGCAGAGGATTCTCACGCCGACGAGCGGCTGAGACCGGATCTCGACATCGGGGTGGGTCTAATTGCCGGGTGTGCCGGGGCCGAGTCTCAAAGTCGCACGTTTTCCCTCCCCTGCCCCCGCCCCGGAGCCCCGACGATCG
The DNA here is from genome assembly GCA_016793195.1 of Phycisphaerae bacterium. Classification (GTDB taxonomy): domain Bacteria; phylum Planctomycetota; class Phycisphaerae; order Phycisphaerales; family UBA1924; genus JABWBC01. The sequence goes on from JAEUJA010000246.1 coordinate 685, forward strand.
AGGGATGCCGAACCTCGTGCGTCGCCTGTTTGATGTCCTTGCCAGATCTTCTCGGGCCGAGCGTCTGATCCGTCTGGCCAAACCCCTTGGCTCGGCATTCAAGTTACCGGTTTCGATCGTCAGTCCGCAGACATACCCTCGGTGGACCCGGGATGCCGGCAAACGCCGGCCCAGTTAGAAGACCGAGCGGCCACGAGTTCTCCAAGTTGGTCCGTTGGCGCCGCGCAAGAGTTGCGAGAAGGGTCAGATCCGTCTCGGCGTACGATTCGCTGAAGCGGCGATGAGAACCGAATCCCACCAATCTGACCTCCCTGAGCATGAGCTCGTGGCAGTTACCGAGCTTGGCGAACGAGTGAAGGAGCTGCAGTGCCTCTACAAGGTCGCGGCGGTCTTCGCCGAGAGGCGGGGGTCGTTGCATGAGTGCCTGACTCGCGTCGTTTCGGTGCTCCCTGCGGCCTGTCGGTTCCCTGATCGGGCCTGGGCGAATATCCGGTTGGATGGAGTCGAAGTCACGACGACCACCGAGCGGCCCAGGTTCAGTGCCGCGCGCATCCGCGCACCGCTTCGCGTCGCTGACAAGGAGCGCGGCGAGGTGTTGCTCGCCTACTTGAGCGCGCCGGGTATCCCGGGCGGTCCCGACGCCGGGGATGCGGGAAAGGCGGAGCTATTCCTCGCGGAAGAACGGTCGTTGCTCGACGCCGTTTCACGCCAGATCGGCGTGTTTGTGGCGAGCGTCGAGGCCGAGCAGCGCCGCGTCGACATGGAAGCGAGCCTGCGACACGCCGATCGGCTCGCGACGATCGGCCAGCTCGCCGCGGGGGTCGCGCACGAGCTCAACGAGCCGCTCGGGAACGTGCTGGGATTCGCGCAGCTGGCTCTCAAGGCCGCCGATGTGCCGGTGCAGGTCCGCACCGATCTGGGGCGGATCGCGGAAGCGGCGCTCCGCGGGCGTGAGATCATCCGCAAGCTGCTGGTGTTCGCTCGCCAGGCGCCGGCCTCCAAGCAGCCGACGGCGATCAACACGGTCGTTGAGGAGGCCATGTTCCTGCTCGAGGCCGGGTGCGAGAACCCGAGTGTCCGCTTCGTGCGCGAGTTGGGGGCGGGGTTGCCGAGTATCGCGGCCGACCCAGTGCAGGTCCGCCAAGTGGTGACCAACCTGGTCATCAACGCGATGCAGGCGATCTCCGGGGCGGGCACGATTACGGTGCGCACCGCCGTCGTGGACGGTGCCGTTGTTCTCAGCGTCGCGGACACCGGCTCGGGCATGACGCCGGAGGTTCTTCGCCGCGTGTTCGACCCGTTCTTCACCACGAAGGATGTGGGACTGGGGACGGGGCTGGGACTGGCGGTCGTGCAGGGCATCGTCGCCGGGCACGGCGGGAGCATCGAGGTGGAGTCGGAGCCCGCGCGCGGGAGCGTCTTCCGCGTGCGGCTGGCCGTCCACGCGGCGGAATCCGCTCGAATACGCTGAATGGACGTGATGATCGACGCCGCCCGCATCCTCATCGTTGACGATTCACCAGCGACCCGCGAGGTGCTGGAGCGCAACCTGTGCGCCGAGGGGCATGAGGTGGTTTCGGCCGCGAACGTCGCGGCAGCGATGGCGATCCTGAGCCAGGGGCCGGTCGACCTGGTCATCACCGACCTGCGGATGCCCGGCGCCGACGGCATGGAGCTTGTCCGCCACATCCGCGACCACCACCGAGGCACCGGCGTCATCATGGTCACCGGGTTCGCGACCGTCGGCGGCGCGGTCTGCGCGATGCGGGAGGGCGTGGACGACTACCTGCCCAAGCCCTTCTCCGATGAGGAACTGCGGCACGCTGTCGCCGCCGCGCTCGACAAGGTGCGCCAACGGCGGGAGATCGAGGCACCGGGACCGGTCGAGGCCCCCGACGGCCTCATCGGCGCTTCCGCCGCGATGCAGCGCGTGTATCGCCTCATCGCCCGGGCCGCGAGCGCGAGCGTCCCCGTGCTCATCACCGGCGAGAGCGGGACGGGCAAGGAACTGGTGGCGCGGGCGATCCACTACCGCGGCCCGCGCGCCTCCGCGCCTTTCCTCGCGGTCAACTGCGCCGCGATCCCCGAGACGCTCATCGAGAGCGAACTGTTCGGGCACGCGAAGGGTTCGTTCACGGGCGCCACCGCGGCGCGGCAGGGCTTCTTTGTCGCCGCCGACGGCGGGACGCTCTTTCTCGACGAGGTCGCCGAACTCTCGCCGATCGCGCAGGCCAAACTCCTGCGCGTGCTGCAAGAGCAAACGGTGCAGGCGGTTGGGTCGGACCAGCCCCGCACCGTCGATGTCCGCGTGATCGCCGCGACCAACAAGGATCTTGAGGGTCTTGCCCGCGAGGGAGGGGGGCGGGAAGGGGGGGGAAAGTTCCGCGAGGACCTGTTCTTCCGGCTGCACGTGCTGCCGATCGAGGTGCCGCCGTTGCGCGAGCGCGAGGGTGATGTGGTGCCGCTGCTCCGGCACTTCCTGGCGGCCGCGGCGGAGCAGAGTTCAACGCCCGTGCCCCACGTCACGGACGGCGCTGTGGAGGCGCTGCGGCGCTATTCCTGGCCCGGCAACGTGCGCGAACTGCAGAACCTCACCCAGCGGCTGGTGATCTTCGCGGATGCGGGGGTGATCGACACGGTGGACCTGCCGACGGTGATACGGTATGTCGCTCAGGCGCCGGACACACAGAGCGAACCGCCGGGCTGGGGGCACCGCACGCTCCGCGAGGTCGAACTGGCCCACATCCGCGCGGTGCTCGAGAGCGTGGGCGGGAACAAGACCAGGGCAGCGGCGATCCTCGGCATTGACCGCAAGTCGCTGCGGGAGAAACTCAACGCGGCGGAATCGGCTCGGGCGCATCGGGGCGATGGGCAGTCCGGCGCGGACGTTTGACCGGCGCCCGCCGCGCCCCCCCCCGCGCTCCGCGCGGCAGGCCGGGCTCATGCCGGCAGCGTCAGTACCGCCCACACGCACGCGGCCTCCACGCCGAAGCGGGCATCCACGAGGTCGCGGATCTTCGCGGGCCGCCACCAGCGCAGGGCGATCGTCCCCGCGGCCGAGGCAATCGCCCAGGCCGCGCGGCCCGCGAAGGGTCCGACGGGCCAGAGCAGGAGCGAGGCCGCGAGCGCGAGGCGCAGCCACATAGCGATGTCCCATGCCCGCGCACCGCCGAAGCGCGCCGGCAGCGTCCGCGTGCCGTGGGCGCGGTCGGAATCCTCATCGTCGATGTCGCAGAGCACCGCATCGGCGTAGATGCGGAGCGTGAGGTACGCGAAGGCCAGCGCGAGCAGGAGCGGCGGGCGCGGGAGGCGCGAGAAGACATCCGAGATTGACGCCGCGTCGTACCCGCCGGTGCCGACGCCATCCCGCCGCGCCGCCGCTATGCAGACGATCAGCACCGCGAAGCCCGCGATCCCCGCGCCGACAAACAGGTTCTTGACGACGAAGCGGTCCTTCACGCGCGCCCCCCCACCCGCCGTGCGGGGCCGCCCCGCGTAGAGCAGCACGCCCGCGATAGTGGCAAACGTCCCCGCCGCGGCGATGGGGTGGGTGGGATGGATCATCCACCCGCTCACGAGCGACACGACGCCCGCGCCCGCCATGAGCAGCCGGGCGGCGCGGCGGTGGGTGAACAGGAACGCGAAGCGGTCGGGGTGGGCCTGGCGGTCGGCGGGGTCCAGCCACGCATCGCGGAGTTTCACGCGGTCGAGCAGGTACGCGAGCAGGGCCGTGCTCCAGGCATAGAGCAGGACAACCGGCGTGAGCGCGCCCTGCGTGCCCGTGAGTTGCGCTGCGCACACTACCGCGGCCGCGACGTACACGGCGGCGAACAAGGCGAGGTGTGCGAGCGGTTGGATCATGCGCATGTCCACCAGGCGGCGCCCGACCCGCCGCTGGAGAGCCACGCAAGCGGCGCTCGCGCGGGCGGCCCTCCGCCGACCAAGCGTACGTCCCGCGCGGGGTGAAACACCCCGCCGGTTCGTTCCTCTCCGCGCCGCTAGGGCCATCAACCGCGTTCCCGGCGCGCCGCACGCGGAACGGAGTTGGCACGCGGGTTGCCATACCCCCGGTGTCCTCTCAACCCGGAGAAGCATCACCATGTCCAGCGCCACCATCGCCGCCCCGTCCAAGCCCCAGCAGTCCGTGCCCGCCACGAACGGCTCCACGCCGGCGCACAACGCCGAACACCCCAAACTCTTCCAGCGCGTGCGCGAGCAGATGGACCGCGCCGCCGAGGCCGCGGGCCTGGCCCCGGAGGTCCGGAAGATCCTGTCGTCGCCCGCGTGCGAGGTGGCCGTGAACTTCCCGGTGAAGATGGACGACGGGCGGGTCGAGATGTTCTCCGGGTATCGCGTGCAGCACAACAACGTGCTGGGGCCGTTCAAGGGCGGCATCCGGTATCACCCGGACGTGAGCCTTGACGAGGTGCGCGCGCTCGCGGCCTGGATGACGATCAAGTGCGCCCTGGTGGACATCCCCTTCGGCGGGGGCAAGGGCGGCGTCCAGGTCGATCCCGCGACGCTCAGCCGGCGCGAGGTCGAGCGGATGACGCGGCGGTTCGTCTACGCGCTGGGCGCGAACATCGGCCCGGGGTACGATGTGCCCGCGCCGGATGTCAACACCGACGCCCGAACGATGGCGTGGATCGTCGATACATACGCCGCCACGCTGCCGCCGCAGGAGCGTTACCGCGCTCTGGCGGTGGTCACCGGCAAGCCGGTCAGCGCGGGCGGGTCTGTGGGGCGCGAGAAGGCGACCGGGCAGGGCGTGGTCGATCTCATCGGGATGTGGGCGGTGGACCGCCACTGCAAACTCTCCGACCTCTCGTACACGGTGCAGGGCTTCGGCAAGGTTGGCTCGTGGGCGGCCCGCATCCTGAAGGACAAGGGCGGGAAGTTGATGGCCGCGCAGGATGTGACCGGGGCGATCAGGGCTCCCACCGCCGCCGGGCTGGACGCCGATGCGCTCGCCGAGCATGTCAAGAAGAAGGGCGGCGTCGCGGGCTTCCCCGGCGCGGAGACGATCTCGCTCGAAGCGTTCTTCGGCGTCAAGGCGGATGTGTTCATCCCCGCCGCGCTGGAGAACCAGGTGACGGGCCAGTCGGCGCGGCAACTGAACGTGCGGCTGGTCGCCGAGGGGGCGAACGGCCCGACGACGCCCGAGGGCGACGCCGTCCTTCGCGAGCGCGGCATCGACGTGCTGCCGGATGTGCTGTGCAACGCGGGCGGCGTGATCGTGTCGTACTTCGAGTGGCTCCAGAACCGCGGCGGCGCGGCGTGGAACGCGGCGGAGGTGGACCAGCGGTTGCGGGAGATCCTGGAGCACGCGTACGCCCGCGTGAAGGGAATGGTCGCTGAGAAGTCGCTGGACTGGCGCACCGCCGCGTACGCCGTGGCGCTGCGGCGGATCGAGCAGGTGTACGCCGAGCGCGGCATTTTCCCGTAAGCGTTGATGAACCCGACCTTGAACACTCCCTCCGAGCACCAAGAGCACCCCATGAACAACCGCACCATCCACGTTACGCACCAGGACATGGAGCGCCTGCGAGCCCTGATCGTGTCCTCCGGCGACCCCACCATCGGCGATGACCGCGACCGACCGTACCTAACCACGCTCGCGGCCGAACTCGACCGCGCGGTCGTCGTCGGCCCCGACGAGGTGCCGCCCGACGTGGTCACGATGAACTCGCGCATCCGCCTGCGGGACGGGCGGCGGACGTGGACCATGACGCTGGTCTTCCCCGAGAAGGCCGACCCGGAAGAGGACCGCATCTCCGTGCTCGCACCCCTGGGCGCGGCGATCCTGGGGTGCCGCGTGGGACAGCCCGTGACCTTCCGCGTCCCCGGCGGCGCGGAGCGCTCGTGCGACATCCTGAGCGTGCTCTACCAGCCGGAGGCGGCGGGCGACCTGCACCTGTAGCGGCTCGCGGCGGTGTTTGAACCCGTTTCATCTTTCGCGTGCCGCGCACGCAAGGAGTGCCCCATGACCACCCAACCGATCGTCAACTCCCTGGACTTCGCCCGGCTTCAGCCGCTGCTCACGGGCGCATTTATGGACGCTGCGGTGCTGCGTCTCCGCGCGTTCCTCGACCAAGCCCGGAAGGTCGCGCCGCGCCGGGTGCCGCCCGATGTGGTCACGATGAACACGCGGGTGCTGGTGCGCCACCCCGGCGATGAAGAACCCGAAACGTACGAACTAACCTACCCGGATTCTGAGTCTGGCGGGCTGTCCGTTCTCTCGCCGCTCGGGGCGGCGCTGCTGGGCGCTCGCGAAGGCGCCAGCGTCGAGTGCGCGGGCGGGCGTGTGTCGCGGCGCGTGACCGTCGAGCGGATCGAGTACCAGCCCGAACGTGAGCATCACTTCGATCGGTGAACCCAGATCATCCCCATGAGGAGGCATCACATGCCCCCGAGAGCCGTCGACCTGCCCATCCACATCAAGCCCGGCAACCTCCAGACTAGCGCCGCGATCGAGGCGTGGGTTCGCCGCAAGCTCGTCGGCGTGTTCCGGCGTTACGGAGCCAAGATGACAGCCATCGAGGTCCACTTCGAGGATGTCAACGGGACCAAGCACGGCGACAACGATGCCCGCTGCGTGATGGAAGCCCGCGTCAACGGCCGCGAACCCGTCGCGGTCAGAGCCCGCGCCGATGATCTTTATGCCGCCATCGACGCCGCGGCCCGGAAGCTCGATGCGGCCATCCGCAGAGTCGTCGAGCGCATCGATACACAGGCGCGTCGGCGATTTCGGCAGCACCGGGCGGGGGATGTTGGTCGCCGGCGATCCCCGGCGAAAGACGCGTAAGCCGCGGAGTCCGTGCGTCCGCTGTATACGCCTGACCTTGGAGCGAATCAGATGAGCAATCTCAAGTCGATCCTCGTCGCCGTGGACTTCTCGCCCTGTTCCATCGCGGCATTCAGAGTGGCGGCGCGTTTCGCGGAGTGCAACCGTGCCTCATTGCGCGCCGTGCATGCCGTGGCACTCCCGTCCTATGTACCGGCGCCGCACCCGCTATTCCCGTTTCCGCTACCCACTCAGGCGGACTTTGTCGCGGATGCGACGACCGCGTGGGCTGTGTTCGCGGCAGCCGCGCCAACGCGCACCGATGTGAAGTGCGACATTGAGGTGGGCACTCCCCGCGAGATCATTCTCCAGGCTGCCGCCCGCGCGGGCGCGGACCTGCTCGTGCTCGGATCGCACAGCGTGCTCGATGCGCACAAGGGCATTGGTCCCACCGCCACATCGTGCATGCAGCGAGCAAGAATGAACGTGTTGCTGGTCCGAGAGAACCACGCCGGTCCGTTCAGGAGCGTGGTGGCCTGCCTCGATTTCACCGACACCTCCAAACTTGCGTTGCAGCAGGCGATCAGGGTCGCCGCGCAGGACGGCGCGGCGCTACACGTTCTACATGTGTACGACGACCCCTGGTACGGCCTTGGCCCGCCGGCGGGCGTCAAGGCGCACATGCCCGATTTCAAGGCGCAGCTCAATCGGGGCGTCGAGGACCGCGTGCGAGAGTTCTGCGCACCCTTCTCGCACGAGCTCAACGCGCTGAAGGCCGGGTTCCACTGCCTTGAGTCCGAGTGGCGGGGCGGCGGGTACGGCCACGCGATCGTCCGGTTCGTCAAGGAACAGGGATGCGACCTGGCGATCCTAGGGACGCGCGATCGGTGGAACATCCGGGATATGGTCTTCGGTTCAACGGCCGAGCGGGTGGTGCGCGGGGCGCCGTGCTCCATCCTCGCCGTCAAACCCGATCTCACCGCTTGACGGTGGCGATAGAGACAACAACCCAATACTCAATCGGAGCGTTCCATGACAGCAACGATGAAGGCCTTTGTGATGCACGGGATCGGCGAAGTGGGGATCATCGACAAGCCCATCCCGCGGCCCAGCCCGAACGACGCGATCCTTCGCACGACCGCCGCGCTGATCTGCACGTCGGACACCCACACGGTCGCCGGCGCGATCGGGCCGCGCACGGACCTGACCCTCGGTCACGAGGCGGTGGGCGTCATCCACGAACTGGGCCAGGCGGTGGCCGCGACGGGGATGTTCAGGATCGGCCAGCGCGTCGCGGTCAACGCCATCACGCCGTGCTACGCCTGCGACAACTGCCAGCGCGGCTATTCGTCGCAATGCGGCGGGATGCTCGGCGGGTGGAAATTCGCCAACACCAAGGACGGGAGCATGGCGGAGTACTTCCACGTGAACGACGCGATCGCCAACCTCGCGCCGATCCCCGACGGTCTGAGCGACGAGCAGGCTGCGTACTGCTGCGACATGCTCTCGACGGGCTTCGTGGCCGCGGAGTTCGGGAACATCCCCATCGGCGGGAGCGTCGCGGTCTTCGGCGTCGGGCCCATCGGGATGATGGCGATCGTCGGGGCGCGGCTGCGCGGGGCGGGCCTGGTCATCGGGGTGGAGAGCAGGCCGGATCGCACGTCGATGGCCCGGAAGTTTGGGGCCGACCTGGTCGTTGACTTCACGAAGGAGGACCCGGTCGAAGCGATCCGCAAGGCCACCGGCGGCGCGGGCGTGGACACCGCGATCGAGGCGCTGGGATCGCCCACGACGTTCGCGGCGTGCGTCAGCGCGACGCGGCCGGGCGGGACGATCTCCAACATCGGGTATCACGGTGACGGTGACACCGTGCCCATACCGCGACTGGACTGGGGCGTGGGCATGAGCGACAAGACCATCCGCACGGCCCTGTGCCCCGGCGGCTCGGAGCGCATGGGCCGCCTGATGCGGCTGATCCGCAACGGGCGTGTTGACCCGCTCGCGATGACCACGCACCGCTTCAAGTTCGCGGACATCAAGTGTGCATTCACGATGATGCAGACCAAGGAAGACGGCATGATCAAGCCGCTCATCACGTTCGGGTGAGCGTGAACGCGCGTAGCGAACGCAGTCGTGCGCGTGTTCACGCGCGAGGGGACGACTCGGTGAACGGAGTGAATCACGGTCATGGCTTGGGACATCATCCTCGGCTGCTTCATCATTGTCCTCGCTCGCATCGGGGATGTCTCGCTGGGGACGATCCGCACCGTGGCGGTCGTCAGCGGGCACCGCGGGCTGGCGTGGCTCTTCGGGCTGCTGGAAGTGACGATCTGGGTCTTCGCCGTGTCGGCGGTGATCGCCCACATCCGCGCCGAGCCGACCTACGGCCTGGCCTTCGCGCTGGGGGCCGCCACGGGCAACTATGTCGGCGTCACGCTCCAGCGGTGGCTCCCCTTCGGCGAGCAGGTGGTGCGGGTCTTCACCCGCGAGGGCGCGGCCCTGTTCGAGCGACTCCGCGCCGACGGCTACGGCGTGACCAAGTTCCAGGGGGAGGGCCGGGACGGCGCGGTCACGATGCTGTTCGTACAGGTGGGGCGCGCCAAGACGCGGCACGTCGTGCGCGCCGCTCGCGAGATCGACCCACGGTGCTTCTACACCATCGACGACATCCGCGTTGCCAATGGCGTCGGTTCGCCTACATAGGTCACAGACATCGAGAGTGTGGCAATAGACACGAGTCGACAGCGGCGAGAAGCCGGCGGAACCGAGCGGAAACCACCGTCGGCGAATCTCGGCACCTGGGCAGTCCATACTCTTCCCGATATGCGCATGACCCGGCCACTGACGTTCGCCGTCATTCTGGCATTGTTTCAGTTCGCAGCGCCTGCCGCCGCTATCTCGGGCGCTCACTCTGACGACTCGGACGCCGTCGTGCGCCTCGACCTCGACGGCGATGCGGCGCGGCAGACGGTGGTGGACAAGGAATCGGGCGTCTACCTCGGCCACGTCTCGACGCTGCTGCTCGAGGACGGCAAGACGATCCTCGCCGCGTACCCCAAGGGACACGGCAAGGGCCCGATCGTGCTCAAGCGCAGCGAGGACGGCGGCAAGACCTGGTCGCCGCGCCTCCCCGTGCCCGACTCGTGGGCCACGAGTATGGAGACGCCGACGCTCTTCCGCGTGGACAAGACCGAACGCGGCGAGTCGCTGATCCTCTTCTCCGGCTTGTACCCCATCCGCGCAGCGCGTTCGGCGGATGGCGGGCGGACGTGGACGGAGCTCGCGCCCATCGGCGACTTCGGCGGGATCGTGGCGATGGGCGGCTTAGCCGACCTCGGCGACGGCAAGTTCGCGGCCTTCTTCCACGATGATGGGCGGTTCTTCGCGCCGAAAGGCAAGGCGACCGGCACGTTCACGCTCTACCAGACCGACACGGCGGATGCGGGGTCCACGTGGTCCGCGCCGCGGGCGATCTGGAGCGGGTCGGATGTCCACCTGTGCGAGCCGGGGGTGGTGGCGTCTCCCGACGACCACACCTTCGCCCTGCTCCTGCGTGAGAACCGCCGGGTGAAGAACGCGCACGTCATGTTCAGCACGGACAAGGCCGCAACGTGGTCCGCGCCGGTCGAACTGCCCGCGCATCTCACGGGCGATCGCCACATTGCCGCGTATGCGAAGGACGGTAGGCTGGTCGTGACCTTCCGCTGCATGGCCAAGGACGATCCGTGGAAGGGCGATTGGGTCGCGTGGGTGGGAACGTGGGAGGAGATCGCGCGGCTGGCGCCCGAAGCCCCGGCGCTGATGCCCGGTGAGACGGCGGCGAAGCGACCGGGCAAACACGGCAACCGCCGCTCGTACATGTTCCGCCTCAAGGACAACCTGACGTCGTGGGACTGCGGATACCCCGGCCTCGAGTCGCTCGAGGGCGGCACGCTCATGGCGACGACCTACGGCACGTGGACCGCCGATGAGAAGCCCTCGATCCTGAGCGTGCGGTTCACGCTCGCGGAACTGGATGCGCTGGCGATGGAGAACCCGGCACTCTCCGCGCCGATCAAGGAGCCGCTCCTGCCGGGGCGCGAGATTCACGTCGCTCCTCGGCCCGTCGTTCACGGCGACGATTCGGGCGAAGGGTCGGCCCTGCGCCCCTTCGCCACCATCGAGCGGGCGCGAGACGAGGTCCGCGCGGTTCGGAAGGCCGGAGCACTGCCCGCCGGGGGCATCGCCGTCACGCTCCACGCCGGGGTGTACGAACTCGCGGGCACGCTCGCGCTCTCCGCCGAGGACTCGGGCGCGGAGGGCGCACCGATGGTCTACCGTGCTGCGCCGGGCGAGGACGTCCGCATCTCCGGCGGCAGACGCATCTCCGGCTGGAAGGCCGTCACCGACCCCGCCGTGCTGACCCGCCTCGATCCAGCCGCGCGGGGGCACATCGTGCAGGCCGACCTCAAGGCCCACGGCATCACCGACTTCGGCCAGATGGGCGGCGGGTTCGGTCTTTCGGGCGGTCCGGGGTTGGAACTCTTCTTCCGCGACCAGCCGCAGACGATCTCGCGCTACCCCAACGAGGGCTTCATCACCATCGCCGATGTCCACGGCCCGACGAAGATCGAGCGCAAGAACGCGAAGGCGTGCGTCGAGGGTGACATTTCGTACGACCCCGGGACCGCCGACCGCGTGGCGCGGTGGAAGGATGAGAAGGAGCCGTGGGCGCTGGGCTACTGGCTGCACGACTGGGCCGAGCAGCGGCAGCGGATCGCGTCGATCGACCCCGCGACCAAACGCATGACGCTCGCGCAGCCGTACCACCACTACGGCTACCGCCGGGGCGGGTGGTTCTACGGCTTCAACCTGCTGTGCGAGATCGACCGCCCCGGCGAGTGGTACCTCGACCGTGAGACGGGCATCATCTACTTCTGGCCGCCTGATACTGACACGAAGCCGATCCAGGACGGCGAGGCCACCGTCTCCATCCTCGACACGCTCGTCACGCTCAATGGCGCGAAGCACGTCACCTTCCAGGGCTTCACCTTCGAGGCCGTACGCGGCACCGCGATCCGCATCGACAACGCCGACGGCAACCGCGTCGAGGACTGCACGCTCCGCAACATCGGCTCGTGGGCCGTGAGCATCAGCGGCGAGCAGAGCGGCGTCTACAACTGCGAGGTCACCGGCACCGGCGACGGCGGCATCCGCCTCTCCGGCGGCGATCGCAGGATGCTCACCCCCGCGCACCTCGTCGCCGAGAACAACCACATCCACCACTGGAGCCGCTGGAACCGCATGAACCGCCACGGGATCGCGCTCTCGGGCGTGGGCAACCGGGCCGCGAACAACCTGCTGCACGACTCGCCCCACACCGCGATCCACTTCAGCGGCAACGACCACCTCATCGAACTCAACGAGATCCACCGCGTCTGCACCGAGTCCAACGATGCCGGGGCGATCTACGCCGGGCGCGACTGGACCATGCGCGGCAACGTCATCCGCCACAACTACCTCCACCACCTCAGCGGCTTTGCGGGCGGGCGGGAGAAGGGGTGCATCGGCATCTACCTCGACGACATGTTCAGCGGCGTCACGATCACGGGCAACGTCTTCTACGACGTGACGAACGCCGCGTACATCGGCGGCGGGATGGACAACCGCATCGAGAACAACCTCTTCATCGACTGCAAGCCCGCCGTCCACGTCGATGCCCGCGGCCTGGGCTGGGCCCACAAGTGGCCGGGCGAATGGCTCCGCGAGATCAAGGCGAAGGGGACGCTCTCGGGCGTGCGGTTCGACCAGCCGCCGTACAGCGAGCGGTACCCCGAGTTGGCGACGCTCCTCACGCGCACGCCCGCCCCGCCCGCGCCGACGGGCAACATCATCGCGCGGAACATCCAGTTCTGTGGGACGTGGGACGACATCGAGAAGCCCGCCGCGCCGTTGGTGACGCTGGAGGGCAACCTGCTGGGCGTCGATCCGCTCTTCATCGATGCGGCGTGGGCGAGGACGGGCACATCGGCGGGCAGGTTCCGGCTGCGCGATGACTCGCCCGCGTTCAAGGTGGGATCGATGGGCGGGGTTGGATTCGAGCGCATCCCCGTGGAGAGGATCGGGCGGGTCACGCGCAGCGCCGAGCGACCCAAATAAGGAACCACCATCATGGCCGAGCAGCCGCACCCGCACGCCCCCAACCCCGCTCCCACTCCGCAACAACTCGCCGCCCAGCGCCGCGAACTGACGCCCGACGCGACCACCGCGTTCCTGGCCTTCTCGGGCAAGGTCTTCGCCCCGGGCGCGCTGGACGCCAAGGCCAAGCAGATCATCGCCGTGGCGGTGGCTCACGTCACCCAGTGCCAGCAGTGCATCCGGTCGCACACCAGGTCCGCCCTGCGTGCCGGCGCGACGGCGCAGGAGTTGATGGAGGCGGCGTGGGTCGCGGCCGAGATGCGCGCCGGCGGAGCCTACGCGCACTCGAACGTGATGCTCGCCGCGATCAACGAGGAGCAGAGTACACAAGGCGATCAGGAGGGCCGATCATGAGCACGGCGCGTGACCAAGTCAGACTCAAGCGCGTGTACGACGACCCGGAACCGGGCGACGGCTTCCGTGTGCTGGTGGACCGGCTCTGGCCCCGCGGCCTGACCAAGTCCGCCGCGCGGGTGGACCTGTGGATGAAGGAGGTCGCCCCCTCGACGGACCTGCGACGCTGGTACCACGCGGACCTGACACGCTGGGCCGAGTTCCGCAGACGCTATAGGGCCGAGCTGGCCGACCGCGCTAGCCCGGCCCACGTTGCGCTCGGCGAACTCCGCGCACTGGTGCTCGCGCACGCCCCCTCACCCACGCGCGGCGGGAAGGGCAGAGCCGGGAAGCAGGGCGTCACGCTCGTCTACGGCGCCAAGAACGCCGAGCAGAACCACGCCCTCGTGCTGCGCGAGGTGCTGATAAGCCGATCGGCATCGCGCGGTTGATGAAGGCCCCGCATGACCCGTCAGGCTCCGTAGCAAGCGCTCCGCCCGCGGCCGTCGTGGCCTGTTCAATAGCCATCGAGCGCGATCTCCACAACTCCAATCGGCACCCCGATCAAAGCCGTGCCGGCGGGGGAGCCCCACAGATGCTCAGATCGGCCTCACCGTTCGGGTTGAACCACCGCAGGTCTCTGCCTCCGCGTTCGTGCTCCAGATTGGTAGGCATGCCGGAGCGCGTGACGGATCTAATGTTCCCCAACCGTCCGCATCCTCGTCCGTGATACCGGCGGTGTCGTCCTTGTTCTTGATCCGCCGCGAGTCGCCGCAGAGAAATACGATCAAGGGGTTCGCGCACACGATCACAGGAATGTCGGGGTAGGCAAGGCTCAAGGGGACGAGCGCCTGGTCTCGCGCGCTCTACGACTGGGCAGGTGTCGGATTGCCGTCGGCATCCTGCCGATGAGCAGCAAGTACGGCGGCGCGGATTCAACAACTCGAAACTGCAATCGCCGTGGTTACGGGCCGCCCTGCGTCCGCGCGACGCCATCCGGGATCCTGCACCGGCGGGCCTGGCCGAGGCCGCAGCGAATCACGGTTTGCCCGCGACCGAGGCCCCTTCCAGCTTCACGGCCATCGGGAAGAGGATGCTGTTCTCCTTGTGCACGTGCGCGTGCGTGTCGGCTTCGAGCTCCGCCAGCCCCCCGAGCATCGCCACATAGGTATTGCACGCGCCCGGCGGCGGCGTGAAGCCACCGGTTAGCGCACGCATCTTCGCGAGCGCATCGCCGGAGTGCTCGTGCTCGATCATCATCATCCGCACCGGGTTCTCGATGCCCCTTCGGGTAGGCGCCCCCCCGCACCCGCACCCACCCCCACCGCCCCCCACACACCCGGCGCCGCCCCGGCCGGTCGCGAGCGTGCGGATCCACGGGAAGAGGACCTTCTCTTCCTTCATCATGTGCTCGGTCATCTCGCCCGCGAAGTCGGTGTAGACATCCCGCAGTTCGATCAGCGAGGGCTCGCGCCCGCCGTGCACGGCGGCGACCTTCTCCGTCAGCGCCTGCAACCGCGGCAGTTCGCGCTTGAGGTACGCATGGTGCTCCTGTTCGATGTGGTCGGCCAGGGCGCCGGCGCCCCGGACCTCCCAGTCCACCGGCGGGCCGTCCGAGCACGCGGCATCCAACGCTCGCAACTCGTCGAGCACCGCCGTCGCGCTCAGCCCCTTCTTCTCGCACGCCGCGGCGAGCGCCAATCCGCCTCCGCAGCAGTAGTCGATCCCCAGCCGCTCGAAGAGTCGAGCCCTCGAGGGCTTGTCGGTCACGATCTGTCCGATGGTCGTGCGCGGGTCGATGGTCATCGTGTGCGTCCGTTTCGGGGGGTGTGGGGTGCCGGGAATCGTGTGCCGCACGATCCCTCGCAGCAGTGTAGGATCGAGAAAGTGGACATCAAGGTCGAGATATGCGACCCAGGCCGAGACCCATCGCGATCACGCGGCGGCCGGATGCCGGTGCGTTCCGAGCCCGGTTCCTGTCCCGTTCGTAAGGACGCCCGCCTCGGTACGGCGACCGCGCGGCTCGCAGCGGGCGCCCCATCCGAGGATGGGCGCGGGGGCGAGCGGTTTGGTTGACGACGATACTTCGGAGTCCATACTATCTGGGACCGTGCCCCGCAAGCCCCCGACATCCCCGGTCGATGCCCCGACCGCCGCGCAGCGGGTCGTCGCGGGGTTGTCCAAGGTCGCGCTGGTCTTCCGGCACGCGCAGTGGGCGGCGTCGGGGGAGCGCGGGCTGACACCCACGCAGGCGCAGATCCTCGCGGTCGTCGCGGGCAACCGTGAGCCGCGGGGGGTGGGGGTCAAGGCCGTCGCGGCGCGGATGGCCGTCACGATGGGGACCGCCAGCGAAGCGGTGGGCGCGCTGGTCGAGAAGGGCCTGCTCCGCAAAGAAGCCGACGAGGCCGACGGTCGCGCCGTAGTCCTGACGCTCACCGCGCGAGGGAAGCGCGAGGCGACCCGGGCGAGCGAATGGCCCGGGGCGATCGTCGAGGCCGTGGATGCGATGCCCGAGCGCGAGCGGGCCACGCTCCTGCGCGGGCTGGTGGGCATGGTGCGCACGATGCAGGAGCGCGGCATGGTGCCGACGGCCCGCATGTGCGTGGAATGCCAGTTCTTCCGGCCCAACGAGTATCCCGGCGAGGCCAAGCCGCACCATTGCCAGTACATCGGCGCGCCCATCGGCGATGCCGACCTGCGCCTCGACTGCGCCGAGATGGAGCCGACCGGAGCCGACGCGGACACGCCCACGCGGGCGCGGCTGTGGGAGGTCTTCGTCAACGGCCAACCGCTGGATCAACACGGACCCGGGAGGAACGGCCGCGCGCGGCCCGGGGTTCGTGCGTCAATGTCACGCCGCGCGGATCACGCATCCACCAAAGGAGTATCACCATGAGCACGAAGGCCACGTTCTATCACGCCGGCTGCCCCGTCTGCGTCGCCGCCGAGCGCACCGTCGCCGACGCCCTGGACCGCTCGAAGTACAACGTCGAGATCGTCCACCTCGGCCAGCAGAAGGGCCGCGTCGCCGAGGCCGAGAAGGCGGGCGTCAAGTCCGTCCCCGCGCTGGTCATCAACGGCCAGCCCTTCCACATCAACCACGGCGCGGACCTGTCGGTGCTGAAGTAATCACCGCGCGGCGGGCGGGCCGCCCGTGGACACTACTTGGTCGCTCACGCCCGGCGCGGCCACTTCGGTCGCGCCGGGTCCCGGACCCGGCAACGCATCGGCGGCTTCGAGATCAATCGCGCCCGCCGCCGACACCGCGTCCCCCCCGGTGGAAACACGCGAGGCCTCAGGATCGCACGATTCCCCGCTGTTCATGAGCCGCGGGGACATCGCCGGGCAGGTTGACGTTTCTCGCCGCTTCCGGCGCAACGGGCACGGTCAACGCTCCGATCTGCTCCAAGGCGCTGAACAGCGTGTAGTCGCTTCGCGATACTCTGGCCTCCAGGATTGGCCTGACGTGCTGCGTGTACACCGCGGCGCACGGGTGCAGGCGATCTGTGGAGGCACAGACCGCATAGGCGCTCGGATGCACTTGCGCGACCTGGAGGATATTTGCGATCTCCACGCCGCTGAAGGAAGGCATGTCCCCCGCCAGTACGAAGATCGGACCCGGCCATTGGGTGAGGGCTGAAACGATGCCCCCCATCGGGCCGATCCCCGGGTGGAGATCCGGAATGATGCCGTCCGCCAACTGAAGGACGGCGGGATCGCAGGCCCCGACCAGTTTCACGCGACGGCCGAACACGCCCCGCAGGGCCTGAATGGGCTGTTGGACGAGCACTCGTCCCTCGCTTCCCCAAGGCTCGCGGAGTTTATCCCGACCGAAACGCTGGCTCCTCCCTCCGACGAGGACGACCGGCTGGACGCTCGTAAGGAAATCGCGCGAGACGAACGGCGTATCAGTTGTCATGGCGGACGACCTTTCCGCCCGCCGGCGTCGCGTCTGGCCGCCCGTCGTCCTGCACCTCCCCGCGCAACGTCTCCACGGCGTGAGGCAGAATGTCGAGGAGAGCTTCGAGGTTCTCGGTACTTCCTTTGAGTGAGCCGGGCAAGGTCAGGACGAGAGTTCTGCCGATCGTGCCCGCAACCCCGCGCGACAGGAATGTCCGCGGCGTTTTGGTCATGCACCGGAGACGGGCGAGTTCCATGAGCCCCGGGTGCTCGCGCTCGATGACGCTCCGAGCGGCTTCGGGCGTCACGTCGCGCGGCGCTAGACCGGTGCCGCCTGTGCTCAGAATCAGATCGATGCCGCGCTCGGGGGTGGACCAACTGACAAAGCAGGCGGCAAGCTGGTCTTGCTCGTCGGGCAGGCATCTCGCCTCGACCACTTCAGCGCCGAGGCGAGTTCGGAGCATTTCGGCGAGCGCCGGCCCCGACGTGTCTGTGGCTATGCCGCGTGAGCATCGATCGCTCACAGTCAACACAGCGGCGCGGATGGGCCGGTCGGCTTCGCTCATCGCCCCTCCTCAAGAGGTACTGCGGTGTAGTCGCCGTGGCGGCCACCGCGCTTCTCGGTGACGCGGATGCCCTCGATGATCATCGCGTTGTCGATCGCCTTACCCATGTCGATCACCGTCAGGCAGGCGATTGCTACTGCGGTCAGGGCCTCCATCTCGACACCCGTGCGGGCCTGCGTCCGGACGGTGGCGGTGACCCTGACGCGGCCGGACTCGAGCACGGCCTCCACGTCAACCGCTTCGAGCGGCAGCGTGTGGCACAGGGGGATGAGTTCGTCGGTGCGCTTGGCGGCGAGGATTGCGGCGACCCGAGCGACATCGAGCACGGAACCCTTCTTGATCGAGTTCTCGCGGATCGCACGTTCAAGGTCCGGCGAGACCCGCACGAACCCCTCGGCGGCCGCGGTCCTCGCTGTGACCGGCTTGTCCCCGACATCCACCATCCGAGCCGCGCCGTCCGCGCCGATGTGTGAAAGACCTTCAGAATTCGCCCCAGGGGTTCTGTCATTCATGGCGTGACTCATCTCCGCACCACACATCGTTTGACCGCCTATCAAGCCCCCGCGGGCCAAGTGTAATAGGGCAGGATCGCGTTCGAGAAGCCCGGGGGTACTTCCACAAAGCCGTCGCTCATGCCCGCCGCGACGATGTCACCCGAGCCGCGGCCATCGATCAACTCCGCCTGAGGAAGGCCGTTGGCGTCAACGACCAATCGGACCAAGCGGTGCCACCACAAATCGAGCGTCCGACCGTCGGGATTCCTGACCTCAATGAGCCTCGGGAGGCACTCCGGTGGGGTTCGCTTCGCTCCAGCGCAGGCGGCAAGGACGGGCAGGACGATCCGTACACAGGTGACAAGAGCGGAGACAGGGTTGCCGGGGAGCCCGAAGATGGGAAGCGTCTCCGCGGTGTGCGGCGCCGGTCGCCGCACGAGGGCACCCAGCATCGGCTTTCCGGGTCTCTGCGGAAGTCCGTGGAAGACCACCTCAGCTCCGACCTGTTCGACGGCAGCTCGAACGGGATCGCGGTGCCCCATCGAGATGCCGCCGGTCAGGACCACAGCATCGGCGACTTGGCACGCACGCTCCAACGCACCGCCGAGGTTCCCATCGTCACGAATGTGTGACACGCTCGGCACGTTCGCCCACGCGTGCGACGCCAGGATTGCCCGCACGGCCGGGGAGTTGCTGTTGCGGATCTGGAAGGTTGATGGCGTGTGATGCGGCTCGATGAGTTCATCACCGGTGGTGATAAGGGCGATGCGGAGGCGGGCAAAGACCGCCGGTCGAATAATCCCTACCGCTGCAAGCGTTGCCAGCCCTGCTGCCGTGATCACTTCGCCCGCGTGCAGGACGACCGTCCCCGCCGGCGCGTTCTCGCCTCGACGACGGATATGGTCTCCTCGCCTGACGCGAGCGGCCGCCGCTCGCGTCACGGAGATTGAAGTGACATCTGCCGCCCGTCCCGCCGCGTGTTCAATGACGTCCTCCCGCCGAACAACGGTGTCGGCTCCCGCCGGGATTGCTGCGCCGGTCGCGATCCGCACCGCGACAGGCCGACGAACACCCTCGAAGGACGCTGGGGGCGGCTCGCCAATGCGAGCCTCTCCCACAACCAGCAGTGTGATCGCTTGCACGGTCTCATTCGAGCCCTCACCTGAGGGGACGGCCAAGTCAGCGGCGCAGATTGCATACCCATCCATCGCCGAGTAGTCAAAGGCGGGGCTATCCCGGTCGGCGCGGACCTCTTCGGCAAGGATGCGGCCCGCGGCCCTATCCAACCCCACAACCTCGCTTAGTCGGGCCGAGGGTGACGGGCAAGCGAGTGCGACCAAGGCCGCTACAGCAGCCCCGGGCGAGTCGAACGCGAATGCCTGACCTCGAAAGCCCATACACGCTCCTGGTATCGCCGCCACCGCCAAACCATACACTCCCACAATGGAAGTCGAGGTGCTCCTCTTCGGTGCCGCCGCTACGCGCGAGAAATCGGACCGCGTCACCGTAGTCGTGGGCGCCGAACCGACCGTCCGGGATGTCTTGACGGCGCTCCACGAGCAGCATCCCGATCTTCGGTTCGCTCTGCCGTCCGCAGAAGCCGGCCGCCTCGCCGTGAACCAGTCTTTCGCCAGAGGGGAACATCCCATCAGAGCGGGCGACGAGGTCGCCCTCATCACGCTCGTGGGGGGTGGCTGACAATGGCCCCGACGCCCCCGGTCGTCGTCGCTCGGATTGTGGACGAGCCGCTGATCCCAAGGGATGAGCGGGTAACTCTCTTCGGCGAGAATTGGACCCCCGCTCGCGATGCTGTTGGCCCTCCACCCGGTGTTGTTGGTGCCGTGCTTCGCTTTGAGGGGATCGTGCGCCGAGGCGAGCCCAGCGATGCCCACGGCGGCGACGAACGGGAACTGCTGGCGCTCGACTACCAGACCTACGACCCGATGGCCGAGCGCGAACTTCGCGCGCTGGCCCGCCAAATCGCCGAAGAGCACGTCCTTTCGTCGCTCGTGGCGCTGCACAGCCGCGGGCGCGTAGCCGTGGGCGATGTGTCGTTCGTGTTGATTGTGGAAAGCCCGCATCGCGCCGAGGCGATCGCAGCGATGTCGGCGTTCATTGACCGGCTCAAGCAAGACGTGCCGATTTGGAAGAAGCCGGTGTGGAAATAGCGGCTTTCACGAGACCACCAGCTTCGCGCCGGCGATGAGCAGGACGACCGCGAGCAGGACATTGAGAGTGCGAGGTGTCGCTCGCCGGCTGCCGAGTGTCGCCCCGGTGATGCCTCCGGCCCCCGCGCACGCCGCGAGCAGCCACAGCGAGGTGGGTGGGGTCCAGCCTCGGCTCGCCAGGCCGCCAAGCCCCGCGAAGGAGTTCACAAGGATAAAGAGGGACGATGTCGCGGCCGTGCGTTTGGGGTCGGCCCAGCCCATGAGCAGAATCACGGGACTCAGGAAGATGCCCCCGCCCGTGCCGGTCAGCCCCGCGAGGAAGCCCAGTCCCGAACCAACCGCCAAGGCCACCGGCATCGAAGGGGGACGCGGCGCAGACGCCGCCTTGGGGGGTCGCCATGCGACGAATGCCATGCGCACGGCCGTGAGCACAAGCACGACGCCGATGGCAGCCTTGAGCGCCTGCTGCGGGAGTTGGACGAGGCCGCCCACGTAGGCCGCGGGGATGGAGGCAACTGCAAATGGCCAGAAGAGCGTCCACGAGAAGTGCCCGGCACATGCGAATTGCGTGAACGCGATGACCGCCACCAGGACGTTGATCGAGAGCGCCGTCGGCCGCATGACCGCGGCTTCCACACCAACGAGCGCCATGACGGCGAGGTATCCCGAAGCGCCGGCGTGGCCGACCGAGGCGTAAAGTGCGCCCACGATGAGGAACAACACGGCGAGGATGGCAAGGGTGTCCGCCGGCATCGGTGGCCTTATGAGTGGCGCTAACCGCCGATCGCCGACATCGGCCGCTCGGGCTGGACAAAGTCCGGTGACGTGATCCCGTGGCCGGGCTGCTTGGTCCAAGTCGCGTCGATCAAGAAGTCGGCCAGTTCCGTGTCGGTCGCACCGGCCCGCAACGGCGAACGCAGATCCCATTCGGTGGTGCTGAACAGGCAGGGCCTGACCTTGCCGTCGGCCGTGATCCGCAGGCGGCTGCACGCCCCGCAGAAGGGGTTGCTGACGGGCGCGATGAACCCGACGCGTGCCGGCGAATCTCCGTCGAGGTCCGCGAATCGGAATGTCCGGGCCGTGCTGGATGGATCGTCGTCGCCGCACGCGATGAGCGGGAAGACACGCTCGATGGCGGCGCGGGTCTCAGCAGCGGAGACCCACTTGGAAGAATCCCAGGCGTGAGCCGAGTCAAGGGGCATGTACTCAATGAACCGCATCTCTACGCCGAAGTTGCGGGCGAGCACCGCGAGTGCGACGGCCTCGTCGTCGTTGAAACCCCGGATGAGCACAGCGTTGAGCTTGACCGGGGTGAGGCCCTCGTCCAGAGATAACTGCACACCTTTGAGCACCTGGGCGGGGGACGACGACGATCGTGTCAGGCGAGCGAATCGATCGGGTCGGAGCGAGTCGATGCTGATAGTCAGGCGTGCCAGGCCCGCGTCCTTCCAGGCCCGCAGAGATTCGCGGCTAAGCAGAGACGCGTTAGTGATCAGGGCAATCTCGACCTTAGTCGCGACGGCGAGCCCGGCGATGATGTCGGACAGATGGGGATGCAGCGTTGGCTCGCCGCCGGTAAGGCGGACCTTTCGCACGCCGAGCGATTCTGCGATCGCGGCGGCGCGGACGATCTCGTCCACGGTCAGGAGCGCTTCGTGCGCCGCGAATCGGACATCCGGCTCCATGCAGTAGACGCAGCGGAAGTTGCAGCGGTCCGTGATGCTGATCCGCAGGTCGCGGATCGTTCGGCCGTGGGAATCGACCATCCGACGGCCGGCACGCACGTCCGGCGGGGCGGAAGCGGGCGCTCGTGCAGGATCTTGCCGCGGGAGTGATTGGCCGACCAACTGCGGGAGAGCAATGCCGCCACCCGCCTCGGCTGGCCGGGGCACGGAAGCGGTTCTGCTGTCCTGCATCGGGGTCCGCACGCGTTCTCGCTCCGATCTCCGTTAGACACCCCGCTCGAACTGCTCCGTTGCCCATCTCCAGGCGGCGACGGTTCGCGGGAAACCAACCGTATTCATGCCCAGCAGGATGGCCTGTTCGACTTCGGCGGTCGTCGCCCCGTGCTGCGTCGCCCGACGCACATGACTCCTCAGGGCCGATTCCAAACCAGCGCCGACACAGATGCCGATCTTGACGAGCGCCAGCGTCTTGGCATCCAGAGGCCCGGCCTCCTCAACCGCCCTGGCGATGCTCTCGTGGGCCCGCCCGAGGGCCGGAAACCTCTTCACGAACTCCTTGTACGTTCCGGGAACTTTGCTTGGGGGTGAGTTGTCCTGGTCGGTGTCGCTGCGTTCCACCACAAAGCCTCCTGGTCATGAAAAGCCCGGTGATCAAGGGTTCTGGGGTGTAGGAGGTTTGGTCGCGAGGGATACCTGAAGCAGGAACACCGCGCGGGATTGGGCTCGCACGTCGTGCCGGACGCCGGGAGCCATGACGAGCAACATGCCCGCTCGCAGGTGATACCCCTCACCCCCGGCCGTGACATCGAGCTCGCCCTCGATAGCCTGCACGGTCACGATGCCGCTGGTGGCGTGCTCGGCGAGACCTGCGCCTGCGTCCAGCACGAAGAGCGCCACCGTCCTGCCCGAGTTCTTGAAGAGCGTCTTCTGCCGATGGCCGTGCTTCTTTGGCGTCGGCTCGGCCTCCAAAGCCGCGGCCTCCGCGTGAAGGTCGAGCGCGAGATGCTCGGCTGCGAATCGCTCTGACGGAGCCGCGCGTGATCGTTCATCGCTCATAATGCTTCCTCACTCGAACCGCTATCGGGGTCGTCCACGGACAGCTTGTGTCTCGCACGGGAACCTGGCCGCCGCTCTTCGATGAAGGTTGCCTCATGCGCCAGGGCCGCCAGCGCCTCCGGGTGGTCGCGCTGCACCTCCTCGAAGAACTCTCGTTCTTCCCAGCGGATATGGTCGTGCAGCCGCACCCCGACCTCGCGCACGAGTTCCGCGTCGCTCGCCGCCGCCTCCGGTTCGCGCTCGCACCGCTCCGCCAAACGCCGCAGGGTGGCGTGTTCATCAAGCAGCCGGTCCCGCAGTTCCGGAGAATGGACCAGCGGGAGCAGCAACCGCTCTTCGTCATCAAAGTGTGCCCGGATCTCCGACCGCCAAGCGTCCACGAACTCGGCGATCGCACGGATGCGATCCGCACGATCCAGATCCGCGGCCTGCCGCAGGCTCCGAGCTTGGATAAGCCCGCCCATGTGCTCGCGCGACAAGGGCTGGAGCGTGGCATGACGCTTCAGGGGCGGAGTCAGAGGAACCGGTTGCTCGAAGCCGTCGTGCGCCATCGAGTGATAGTATTCAACATGGGCGCCTCGCTGAATATCCTCGGCCGCACCCCCGACCACGGCTTCGACGAACCCCTCGGTCTGCTCACGGACTGCCACCGCCGGATCGAGAAGTTCCTGGAACTGCTCCAACGCATCGCCCGCGAGTACGACGACAAGCCGCTCGACGCCCAGGCCGTCGACGCGGTGCGCACGGCCAAGCGCTACTTCGCCCACGCGGCCCCCAAGCACACCGCCGACGAGGAGGAGTCGCTCTTCCCGCGGATGAAGGCCGCGGCGGCGCGCGGGGGGGCGCACGCGCAGCCTTGCGGGGCGCTGGCGCGGCTCGAACACGACCACGAGCAGGCCGATGCCCTGCACGCGAAGGTCGATGTGCTGCTCGAAGCGTGGCTGGACCTGCCCAGCGGCGGAATACTCCCGCCCCCCCTTCCGCCCGCGAAGGCCGCGGAACTCACGGCGTTGCTGCACACGCTCCGCGAACTCTACCGCGGGCACATCCACACCGAAGAGGCCGAGGTCTTCCCGCTCGCTGGCACGCTGCTCACGCCGAACGAACTCACGGCGGTGGGCGAGGAGATGCGGGCGCGGCGGGGGCTGGGGCAGGGGCGTGCGGGGACGTAGCCGCCGCATCGCGTTCGCGGTGTTGTCACGCTGATGCCGGGGGACACTCAATCGCCATGACGCTTGCGGTGTTGGCGGTCTCCGCCGTCGTGCGCCTCGCCGAGTTGCAGACTCACCCCGAGCGCGGGGACCGCAGCCGAGCGGGTGGCCGGGTCGTATGCATTGACCAACGCGGCGGTCCACGCACCGGTGATCAGGAGGAACGCCGCCGCGGCGAGCGGGCGCGACGATCGGATGCCCTCGGACTCCGGCACGCTCTTCCGCCCGTGGACCATGCCGGCGGTGAGGTTCTCGTGGTGTCGCAACGTGTGCACGATGACGCCCAGCACATGCACGCCGGCGACGACAATCATCGCCGACGCGAGCACCTCGTGTACATCCTTGACCCCCTTGTTCCCGCGTCCCAGCATCACGCCCGTCACCGCCAGGCCCAGCATGAGGGCGAACATCGCGAAGATGGCGTACGCGGAACCGGGGTTGTGCCCGGCGTATTGCTCCTTGCGCCCAGTCACGACACCCTTGAGCTACCCCGCGACGGCCCGGGGGCCGAACGCGAAGGAGCCGAACCGCGCATGGCGCGAGCCGACGAAGCCCCAAACCACGCGGAGCACGAGCATCAGCCCCAGCGCCAGCCCGATCATCCCGTGGTAGGGGAACAGCGGGCTGTCATCGCCCTGGCCCAGTGCGATTACCGCCGCAGCGATGAAACCCCCGGCGAATAGCCAGTGGAAGAGGCGTGTGGGGATGTCCCAGACGAGAGTTCGTCGCATGGTGAGCTCCGGACACGAGGTCCGCGTATCGAACGAATACTCGACACGCTTATAGGGACTTAAGGCGCCGGGGTTTCACGGGTTCGTGCCCGAACTCGGCCCTGTAGCGGAGAGTCGGGACGGGGATTTAGCCGCCGCCTCGCACGAGCTGACACACGTTCACTTGCGCAC
Organism: Phycisphaerae bacterium; assembly: GCA_016793195.1. Classification (GTDB taxonomy): domain Bacteria; phylum Planctomycetota; class Phycisphaerae; order Phycisphaerales; family UBA1924; genus JABWBC01. The sequence goes on from JAEUJA010000246.1 coordinate 25,961, forward strand.
GCGAGCGTTCACGCACACCGCATACCCCATCCCCGCCACCGCCAGCGCCCACGCCGCGAGGGAGACGTAGCAGAACACCGGCGGCAGCACGCCCAGGAACGGCGGCAGGTCGATGGCCGAGTCCATCCGCGCCGTCGCCACCGAGTACATCCCCAGCGGGAAGACCGCGCCGAAGTAGAGCGGGTCGTAGCGAAGCGGGAACCGCCTCACGATGTGCCGCCACACGCCCAGGATCAGCAGCATCGGAATCCACCACGTCGCCGTCGCCCAGAACAGGAGCGTCGCCCCCTTGATGAACGGGAGCAGGTCGCGCACAAGCCCCCTCGCGGCGATGCCGGAGTCTTGGCCCCCCCCATCCTTCACCGCCAGCAGCAGCGTCGCCCCCGCCAGCGTCGAGATCGCCATCGCCCCCATGTTGATCCAGTACGGCGGGGCCAGGTCCGACGGCTTGAACGGGAAGAACGTGTAGCGGTAGAAGATCAGCGCGATGATCCATACATAGAGCATCGCTCCGCCCAGCCACATCACCAGGGCGATGAAGAGCAGCCCCTCGCTGTGGCCGTGGCCTTCGATCCCTTCCGCGCCCGCGGCCCCCGCCAACTGCCCCGCCAGCACCGCCACCGCCTGCGTCGCCACCACGCTCAGCAACCACCCGCCGCTGATCCCGTCGGCGAGCGTGGGCTTGACGGCCTTGACCGTCAGCACCGTGAAGATGGTGTACGTCAGCACCGCCCACAGGACCGTGCCGAGGATCCATAGGCCCCACGCGAGATTCGTCATCCCCCCGATCAGCAACGCCTGCGACCCCAGCACGCACGCGCCCGGCACCATCGTGAAGAACCCCACGCTCTTGTTGTGGTTGGAGAAGTCGGCGATGAGGCGCGGGCGGTGCCGCGTGAGGCGGATGAGCGTGAGCGCCCAGAGGGCCGCGAAGAAGACGAGGTTGAGCCAGAACATGCCGCGCGAGAGCGCGGCAAACCCCTGGATCCACGCCGCGAGCGAGACAATCCCCGTCGCCATCACCAGCGAGAAGTACGAGGGGTGCAGGTTCGCGGCGGCACGGTCGAGCATGGACATCGGCGGCTGGGCGGGCTGGGGAGGGGGGGCTGCCGCGACGGGCGGGGTGCTCATCGCGGCCTCTCTAGCAGGTAGAGGTAGCGGAGCAGGCCAAGATTGAGCACGAGACAGACAAGGCTCGCCCCGAGCGCGGGCCACGCCACCGCGTGGTCGCCGCCGAGGAAGGCGTTCATGGTCGCGGTGAGCAGCCACAACTGCATGAGGGCGATGATGAGCACGATGCACAGGATGCCCGTCACGATGGCCGTGCGGTTCTGCTCGGCGAGGCGCGAACGTGCGATGCCGGAGCGCGGCGGGCTCGGGGGGGCCGGTGCGGACACATCACCCGGCGCGTTCGCACAAGCCGATGGGTTGGGACGCGGCGGGGTCATACCGTGCGCTCCTCCACGCTCGTGGCGTAGACGTTGCCGTCGCGCACCTCGAGGACGATCCGCGACAAAGGCCGACGCGGCGGCCCGGCCAGCGGGCGGCCCGTCGCCAGATCGAACGATCCGTGGTGGCACGGGCAGCGCAGACACCCCGAGGGCACATCCGGCGTTACCGGGCACGACAGGTGCGAGCACTTGTTGCTGTACGCGAGGAACTCGCGATCACCCGCGCGAACCAAGAGGCACGAGTCGTGCTCGCCTGGGTAGAAGAACAGCGCGGCCTGCCCGACGGCGATCTCATCGACGCGGGCGATGGCCTTCGGTCCCGCGCCGCCTCCTTCGCCCCGCAGCGTCTTGAGCGCGATCCACCCCTGGCCCGCGACGAACGACGCGCTGATGAGCACCATGAACTTGGTGAACTCACGGCGGGCCACAAAGTTGTCCTGCTGTGTGTCGATAGGGAAGTCCTGCCGCCACCTGGGCTGGGCGTCGCTCGGACGGCCGTTGGGCGTGTGGACACGGATGGGTGTAGGGTCTGCCATTGGGAACTCCGATCAGGCGGCGGGCGGCCGCGTTCATCTCGCGCCATTGAGCACGCCCAGCGAGACCGAGCGCGGTGGGGCGTGCTCCTCCATTGCCGCCGTTACGTCGATGTGCTCGGGCCGTTGGCCCGCCACGCTCTTAGGTCCCATCATCTTCACCTTGGTCGTGATGGTCTGATTGCCGAACTGGAAGCGATCGATCGGGGCCGCTTGCGGCCGCAGGGCCTCGATCTCCTCGCGCGTCCCGAAGAACAGCGCCTGGCTCGGGCACACGCTCGCGCACATGGGCTTGAGGCCCACCGACGAGCGGTCGTAGCACATGTCGCACTTCATCATCAGCTCGAACTCGACCTGCATCTTGGGCACCCCGAACGGGCACGCTAGCACGCAGTTGTTGCACGCGATGCAGCGCGGCTTGCGGGCCGACTGCACCACGCCGTCCTCGCTCCGCTTGATTGCGTCGGCGGGGCAGACCTCGGCGCACGTCGGCGAGTCGCAGTGCATGCAGATCACGGGAATGGTCTGCGTCGAGTGGGCCCGATCCACCGTCTCCAGGTGGATCATGGAGTGCCCTTTGTGCGTGTCGCACTCGGTACACGCCTGCACGCACGCCTGGCACCCGATGCAGCGGGAGGCGTCGATGTAGAAGTTGAGGTGGCTGGGGACACTCATGGCGACTCCGATAGGTTCATCCCTGCTGTGGCTCCAGGCGTCCGGCCCACTCGGGCGGCCCATCGGCTTTGCGCACGCGGGCCGCGCACACCTTGTACTCAGGGATCTTCGAGATCGGGTCCTGGGCGGAAATAGTGAGTTGGTTCGCGCTCTTGCGCCCGGGCCAGTGGTAGGGGATGAAAATGGTGTCGGGGCGGATCGTGGTCACGACCATGGCGCGGAGCGTGCAGTCGCCGCGGCGGGACTCGGCCGTCACCCAGTCGCCGTCCTTGATCCCCATCGTCTCGGCGAGGCGCGGGTGCATCTCGATCCGCGGCTCGGGGTACTGGTCCACCAAAGGGCCGATGCGGCGGGTCTGGGTGCCCGAGAGGAACTGGCTGACCACGCGCCCGGTGGTGAGCATGAGCGGGTACTCCGCGTCGGTCACCTCCGCCGGCGGCGTGTACGGCGCGACATTGAAGCGGGCCTTGCCGTCGGGGAAGTAGTACGGGCCCGCGCCCTTGGCGATCGGGTTCCACGAGTTCGGCTCGAACAGGCGCGGCGTACCGGGGTGGTCGATGGGCTTGCCGTCGGGTGATTCGGAATAGCACGGCCAGCAGACGCCGTACTGCCGCTCAATCTTCTCATAAGTGATGCCGGAGTAGTCCGCAACGCCGCCCTTGCTGGCCGTGCGGAGTTCGTCGAAGATCGCGCGGGGCGAGTCGAACGTGAAGCCGGTGGGGCGCTCCAGCGCGGCGGCGATGTCCTGCACGATCTTCCAGTCCTGCCTCGCGTCGCCGGGGCATTCCACCGCCTTGTTGATCTTGATGACCTTGCCTTCGATCTGCGTGACGACACCCTCATCCTCTTCCTGCAGCGAGCCGGGGAGCACGATATCCGCGTGACGCGCCGTTTCGTTCATGAAGAAGTCGATGGTGACGTAGAACTCGAGTTTGCCCAGGGCGCGGGCGATGAAGCTGTTGTCCGGGAGCGAGACCATCGGGTTGAAGCAGAGCGAGATCAGGCCCTTGATCTCGCCCGCGTCGATCTTGCGGAACATCTCGTAGCAGTCGACGCCGGGACCGGGCAGGTCGGGCTCGGCGATGCCCCAGAGCTTGGCGATGTGGGCGCGGTGCTCGGGGTTGGAGATGTCGCGCCAGCCGGGAAGCTGGTCGCACTTCTGCCCGTGCTCGCGTCCGCCCTGGCCGTTGGCCTGGCCGGTGATGGTGCCGTAGCCGCACCCCTCGCGCCCGATGCGCCCCGACGCCAGAACGATGTTGATGGCTCCGAGCACGTTTTGCACGCCGTGGGAATGATGCTCGATCCCGCGGGCGTGCATGAGGAAGCTGGTCTTGGCTGTACCCCACCAGTCCGCGGCCTGCCGGATCAGCCGCTCGGGGATGCCCGTCACCTCGGCGGTCTTGGCGGGGTTCCAGGAGGCGACGTGTTCGGCGACCTTGTCGAAGCCGACGGTGAACTGCTCGATGAACGGCCGGTCGATCCACCCCTTCTCGATCATCAGGTGCAGCACGCCGTTGAAGAGGGCGATGTCGCGCCCCGGCTTCACAGGCAGGAACAGGTCGCAGGTGCGGGCCAAGGGCGTGATGCGCGGATCGACGACGATGATCTTCGCCCCGTTGTCGCGGGCCTGCCAGACGTACTCGGTCGTGATCGGGGCGCACTCGGCGACGTTGGCCCCGCTGATCCAGATCAGCTCGGCCTTGGGAATGTCGCTCCACGGGTTCGCGGCCCGGTCGATGCCGAACGCCTTCTTGTTCCCTGCGCCCGCGCTCACCATGCACAAGCGCCCATTGTAGTCGATGTAGGGGGTTTTCAGGCACACCCGGGCGAACTTGCCCATGAGGTAGGCCTTCTCAACGGTGAGGCTCGCGCCGCTCAGCACGCCCATCGCCGAGTTGCCGTAGGCCTTCTGGATCCGCGCGATCTCGGCGGCGACGCGCGCGATGGCCTCCTGGTAGCCCATCGGGCTGAAACCCTCGGGCGCGTTGGCGTCCCGCTTGAAAGCTGTGAGCAGCCGATCCGGGTGAGCGCCCTGGAGATACCGCTTGACGCCCTTCGGGCAGAGCATGCCCCGGTTGAACGGGAAGTCATACCAGGGCTCGAAGCCGGTGACGACGTTGTCCTTCACCTTCAGTTGAATCCCGCACTGCTGGCCACAGAAGCAGCAGTGGGTTTTCACGAGGCGGTCCGGCTCCGCATCCGTGGCGAGGCGCATCGGACCCGAGCGGGCGACATGCGGACCGAAGCGGTCCAGGATCGGCAGGAGGTTTGAAGGGGGGTTGGACATGAGAATCCTTCTGTCGATCAAGCCTGCTCGGCCGTCGTAGCGGGGGCCGACGCGGCCTCCATCATCTCCGCAACATCCACGATCCCGGGGCGGTCGCTCACCTCGCGGCCGCGCCCGGCCTGCCACAATCGGCCTTGCGCCAGCGCCATGCTAAGACGGCGGCAGCGCGGACAGATGTACTGGTAGTGGCCGACTGAGTCTCCCCGCACCCCCGGCATCTCGTAGGAATACCCCAGCTCGCGCTCGACCCGAATGAGGTCTTCGACATGCGCCTTCGAGGCAAACGGCTGCGCGCAGTTCCGGCACGCAGCCTGCTCGCCGGTTCTACCGGCGTCCTTGTAGAACGACACACCGAGCTGCGCCGGACGCTGGAAGATGTGGAAGAACTTGCCGAACGGCAGCCAGAGCAGCGTGAAGATCACGCACGCGGCATGGACGATCGCCAGGAAGTCGTAGGCGTACCCCTTCATCCATGTGTAGCTAGCCGTGAGCATCAGCCCGGTGATGCTCACCGCGAAGAGCAGGATGAGCGGCAGGAAGTCCTCGCTGAACTGCTGCACGGCCTCAGCGCCGCGATCGCGCATCCGCCGCCTCATCGCGATCATCACTCCCGCGATGACCAGAAACGAAGCCCACACCAGGCCGTGGAAGATCAATCCGCCGAGCACGCTCCCAATCCGGAAACTGAACGTGGGAAAACCAAAGACGTACACGCGGTATCGCTCGAAGTCGTCGGCGGGCGTCTGGAAGTGGATCCACCCGAACACCAGCGGGAAGGTGATCGCCCCCGCCAGCAGGCAGCCCCACATGATGAGCCAGTGGGCGGCCCAGCGGGTTCGACTCCGCCGGAAGATGAAGTTATTGAACGCAAAGACGCCGACGACGCGCTTGGGCCAGGCGGCGAGGTTGGCGAGGAGCCGGTCACGCGAGAAGAACACCTGCCAGCCGCGCCGCCAGAAGAGCGCCGTCGGCGGGCGCTGCAGCCACATGGAGTAGCGGTACGTGATCCCAAACACCGCGAAGAGAGTGGCGAATGTGTAGCCAACGAGCGCGGCGTCAAAGTGGGCGAGATTGCGCGAACCGATGGCGATCAGAGCCGCCACGAGGAGTGTGGCCGCAACCCCTTGTGCACCTGCCCTGACTGTCTCTCGATTCAAGGATGGCATCGTCACCTCGCATACTGATCGGCGCCAAGCCGACATCCACGGTTGCGAGAGTGTAAGCCGGACGGTGCGGACGGGCGGCTCTCTTGGTCGGAAGCCGTGGGGAGATCAGGGATGGATCGGTTTCGCCCACCGCCTGACAATCGAGTGCGCCTCCCTCGACGATCGGCGACTTCGCCCGTTGTCACGCAATACCGATCGTTCGGTAGACTCGCACGACCGGGGGCTCTTGGAGCAGACCGCGCCATTCCGCGAGCAGGGCTTTCATTTGCTCCACCTCGGCGATGCGGAGCTGGTCAAGTGCGAAGGCAGCCTCATCGACATACTCAACACGCTCGATGTACCGGCCGGGCCGTTGATCGTCCCGCAGGAGCGTGACGCGAATGCCGCCCGGCTGCTCGTAGAACGGAACGGCTCGGCGTAAGAACGCCAAGAGGTCGGTGAGTCGCGGCTCAGCAACGCTGATCTCAAGGTCCAGCACGACACGGCCGGGACTTTCCATCTCGGCAAGGGTAGGAGCATCGCCGGCAACAAGGATGCGTCGCTCACGGCGAGGGACATGGTCCAGCTGCCCATCGAGCTCACCGACCTCAAGGTCGTTCAACCTCGCGGTCATCGCCTTCGGCGCGGACAAGCGCCTTCCCGCGAATGTGTGGCCGAAGAGAAAGCCCCGGCGAAGGCCGAGGCGTGAGGGGGGGCACCGATGCGTTCAGACGCTGGGGCCCTTCTCGCGGAGGGCGTGGAACTCGACCATCGCGTCCTCGTAGGGGGCGGCTCCTGCGGCGGCGTGGTTGCGCCCGCCCGCAAGGACGACCACGCTCCGCTCCTTGAGGAAGGCGAAGGCGACGGCCGCCTGCGTAACGGGGATGTTGGCGGCGTGCCGGAGGTCTTCGAGGTTGAACGGGCTGGTTGCCTCGGCCACCGCATGGGCGACCGCCTCGAACGCGTCCTCCGGGCACCGGTGCTGGTACGGTTCGCCCTTCATGGGAACGATGCTCCGCACC
>JAEUJA010000093.1 GCA_016793195.1 Phycisphaerae bacterium
CGCTTCCCCGAAAAGGTCCTGGCCGATCGCACCGGGCGCACGCTGATCCAGCACGTCCACGACGCCGCCCGTGCCGCCTCCTCGCTCGATCGCGTCGTCGTCGCCGTCGATGATCCCCGCGTCCGCGACGCCGTCCTGGCCTTCGGCGGCACGCCCGTGATGACCAGCCCCTCGCACCCCAACGGCAGCAGCCGCCTGGCCGAGGCCGCCCGCGTCCTCAACCTCGCCGAAGGCGCCCTGGTCGTCAACGTTCAGGGCGATGAGCCCGAGCTCGAAGCCTCGGTCATCGACACGCTCGTCCGCGAGGCCCTAGGCACCCGCGCCCCGGTCAGCACCATCGCCTCGCCCATCGAGAGCGACGCCGAGTTCAACAACCCAAACGTCGTCAAGGTCGTCCGCCGCGCCGACCACACCGCCCTCTATTTCTCCCGCGCGCCGATCCCGTTCCCCCGCGCCCCGGGCGGCCCGCGTCCGCTCAAGCACGTCGGCATCTACGCCTATCGCGCCGCGTTCCTCCAGCGCTACGTCGACATGCCGCCCACGCCGCTCGAAGTGGCCGAATCGCTCGAACAGCTCCGCGTGCTGGAACACGCCCACGACATCCTCGTCGTCGAGCACCGCGTCACCACCATCGGCATCGACACGCCCGAGCAATACGACGCCTTCGTCGCTCGCTGGAACGCCGCCCCCGAGCGCCGAGCCTAGAGCGGGTTCGGTTCACCCGTGGCGTCTTCCCATTGCCCATTCCCTATTGCCCATTGCCGCGGTGTGGCTACCGACGCTTGACCCGAGGCAAATCCGCTCGAGCCGCGCGTACCCGCGCGACGTCCTCGACCCACACCGTCGATCGGTGTTTCAACCCCGGCTCGCTCCCTCGCCGCTCCCGGCTACTGCCCCGCCGCCGACGGCACGCCCCCCGACCGCTTCTCTCGGATCGTCTTCAGCCACGCCGACGCCATCCACGCCGTCTCCTCGCTCCGCGGCGAGAGCACCATCGCGTCGATCGTCTCCACCGCGCGGGCGCTCCCCATCTCCGCCAGCGCCTCGCCCGCCGCCCGCACCACCCGCAGCTCGTAATCTCCCAGGTACCCGATCAGCGCCGCCTCGGCCTCGTCCGGGTTGTGCTTGGCCAGGCGACCGATCACGCTCACCGCGTTGGCCCGCGTCCGTGTCAGTGTCCCGGCCTTGGCCAGCTTCATCGCCGCGCTCAATCCTTCCGGCGCGTCCGTCGCTGCCAGCGCGTCCAGCGCCGCCTGGCGAATCTCGTCGTCCTGTGAGTCCACCCGCGTCGACGCCAGCATCACGCCCAGCGCGTCGATCGCTTTCAGGTCGCCCAGGCCCCGGATCGCCGCCGCCCGAACCCGCGTGCTCCGGTCGCCCGCCGCCACGTCGCTCAGCAGCTTCACCACCCGCGAGCGCGAGCGCCCGGCCCCGCCCTCGGGCATCATGCCCACCACCCTGGCCAGTCCGCGGCAGACATTCTCGCGCAGCCCCGGCTTGCTCAGCCGCGCCAGCGCCAACGTCTCCACCCGCGCCAGGTCGCCCTTGTTCGCCAGGGCGCCCGCGGCCTCGGCCCGCAGGCTCTCGTGTGCGCTGTTGTCCATCGCCAGTTTCAGCAGCGCGTCCGACGCGCCCGGTCGATCCGGCTTGCCCAGCGCGCGGATCGCCTGAAGCTTCGCCGCGTGCGTCGGCCCGCGCCGCACCTGCTCCATCCAGCGATCGGGCGACTGGTCCATGTCGACGCTCATCAGGCACGTCAGCTCGGGATCGACCGCGATGATCGTCGGCTCGGAGTCGAGCGTCGCCGTGGCGCTGGCCGCCTTGGCGTCCATCTCGATCGTGATCCACCGCCCGTTCGGCTCGCTGCTGGTCGCGATCCACACCGGGATCGACAGCGCAAACGCGGGGTTGTCGCCGTTGATGACCTGCTTCTGCTCGGCGCTCAGCGTCAGCACGCGCGAGCGCGGGTCAAAGTCCTGCGTGATGACCACAGTGGGGACGCCCGGGCGCTCGCACCACTGCCAGAAGAAGCGTTCGAGGCTCTCGCCCGAGGCTTCCTCCAGCGCCCGCCGGAAATCGGCCGTCTCGACCGTCGTGAACTTGTGCCGGTCGATGTACAGGCGCACGCCCGCGAAGAACGCCTCGTCGCCGAGCTTCCGCCTCAGCATGTGCAGGATGCTCGCGCCCTTGCCGTAGGGGTTGGCGCCGCGCCGGAACGTTTCCCACGGGTGCGTGTAGACCTTGCTGGCCATGCCGGGCGTGTCGGGCGCGCTGCCCGTGTCGCCGCCGATCACGCCGTCGAAGAACGCGCGGATGGTGGTGTCGTACACCTCGCGTCCGCCCAGCGGCGTCGCGGTGCGCTCCTGCCACAGCGCCGTCATGTACGTCGCCCAGCCCTCGTTGAGCCAGACGTGCTCCCACGAGTTGCAGGTGATGAGATCGCCGAACCACTGGTGGGCCAGCTCGTGCGAGATCAGCCCGTTGAGGTCGCGATCCTTGGCGGATTCCTCGCTGAAAATCGCGGTGTCGTAGAGCGTGGTGGCGCTGGTGTTCTCCATGCCGCCGTTGTTGAACCCCCACACCAGCACCTGCGCGTAGCGATCCCACGGATAGGGTTCGTCGAGCAGCTTCCCGAAAATCTCGATCATTTCCGCGGTCTTGGCGTAGGTCCGCGCCACGTCCCCGCCGCGCCCCGGCGGCACATACACCGGCAGGGGGAGCGCCTGCGTCCCGAGGTCCACCATGTCGAACTTGCCCACCACCAGCGACACGAGATAGCTCACGTGCGCCTTGTCCTGCAGCCAGTGAAAAGTCTCAAACGCCGCCAGCTTCGTGGTGCCCGGGCCCGGCCTGGCCTCGCGCTTCACGCCCAGGAGCTTGCCGTTGCTGCTCACGACATAGCCCGCGGGCACGGTGACCTCCAGCTCGGTCGTCAGGCGATCGTTGGGAAAGTCGTGGCAGGGGAACCAGTAGCTGTTGGTCTCGGGCTGGCCCTGCGTGTGCAGCTGGGCCGCACGCCCGGGATAATCCTTCGATTCGACGTTCCACACCAGGCCCTGCGGCGGGTCGCTGGCGGTGTAGTGGATCACCAGCGTCGCTTCCTGGCCCACGGGCACCGGCGGATCGAGCGTGATCGACAGCCGTCGCCCGTCGTGCGTGAAGGTCGCGGTGCGCCCCTCGCACGAAACACCCTCGATCGTGAGCGCCTTGGCGTTGAGGTCCAGCGATTCCAGGTCCCAGCCCAGCGGCGTGAGCCTCAGCGACTGCTCCCCCTTGAACACGCGCGTGTTCATGTCCTCGATCGTGATCGCCAGCTTCATGTGGATCAGGTCCGCGGCCCGGTGCGGCGGGTACGCCCGCGTCCACACACCCGTTGCCTCGTCAAAGGCGGGCTCGGCGACCAGCGACGACCACCACTGGCGGCAGTGCTCGCAGTCCTCGCCCGGGCGGGCCTCGACGGGCGACGCCGTGAGCGTGACGCCGGCGATCAGCGAAAGGGCGAGCGGAACACGACGGGCGGAAAGAGTCTTCAGCATGCGGAGTCTCGCGGCGAAACCTTCAATCGTGAATCAACCGACGTGGAGCGGGGAACCAAGCGAGTGGATTTATCTGGCGACCGCCATCGCGCGCGTGGCGGGCCGCGTCGGGCCCGTGCCGAACTTCGAGCCGAGTGCGGCCGCGATGCGACGCGCCTCGAGCCCGGTCAACGACGCCAGCGATGCCTCGCGCACCACAGGATCGAACGATGGGTCCATCGCCGCTCGCGCCAGAAGCGCGCGAACTTCGTCGCCCGGATGCAAGGCCAGCGCCTCGGCGGCGGCGACCTGCGCAAAAAGCGCCGGGCCCTCCTGCAATTCGTTCATCCACATCGCCAGGGGCTTGGTGATGCGATTGGCGCCAAAGACCGTGAGCGTCGGATCGACCGAGACCTGCGTCGGCTTCGACGGGAGGTTGAACGACGCCGCGGCCTCGCGCCCCTTCACGTCGAGGTAGATGTATTGGTGGCTGCCGTCCTCGAACTTGCAGAAGAGCGGCAGGCTGAACTGGTACGCCGGGTTGAGCTTGTCGATCCGCTGGGTCTGGCGGACCACGACACCCAGCGTCTTGCCCGCGTCGTCAAACGTGAGATCGACGTCCATCCGCGGCAGGCCCGGGCGCGCGGTCCACTGGTCGAAGAAACGCTCGAGCGATCGCCCCGAAACGTCCTCAAAGGCACGCCGGAACTGATCGGTCTCGACGTGCGTGAACTTGTGCCGATCGATGTAGAGGCGAACGCCCTTCCAGAAGACATCATCTCCCAGCCCGGTGCGGAGCATGTGGAGGACGATCGCGCCCTTGGAATAGACATCGTCCGATTTGGAGAAGTTCTCGTCGGGGTTGCGGTAGCGGTTGCTGACGATGGAGGGGTAGACCGGGGCGTAGGCGTTGTTCCCGCCGCGCTGGCGACGGACGAACCCAAGCACCGTGCGCTGGTAGGCCTTGCGCCCCTCCTCGCTGGCGGCGGCGATCTCACCGGTCTTGATGGGATCGAGCCCGGCGGCCTGGGCGTTGGCGTACTGCTCGTTCCACATCGCTTCGCAGTAGCTGGCCCAGCCCTCGTTGAGCCACAGGTGCTTCCAGCCCTTGCAGGTCATCAGGTCGCCGAACCACTGGTGCCCCAGTTCGTGCACGATCAGTCCGTCCTCGTCGCCCAATTCGGTCGCGTTGGCGGCACGCCGATAGAGCGTGGTGGCGCTGGTGTTCTCCATGCCGCCCCAGTTGAAGTCCCGGATGATCGCCTGGTCGTACTTGGCCCAGGGGTAGGGCTCGTCGAGCTTTTTCTCGAGGAACGCGACCATCGCGGGCGTGGAGGAGAAGACAGTCTTGACGTTTTCCTCGGTGCCGACGGGGGTCCACACGGCCATGGGCAGTCCGGGGCGGGCGGTGGCGTCGCCGCCGATGTCGACGATCGAGATCTTGGCGATGACGAGGGTGACGAGGTAGTAGGGGTGGGGCAGGTCCTGGTGCCAATGAACGCGCGAGCGCCCGTCCGGGAGCGAGTCCTTGGCGACCAGCCGGCCGTTGGAGAGGACCTCGAAGCCCTCGGGGACACTCACGATGAGCTCGGTAGTGAGCTTTTCGTTGGGGAAATCGTGGCAGGGGAACCAGAGGTGGTTGACCTCGGCCTCGCCCTGGGCGTGGACCTGGACGGCCTGGTCGGTGGGGCTGCCCTCGTCGCGGGGCTTGGAATGGGTGAGCCCGATGCCGCGGTTGGCGGAGAAATCGCAGGTGTAGGTGATGACGACGTCGAAGGGCTGGCCGACGCCGGCGGGAGTGGCCGGGCGGATGTCGAGGGTTTGAGCGCCCTTGCTGAATTCACAGGGCTGACCGGCGATGGCGACGGACTGGACTTCGATGCCCGGGCCGGCGCGGAGGGGGATGACGGCGCGGGGGGTGCCGCGGGCGGCAAGGGTGAGGGTCTGGGTCGCGGTAAAGGTCGCTTGCGACATGTCGGGGAAGGACAGGTCGAGCTTCATGTGGAGGTGGTCGAAGGTGGGGGCCAGGGGCCAGTTGGCGGTGTCGCGCCCGGTGGCGGCGTCGATGCGCGGGTCGGGGCGCGGGTCGGAGCGTACGTCTGGGCTGGGGTCGGCGTCCTGCGCGGAGGCGGCACCGGCCAAGGCAAGCACGAACGAGATCGCAATGGCAGCGGTGGATCGAACGGATGGCAAGGATCGCAAGGTCATGCACGGACTCCGATCCGACCCGTGGGACGGACATGACGCGGGGCCGATCCGAACGCCCGGACCGGCTCGGCGATTGGATAGAGTATCGATTCGCGCGACGGTTCGTTCCGAGTTTTGCGCGCATCACCGCGAGATTGCGCACAAACGCGGTGATCGTGATACGATGTGGTATGCCCCCGTCGCCAAGCCAGCCGACACCCAACGATCCAGAACAATTCGGATTCAGCCGACCCGCCCCCGGGGGAAGCTCGGAGGGGGGAATCACCGGACGCCCGGGCGCCTTCGTCGCGGCGGCGGAAACCGGGGGGGACTCGGAGTATTACTCCCCGATCCCCGAGGGGTACCAGCGCGGGCACCACAAGTACGTCATCGTGCTGGGCACGGTGATGTCGGGCCTGGGCAAGGGGATCTTTTCCTCGAGCCTGGCCAAGATGCTCAAGGAAAAGGGCTTGGTCGTCGCCCCCATCAAGATGGAGGGCTACCTCAACATCGACTCGGGCACGCTCAATCCCTACCGGCACGGCGAGGTGTTCGTGCTGGAGGACGGGACCGAGTGCGACATGGACCTGGGCACCTACGAGCGGCTGCTCGACCAGAACCTCTCGCGCCGGAACTTCACGACCTCGGGGCAGATCTTCAGCGCGATCCTCGAGCGCGAGCGCCAGGGGGCGTACCTGGGGCGGGACGTGCAGTGGATCCCGCACGTGACGGGCGAGGTCAAGAAAAAGCTCCGCGAGCTGGCGGTGCGCGGCGACGGGCAGCGCCGCGCGGACGTCGTGTTCGTCGAGGTGGGCGGGACGGTCGGAGATTACGAGAACGGCTTTTACATCGAGGCGATGCGCGAGCTGGCCTTTGAGGAAGGGCCGGGCTCGGTGTGCTTCGTGGCGCTGACGTATGTGATCGAGCCGCCGGCCTTGGGCGAGCAGAAGAGCAAGGCGGCGCAGCTGGGCATCAAGCGGCTGATGGAGGCGGGGGTGCAGCCGCACATCATCGCGTGCCGGGCGAGCCACCCGTGCCAGTCGAAGGTGATGCAGAAGATCGCGATGTTCAGCAACGTGCCGCTGCGTCGGATTTTTTCGATGCACGACCGCGAGAGCATCTACACGATCCCGGAGGAGATGAGGCAGGAGGGGCTCGATCGCGAGATCATGTCGATCCTGAACCTGCACGACCGGGTGGACGTGTCGCACGAGGACCGGGCGCGGGAGCGTTGGACGGCGTTCGTGAAGCGGCTCACCGCGCCA
>JAEUJA010000285.1 GCA_016793195.1 Phycisphaerae bacterium
CGCAGGGCGGGCCAGAAGCGAGAGTCGTTCACGAGCGAGCGGAAGTTCCCGAGGCCCACGAACCGCGCGGGCCCCGAGCCGCTCCAGTCAAAGAAGCCGAGCCCAAGCCCCAGGATCGTCGGCCCGACCGTGAACACCGTCAGGATGGCGACCGGGAACGCCAGGAAGAGATACGGACTTGCGGACCTACCTCGCATCGCCCGGCAGGATACCCGGAGCGGGCGATCGGGCGCTCGCACGCATTCGTTCGCTCAAAAACACAACACCCCCAGGCGGTCCCGGGGGTGTTGAGGGTTCAGGAACGAATGAAACTCTCAGCGCCGACGACGGGCGGCGAAGCCCGCGAGGCCGAGAAGCGCCAGTGCGCCGGGAGCCGGAATCTCCTGCGTGACCCACACGCTCGTGCCGCTGGCCTGATCGTTGGCGGTCAGGCTGAAGGCAAACTGCGAGCTCATGTCGCTGACGTTTCCGATGGGCAGGAAGCCCAGGGATCCGCTGGCGACATTCGAGTCCCACGCGGCCGCGACGAGGGAAGCCCCGCCGTGGCTGCTGAACATGGTGCCGGCGCCGAGATAGCCGTTGTAGTGGGCGGAGTACATCTCACCGCCGCCGGCCATGCCGGTCATCGTCGCGCCATCGCCGTCCGAATCGGTGACGGTCACACCCGCCGACGACTTGCCCTCGGCAAGGATCGTCGGGAACGACAGCAAGCCCGAGGCGATGCTGGCAACGATGCCCGAGCCGCCGGCCTGCAGCGAGAAGCTGAGGCTCACGACCGGGTCATTGATGTATCGCATCGTGGTGTTGCTGAGGGTCGCGAGTGTCTGGCCCGAGGCGTTCTTGATCGCGATCCCTTCGGAACCGCTGCGCCACGTCCAGGTATCACCGCTCCACGACCCTTGCTCTTCGGACACCTCGAAGGTGCCCTCTCCCATCGTCTGGCTGGTCACGGTGATCCGCAACGCAGACCCGACGATTTCGGCGCTGGCGGTGCCGGACGCGATCATCATCGCGAGGGCAGCGCAGGCGCCGACTCCAAGTCCCGCCTTCAACATGTCTGTCTCCCTTCTGCTCCACGGCCACCGGGCAAGCCCGGGCGGAAACGGCCGCAATGGAGAGGGGGCCCGGCACACGCCGGATCTACGACCCTCCATCATCAGAATACCGGTCTTCACACCCCTGGGTCAATAACCAATCTGACAGGATTCCGTAAACATCGTCCGTGTCAATAATTGCGCAATTCGGACTTGAAACACCGGACGTGCCCCGAATCTCCAAAAACACAGCACCCCTCGAAATCGAGGGGTGCTGGTGGGTTCAGGAACAAGCAAAGGGTCAGGTCAGCGGCGACGACGCCCCGCCACCATCGCCAGGCCGGCGAGCACGAGAGTGCCCGGGGTCGGGAGGAGGGTGAAGGTGCTGGTCGCGCTGGCGGAATCGTTGGCGGTGAGCTTGAAGGAATACTCCGCCCACATGTCGGACACCGCTCCGGGGACGAGCTGGAAGCCCAGGGCGTCGTTGGAGGCGGTGGTATCCCAGGCGCCGACGGCGACCGGCCCGCTATTCAGAAGGGCGAAGGTCGTGCCGGGCTGGCCGTTGTAGGCGGCGCGGTACATGCTCCCGCCCGATTCCAGGCCGGTCATGGTGGCGCCGTTGCCGTTGTTGTCGGTCACGGTGATCGCGCTGGTGGCCTTGGCTTGCCCGTTATTGATGGTCGGGAAGCTCAGGACGCCGGAGGCGATCGTGAACGAGGTCAGGGCGTTTCCGGAGGTCACGTCAAAGAAGAGCGTGACGACCGGGTCGGCGATGAAGCCGAAACGGCAGTTTTCGAGGCTGCCGACAACATGGCCCGAGGAGCTGCGGATTTCGAGCGGGTCCGTGGAATTCCACGTCCAGTTCTGATGATCCGCGTCCCACGTGCCGTCCGATTCTTTGATCGTCACCATGCCCGCGCCGTCGACGGCGTTGTGGGCAATGACGGTGATCGCGCGACCCTCGATGCCGGCGGTGGCAGCCGCCGTCAACAAGAGCGCGCCGATCCCGGCCGTGAGGCCGAGACCTGTCCAATTCTGACGCATGATGCTCTCTCCCTTCAACTCCGCGGCCACCGGGAGAAGAGTCCCGGGCGGAATAGGCCGCTTGCCAAAAGGAGAATCCCCCGAGCCCTACAACAGAGCCCGGACAGAAGACCCTCCGGGGATCAGACTACCGGACGCCGGGCGTCGGGTCAATAACCTTTCGATAATCTGGCGTAAACCCTTGCGGGCTTGGTGCTTCGATGATGGACATCGCTGAAATGGACCACGGCCTGCTCAAAGGGGTTCCGTGGCCGAGGCCTCGAGGATGAGCGTTTCGTTCGGGGGATCAATGCCCGCTGGGCCGGACGCGATTGACCATGGAGGCGGCCCGGACCTCGACGCCCTTGAGGACGCTGGCGAGCGAATCGCGGTTGGGGGCGTATTCCATGGCCGTGGGGACGTTGACCCACTCTTTCTTGACGAGCTGGGCGAGGGCGTGGGTGAAGCTGGACATGCCCTCCTCGTTCTTGGCGACGATGGCGGGGAGGTCTTCTTCCTGGCCTTGGCGGATGATCTCGCGGACGCTCGGGTTGCCCAGGAGCACCTCGCAGGCGGGGACGACCTTGACCTCGAACCCTTCCACGGCGGGGAGGAGGCGCTGGGCCAGCACGGCCTTGAGGGTGTTGGAGAGGGCGTGCCGGATGAACCCGTGCTCGTGCACCGGGAAGAACTCGAGGATTCGGCTGAACGCCTGCATGGTGTCGGCGGTGTGCATGGAGCCGAAGACCAGGTGCCCGGTCTCGGCGGCCTGGATCGCGGCCAGCACGGTGTCGTGGTCGCGCAGCTCGCCGATGAAAATGACGTCGGGGTCTTCGCGGACGATGTAACGCAGGGCCTGGGCGTAGTTCTCGACGTCGGTGCCGATCTCTCGCTGCGAGACGATCGATTTCTTGGGGGTGAAGCGGAACTCGACGGGGTCTTCGACGGTGATGATGTGTTCGGCCCGGGTAGCGTTGATCTGCTCAACCATGGCCGCGATCGTCGAGCTCTTGCCCGATCCCGTCACCCCCACGACCAGCACGAGGCCTTCGAGCGCCTTTTCGACGATTTCGCCGTAGATCGGCGGGAGGTGGAGGTCGGCGTAGCTTGGGATCTCGGCTTTCACGCGGCGGATGGCGGCGTGGGTGTGCCCGCCGGCGCGGAAGAGGTTGATGCGGAAGCGATCGCCGTCGGGCAGGTGGGTCGCGAAGTCGAGGTTGCCGGTCGCCTCGAACCTGGCTTTGTGGACGTCGGTGGTGAGCGGGTCAAGGAGGTGGTCGCACTCGTCCTCGGTGAGGGGCGGACCCTGCACGACCCGGAGCAGGCCGCCGATGCGGTAGACCGGCGGCAGACCGACCTTGATGTGGATGTCGGAAGCGTCGAGCTTCCTCATCGCGCCCAGGAGCCGTTGAATCGAAAGTGGGCCCTGCATCATGATGTCGACCTCGGGCTTTGGTGTTCCGGCTTGGAATCCTCGCATCGCTCCGAACGGGGGACTATAGGCGATGCACAGGTCGACAATGGCGGCCCGGCTCCGATTCGCGGGCGTTGATCGGGATGTACGCTCAAGCCCATGCGGGGCGACCTGGTCTTTGACATCGGCATGTGCGACGGAGCGGACACCGCGTATTACCTGCGGCTGGGGTTCCGCGTGGTGGCGGTGGAGGCGGACCCGGAGCTGTGCGACGCGGGGCGGGCGCGTTTCGCCGACGCCATCGCACGCGGGCAACTCACACTCGTGTCCAAGGCGATCGTGGGCGATGCGTCGGCGGGCGGCACGGTGACGCTGTGGGTCAACCCGGAGAACCGCGAATGGAACACGGCGGCGGGCGCTCCGGCGGCGTCGCGGAACGCGACCAGGCGGGTCGAGGTGCCGGCGGTGAGGCTGGCGTCGCTCTTTGGCGAGTTCGGCGTGCCGCTCTATCTGAAGGTGGACATCGAGGGAATGGACCGCGTGTGCGCGGAGGCGATCGAGCCGAGCGAGCGCCCGCGGTTTGTCTCGCTGGAATTGTGC
>JAEUJA010000100.1 GCA_016793195.1 Phycisphaerae bacterium
GGGCGCGGTCGGGATCGAAGAAGCGGAGCTTGACGAGGGCGGCCCCGAAACAGAAGAGCGCGCCGACCTGCCAGAAGAAGCCGATGACGCAGATGACCAGGAAGATGCCCCAGGACATGGCGCGGAAGGCCAGGGCGGTGATGAACCCGCCGTCGCGGTAGGCGACTTCCTCGGCGGCCATCCAGAGCGCGTCCTTGGGCCCGCCGGTGATTTTTCCGGCGGTCATTTTCTTGAAGAACTTGGCGACCTTGGGCGGGAACGTGCGTTCGAGGAACTTCTCGAAGTCCTGATCGCGCGGCGCGGCGCTGGGGTTCGCGGGGATGTCGCCCGCGCTCGCGCTCGAGTCGGTGCTTGCGGCGGGGTCGGTGGTCGCCGGCTCGCCCGCGGGCTTGGTTTCGGGATTGGTTTCGGGATTGGCGACGGGCGGCGAGGCAACGGGCGGCGAGGCAACGGGCGGCGTGCTCGCATCGCCGGTGGCCGGCGCGGGCGACTCGGGCGTGGTCGCGTCGGGCGCGGCCTGGGTGGCTTGCGCGGCCTTCTTCTCCGCCTCGAGCTCCTGCATTTTTTCCAGGCCGTACATGTTGAACGCCGCGAACCCGCCCGAGAGGGTGACGGACATGAAGAGGAAGGCGCCGGCGACGATGAGGAGCGTTCGCGGGCGGCAGGCGGAGAGGAAGAGGAGGAGGGTGCCGGCGAGGCTGTAGACGAAGAGGATGTCGCCGTACCACAGGAGCAGCGCGTGCGACAGGCCGATGAGGAAGAGCGCGGCGAGGCGGCGGAGGTATGGCTTGATGATGGAGCGGCCGGCGTCGTCGGCCCGGCCGCGTTGGAGCATCAGGCCCATGCCGAAGAGCATCGAGAAGAGCGGGTAGAACTTTCCTTCGCAGAAGACTTTGGTGATGTAGTGGATGATCATGTTGCCGACGCCGTCGGGCGGCGCGATCTGCATGACCTGCCCGAATGGCTCGGCGAAGAACTTGATATTGACCGAGAGGATGCCGAGCAGGGCAAAGCCGCGCGCGACGTCGATGGCGTTGATGCGGGATTGCTTGGCGACCGGGCCCAGCGAGAGCGTTGTCATGGGGTGATACTACCGAATCGCATGGCGGCGGTTTCAACGCATCGGGGCCTTCTGGGTCCGCAATGGCGCGATGGGTGCGGTTCGAGGTGTGCCGCCGCCGAGCCGGTCCATCCACAATCACCAACAGATGAGGCCTGAAATCACCGGCACCTGTTTCCCAAAGAACGCACGGCGCGCCCCGCGCGGGAGGTCCGTCATGCTGTCGGTGCTCAGCCTCATGTCCAAGATCGTGTTCTTCCCCGTGTGGGGTTTGTGGCGGGTGTACCTGATGCTGTGGTGGGCGTTCGACACGCGTCCCGCGTCGGCGCCCGCCACCGCCGAGCCGGGTGTGCAGGACTCGGCGTTCCAGGTGACGAGCTCGAACCCCGAGCCCCTGCCGCTCCCGCGGGGCGCGCTGCGGGGCGGGTTCGTTGGCACATGGCTGGTGTCGATCGCGCTGGGGGTGGTCTGTGCCGCGCTGGCGGACCAGAACATTCTTGAGCCCGGTCGGGCGGCGATCGCGTGGGGCTGGGGCTCGGCGCTGACGACGGTAACAAGTCTGCTGGCGGTGCGGGCGGTGGTCGGCCGCCAGCGGGCGAAGGTGTCGCGCGTGCAGCGGGCGAAGGAAGGAATCCGGGATGGCGTCCGGGCGGTCGCGGCGGGCGTGGCGCCCAAAGCGGCGCGGGCTTCGGTGATGGTGGCGGCGACGGCGTGCAAGATCGGTGCCGCCGGCTGCCGCGGGATCGCGGGCGCGATGGAAAAGGCGGCTCCCGCCGCGTCGCGCTTTGGAAGCAAGTTCCGCGAGGCGATGCGCCGCGCGGGGGGGCTGGAGCCGACGGCGTCGCCCGAAGGATCAACGCCCCACGCCCCCGCGAGCACGGGAGCGGGCGGCGCGTAATCAGCGCGCCGTCGTCGCGTCGTCCGTTTGCGGCCGACGGATGAGGCTCGCTACTGTTCCCGCATGGGCAACCGCTACGAAGAGTTTCAGGCCTATCGCACGAAGATGAACGCGCGGATTCTCGGGCCCGACGCGGAGCGCGGCACGCGGGCCGACGGCTCGCCCCGGCCCGGCGCGTCGCTGGTCACCAAGCGGTTTTTCTCGCTCGATCACCAGACGTATTCCGACGGCGCGCTCACGGCCCGGACCAAGGAGATGCTGGGGCTTGTCGCGTCGATGGTGCTGCGCTGCGACGACTGCATCGGCTATCACATCGACCAGTGCGTGAAGGCCGGGCTCACCGACGAGGAACTGTGGGAGTGCTTCGACGTCGCGCTCATCGTGGGCGGGTCGATCGTGATCCCGCACCTGCGGCGGGGCGTGGAGTTCCTCGACCAGGCCCGCGAGCACGCGCGCGGGGCATCGGGCGGGTGCGCCTGCGGGGGGCATTGAGCGGCGAGATCGATGGCACATCGAGCCGATGGACGGCGCGGGTGAGGTCGATGGCTCGCTCGTGGTCAAGCTGAAACAGCTTGACCACGCCACCCGGAGCAAGGGGAGACGCGAAGAACATCGATGTCGCGGACGACATCGATGGCACGGCGAATCGGCGGAACGGCGCGGGCGCTATCCCATCGCCTCGTCCGGGTCGCCGGCTTCCGGCGCGCGGGTGATGAGGCCCAGGAGCACGCAGAAGGCGCCCCCGGCGATCAGCCACAGACGCGAGCGGTCGTCGGTCGACCAGCGCTGCAGCATCGATTCGACCTTGGCACGCTCGGGCAGGGCGATCGGCGGTGGTTCGAGGGCCGGGAAGACCGAGGCGCTCGACGACGCCATGTCCGAATCGTCGAGCAGCGGCACGCGGTCCATGGGGATTTCGTTGAGCTGCGACGCCGCCAGGGCGACAACCAGCGACGGCTCCTCCCGGTCGAGGGCGTCGATGTATTCCTGGTAGCGGTCGAGGCGAGCCTGGCGGTGGGCCTCGATCGTCAGGGCGCGGTCGCGGAGGAACTCGGCCTCGCGGAGGTCGTCGTGCGCGGGGATGACGAGCACCGCGCCCAGCAGCGCGAGTCCCGCCGCCAGGAACAGCCATCCCGGGTCTAGAAAGGCCCCGCGGGCCCTCTCGATGTGGTGCGTCACGCTCACAACCCCATTCCATCGGGCAAGTCGGGCGCCCGGGTCGACTTTCCACAGCATACAGCGCTGGGCACTCGGCCATCGTCGGGTCTGGTCGGGGGGCGTTCAGGGGAGGAATATTGAGAGCTGAAGGTCCATGGACACGCGAAAAACACCGCTTGGAGAGCGGTTCCACCAGGAGCGGTGCCACGAAGACAAGTCCGGCGGGGACCGCCGTGCCACCCAAGGCCCCCTAGACTTGCCCCAACGTGAACCGGAAAGTCGTGATTACTGGGGTCGGCGCGGTGACGCCCTACGGCGTCGGGTCGTCCGCACTCTGGAGCGGCCTGGTTGAGGGCCGCCCCACCCTGGCCCCCACCACGCGCCTGGACGCCACTGGTTTTCCCTGCAAGCTGTCGGGCGAGGTGAAGGATTTTTCCGCGCGGGACTATGTGCCCAAGCACTACCGCAAGGCCGTGAAGGTGATGGCGCGCGACATCGAGATGGCGGTGGCGGCGGCCAAGGTGGCGGTTGAGGATGCCGGTCTGACGACGCGCATGACTCTGGCCGAGGGGCAGGTCGGCGGGACGACGTATCCATCGGAGCGCGTGGGGTGCCAGATCGGCGCGGGGCTGATCGCGGCGGAGACGGACGAATTGACGGCGGCGCTGGTGACCGCTCGGGCCGCGGGCGCGACGCTCGAAGAGCCCGGCGCGGGGTTCCGGCTGCGGATGTGGGGCACCGCCGCCGCGCCGGACGGGACGCAGGGCGCGGGCGGGATGAACAATCTGACGCCGCTGTGGCTGCTGAAGTACCTGCCGAACATGCTGGCGTGCCACGTGACGATTATCCATGGGTGCGAGGGGCCGTCGAACACGATCACGTGCAACGAGGCCAGCGGGCTTCTCTCGCTGGGGGAGAGCACGCGGGTGATCGAGCGCGACGCCGCCGACCTGTGCTTCTCCGGCGGCGCCGAGAGCAAGGTCAATTGCATGGGCTTGCTCAGGCTGACCTACGCGGGGCGGCTGGCGGAGACGGGCGCGGCGACGGACGGGGGCACGCTGGTCCGCCCGTATGACCCCGGCTCGCCCGGCACCATCCCCGGCGAGGGCGCGGGGATCCTGCTCCTTGAGGAGGCGAACGCGGCGGCGGCCCGCGGCGCCAAGGCGTACGCCCAGATCGCGGGCTTCGGCGCGGCGCATTCCGATCCGGCGCACTGCTATTCCGACGGCTCGCGCGACATCGCGCCGGGCCCGGACGAGGGGTTGCAGGGCGCGATCGAGAACGCGCTGAGCGACGCGGGCGTGAGCGCGGGCGAGATCGACGCGATCGTGCCGCACGCCTCGGGCATTCCGGCGATGGACGCGGGCGAGGCGGGAGCGCTGCGGGGCGTGTTCGGCGCGCGGCTTGCCAGTATCCCGCTGGTGACGGTCGCGCCCTTCATCGGCGAATCGTCGGCGGGCAACGGCGCGGTGCTGGCGGCGGTGGGCGCGTTGTGCGTTCGCCACCAGATGATCCCGGCACGCCTCCACGCGGGGAACTGCCCGCGCGATCTGCGGGCCCACGCGGCGCCGGCGACACACGCCGTCTTGCGCCACGTCCTGGTGTGCTCGTCTTCTTTCGGCGGTCAGAACGCGGCCATCGTGCTGCGACAGGTTTCCTAAGCGTTTTCGTTCGGTTCCCTCTGGTTCACGGGGCTCTACCAACCCCTTCGGGAGATTCATCATGGGCGATCAGTATCGCGGCGGCGGCTACGGAGACTCGGGCGGCTATGGCGGCGGCGGTGGCGGCGGTTATGGAGGCGGCGGTGGCGGCTACGGCGGCGGAGGCGGTGGCGGCGGGTATGGCGGCGGACGCGGGCGCGGACGCGGCGGACATCGCGGTGGCGGTGGCGGCGGCGGTGGTGGCTACGGCGACTCCGGCGAGCACCGCGAGCGGCGCGGCATCCCGCTGTCGGACCTTGACCCGGCGCTCACGGACGTCAGCCGGAAAGTCATCGGGTGCGCGATCGAGGTTCACCGGGCGCTGGGGCCTGGCTATGCAACCGAGGCCTACCTTGAAGCCCTCAAGGCCGAGTTCGCGGCCCAATCGCTGGCGGTGAAGCACCACCACGCGATTGACGTGAAGTACAAGGACAAGAAGGTCGCCACCACCACGGCGGACATGTTCGTCGATTCCAAGTTCCTCGTCATGCTCCTCAACCGGCCGGGCGAAGTCTCGGGCTATGAGCGAGCCACGCTCCGCGCCCAGCTCAAGGCCGCCGACCTCGAACTGGGGCTCATCATCAACTTCGCCGAGCGCCGGCTCAAGGACGGCCTGGTGCGCGTGCTCAACGTCGACAAGATCAACGCCGAGCGCGGCGAGGGCGACGACTACGAGGACGACCACGGGGATCACGGGGATCACGGGCCGGAGACCACGCCGGGCAGCGGCGAGACCGTGCGCTTCCAGTAAGTGAACAATTCACCTCGTGCCGGCGTGACGGCCGGCGCGAGGCTTGGTTCCGCGTGACAACAACGATTGGTTGAACGAAACATGTCGAGGCGCGTCGTCATCACGGGGATGGGCTGGGTCACGCCGCTGGGGCACGAGGTGGGCCCGGTGTGGTCGCGCCTGCTGGCGGGCGAGAACGCGATCGGGCCGGTCACGCGCTTCGACGCGTCGACCTTCGCCACCAACTTCGCGGCCGAGGTCAAGAACTTCGACCTCTCGCGCCATCTCGATCCCGCGTATCACGACTTTGCTCGCCATCAACACGCCGGCACCAGCACGGGCTTTGCCCTGGCCGCCGCCGCCCAAGCCTGGAAACAAGCGGGGTTTTACGCCAAGCCGCCGGCGAGCCCGCGGCGCGTCGGTATGTACCTGGGCTGCGGCGAGGGCACGCTCGACTTCGACAATTTCGCCAGCGCCAACATCGCCGGCTGGAAGCCCGAGGCGCGCGACATCGACGCCAAGGCCTGGGCCGAGATGGCCCTGCGGCGCATGACCGCCCGGCGCGAGATCGAGCAGGAGGCCAACCTTCCACTCTCGCACATCGCCACCGCGTTCAAGTGCCGCGGACCCTCGTTCAACTGCATGACCGCCTGCGCCGCCAGCACCCAGGCGATCGGCGAGGCGGCCGAGATCATCCGGCGCGGCGATGCCGACGTGATGTTCGCGGGCGGGGCCCACACGATGATCCACCCGCTCGGCCTCACCGGCTTCATCCGCCTCACCGCGATGAGCCAGCGCCGCGACAACCCCACCCAGGCCGCCCGGCCCTTCGACCAGACGCGCGACGGCTTTGTCATGGGCGAGGGCGCGGGCATGATCGTGATCGAATCGCTCGACCACGCGCTCGCCCGCGGCGCAACGCCGCTCGCCGAACTCGCGGGCTACGGCAGTTCCGCCGACGCGTTCCGCATCACCGACATCCAGCCCGAGGGCAAGGGCGCCCAGGCCGCCATGCTCCAGGC
>JAEUJA010000332.1 GCA_016793195.1 Phycisphaerae bacterium
GGACGAGGCGTGGCTCGACAAGGGCTACGCCAGCGTGAAAACCGATTTCGCGCTCGGCTACTTTGTCGCGGGCGTGGCCAACTTCGCGTTGGGGCGAAGCGACACCGATCGCGCGACCGAAGCCCGCGACTTCTTCCGCGAGGCCTTCACACTCCGCCCCGACCTTCGCCCCGTGGCCGAGGCGATCGTGAGCGGCCAGGCCAACACCGTCGTCTTCGTCGACACAGGCATCGGCCCATCCAAGCAGCGCTACGGCGACGACGCCGTGCTCACCCGCTTCGCGGGCGGCTCCGGCGCGACCGGCTCACTCTCGATCGCCATCAACAACCACCCGCCCACCAGCGCCGCGCTCGCCTGCGACGTTTCCTCGATGGCGAGCGACCATCGCTGGAACAACCTCGAAGACGTGCGACAGTTCAAGAGCATGCTCGGCACCGGTCTGATCGCCGGCGGCGTGATCGTCGCCGGGACCAGCGACAATCGCAGCAGCGAAGGACGCCGCAATGCGCAGTTGGTCACGGGCCTTGGCATGGTGCTCGCCGGGCTGGCCATGAAGGCCACCGCCCAGGCCGACATCCGCCACTCCGAGGTCATGCCCGCGTCGATCCTCGTCGGCGCGACCACCATCACCGACATCGCCACGCTCGGCATCCACACCCCGGGGCTCGACATGGTCCTGCCCGGCGTGCGCGGGCCCAGCGCGGGCGAATCGCTCCGCGTTGTGTACGTCCGCGTGCCGTCGCAGCCGCCGCCCGCGTGGGCCTCGTCGGGGCGCGTGCTGTATGCGACGGACTCGCTCCCCGAGCGCGTGCCGGGCGATGATTTGCCATACATCCTGGGCGGACGCTGCTGCCGCACGCCCAGCGCCGACACGCTCCGCCTCTACCAAGCCTCGGGCAACCTCACCAACCTCTCGCTGATGGACCTGCAGAATCTCTACACCGACGAGGGCATCACCTGGCGAGCCGATAACGAAATCGATGGGCCAAATCGCCACATCCTCGAGGGCGGCTCGTCGCTCGTCGCGCCCGTCGCGGGTTCGACCGGCTTTGCAAGGCTCGTCGGACAAGACCACGCGCCCTATCGACCCAAGTCGTCCCGCGTCAAAGATCTCACCGCCTTCTACGCGGCAAGGTTCAGCACAAGGCCCGTCGCCAGCCCGTCGGCGCCACACGCCGCCCCGTCAGACTCGATCACTCCAAAGGAGAGGAATCCATGAATCGCAACCGCCGTTCGTCCCTTCGTTCTCTCGCCCACGCCATGCTGATCCTCGCGCCGCTGGCCCTCGGGGCTTGCGACACCGTCAAGGCCCCCGGCGCCGCGCGACCCGATCCGCTCCCGTCCGCCGCGTACCCGCAGATCGTCGCCGCCGAAGGGCTCAGCGGCTTCATCGCCTACGACGCGCCCAAGGTCAGCGCCACCAAGCCGATGGAAGTCACCGTTCCCGTCCGCGCCCTCACCGACAACCAAGACGTGAACATCCAGTACCGCTTCTCGTTCTTTGACCAGGCCGGCGTGCCCCTCAACGAAAACCCCGACTGGCGCTTCATCAAGCTCCCATCGCGCAACCAGCGCTTCCTCAGCGGCTTTGCCCGCGAGCAGTCGGCCGTCGATTGGCGCCTCGAAATCCGACCGGCGAAGTGACCCGGATTCTCGGTCATCCGCACGCGGTTCCCACGCCGACGATGAGCGGAGTCCTCGACGCGAATCGTCGCGCTCGCGCCCAGGATTGATCGAGGGTGCGCACGGCATGCCACGGGCCTGGCTTCAGGTCCGCGCCCACGCCTCCCGTCTCCAGAACGCTCGCGCAATCGGTTCGCCGCCCTCCACTTTTCGAGCGGGGCGAACCGCACCACCGAACTCACGCAACCGCCCTCACCTCCGCCACGTCACCCCGCCGTACACCGCCTGATCGCCCAGCTCCTCCGCGATGCGGATGAGCTGGTTGTACTTGGCGTTGCGATCGCTCCGGCACGGCGCGCCCGTCTTGATCTGCCCGCAGTTCGTCGCCACCGCAAGGTCCGCGATCGTCGCGTCCTCGGTCTCGCCCGAGCGGTGCGACATCACCGCGGCGTAGCCGTTCCGCGTCGCCAGGTTCACCGCGTCGAACGTCTCGCTCAGCGAGCCGATCTGGTTGACCTTGACCAGGATCGCGTTGGCGCACTTCTCGTTCAGCCCCCGCGTCAGGAATTTCTTGTTGGTGACGAAAAGGTCGTCGCCCACGAGCTGGACCTTCGCGCCGAGCTTGGCCGTGAGCTTCGCCCACCCGCTCCAGTCGTTCTCCGCCAGGCCGTCCTCGATCGAGCGGATCGGGTATTTGCCGCACCACTCGGCCCACATCGAGATCATGTCGTCGCTCGACACGACCTCCTTGCTGGACTTGAACATCATGTAGCCGTGCTTGCCGGCCTTCTCCGCCTCGTTCCAGCACTCGCTGGTCGCCGGGTCCAGCGCGACGAAAATCTGCTCGCCCCACTTGTAACCGGCCTTGCCCGTCGCCTCCTCGATCAGCTTCAGCGCATCCTCGTTGGCCTTGAGGTTGGGCGCAAAGCCGCCCTCATCGCCCACCGCCGTCGACATGCCCCGCGAATGCAGCACCTTCTTCAGCGTGTGATAAATCTCCACGCCCGCCCGCAGCGCGTCGGCGAAATTGTCAAAGCCCCACGGCTGGATCATGAACTCCTGGAAATCCACCGTGTTGTCGGCGTGCTTGCCGCCGTTCAGGATGTTCAGCATCGGCACCGGGAGCACCTTGGCGCCCGTCCCGCCGAGATATCGATACAGCGGCAGGCCCGAAGCCTCCGCCGCCGCCCTGGCCGCCGCCATCGACACGCCTAGGATCGCGTTGGCGCCAAGGTTCGCCTTGTTGGGCGACATGTCGAGCTCGAGCATCCGCGCGTCGATCAGCTCCTGCTCGCGCGCGTCATAGCCGACCAGCTCCGGCGCGATCTTCAGGTTCACGTTCTCCACCGCCTTCAGCACGCCCTTGCCCTGGTAGCTCTTCGCGTCGCCGTCCCGCAGCTCCACCGCCTCGTTCTCGCCCGTCGACGCGCCCGACGGCACCGCCGCACGCCCCAGCGCCCCGTTCTCAAGGCGGACGTCCGCCTCCAGCGTCGGATTGCCGCGAGAATCAAGAACCTGACGCGCCGAAATGGACACGATCTCGAACGACATGGGCTGCTCCTTGCGAACGCGCGGGCTCCCGACGCCCGCCGAACCCAAGCGTAGCGCCCACCGCCCCGACTTTGCGGCCCAGCCCCGACGGGGTACCATTCCTCATTACGCCGCACCGCCGGCCCGAGGAACGCATGCCCACCACGCCCGCCGGATTCTCCGAGCGCATCGAATCGCTCCGCTCCCAGCTCTTCGAGCAGGGCCGGCGCGTGCAATCGCTCCTCGAATTGGCTTTCAACGGCCTGTTCAGCCGCGACCTCGAACAGGCCAAGCGATGCGTCGCCGCCGACGACGAGGTCGACAAGGTCGACGTCGAGATGGAGCGCGCCGCCGTCGCCCTGCTGGGCGACGCCGTCAAAGAGGGCGCGACGCTCGACCAGGACTCGCTCCGCATGGTCCTCACGATCGTCAAGTGCAATAACGAACTGGAACGCGTCGCCGACTGCGCCGTCGAGATCGCCGAACTGGCCGCCCACATGCGCTCGCTCTCCTCGCCCCTCCCCGACACCTTCCGCGTCATGGCCAACAGCTCCGTGGGCATCCTCCGCGACACCTGCGTGTGCATCCAGAAAAAAGACGCCGCCCTCGCCAAGGTCGTGCTCCAGAGCCAGCACGCGGTGACGGCGTTCAAGGACGCCGTGCTCCGCGACGCCGAGGAACGCATCGCCAAGGGGCAGATGAGCGTCGATTTCGCCTTCCGCTTGCACGAGGTCGCGACCGTGTGCGAGGTTGTCGCCGACCACTGCACCAACATGGCCGAGCAGATCATCTACGCCATGACCGGCGCGATCGTCCGCCACACCGAGGCCAAGTGGATCGAACTCCCGCGGGCGTGAGCGCCGTGGCGCTGGTCCGCGCCGTGCCACGCACCTGTCCTCAATCCCGCGCGCTTTTCGTGCCGCCGACGGCCCTTCGCGCCCGGTGCTCTTCGCGCCACCAACCTGACAAGAGACCCGCACGCCGAGTGGGTCGGCACTCCGCGCCGACATCTTTCTTCATCGACTCGCCAGGTCGAGAAAGACGAGCGCCTTGGTCAGGAGCCCGATCGTCAGGGAAAGCGCGTCTTTGCATTTCACTTCGTCTCTCCGTCTCTTCTTTTCTACGACTCACCACTCACGAATCACGACTCACGGCTTCGCGACTTCCCCCGGTTAGCACCTACTTATCACCGCGCCGCAGCGCACCAACGTGTCCGTCTTTTTCGGCTCTTCCCGGATTCTCGAAAAAAATCTTCGCGCGCCATCTCTCCGCACGCAACCCCCTCTCCGGCCTTGTCTTATTGAGCGCTTTGGCGATTTGAACTTTGGCGATTTCGCGCGCGCATCACCGCGAAACTGCGCACCAAAGTGTCCGTCCGCCCCCTGTGTGGAGAGTGCGTGCGTTCCCCGCCGCTCTTTGACAAGTGAATACGCCTGCCGGTGCACGCTCTGGGTGGCGTGGTCAAGCCCCGCCTCGGGGGCTTGACCACGTTCCTCGATGACTCGCTGGCCCGTGCCACCAACGTCGGCCTTACGACGTCGGTGCTCTTCCCCGGGTGGCGCCTCGCTCAAGAGCGATGCCCTTCCCATTGTTCCGTTCCACCGAATCCTCTTCGATCCCCGCTCCAACCCCTCCCCCTACCCCGCCAGCACCCTGAACACCTCGACAATCGCACCCGCCGCGAGCACCGCATCATCCACCCCCACCATCGGCCCGAAACTCACGCGAAGCGTCGCCCGTCCCCCCGCGGCCAGCGGCGCACAGTGCAGCCCCGCCCGCGTCACCACGCCGTGCTCGCTCTCCAGCATCGCCGCCGCCTGATGCACATCGGCCGTGTCATGCACGAACGCGAAAACACCGACGCGCCCAGCGCTCGGCGACACGCCGCCAACAACCGAGAGTCCTTCCGCCGGCGAGCCGGTCGCACCCCGACCCGCTTCATCGATCCCCATCTTCTCCAACGCGGAGACGAACCGGTTGATCGCCCGTCGCTCGCGCGCAAAGCCGTCCTTCACACACTCACGCAGCACCCATCGCACGCCCGCGTCGAGCCCCGCCAGCCCCGCGACGTTGAGCGTCCCCGACTCGAAACGCTCGGGCATCGCACTGGGTTGCCTCGGCGACTCCGACTCCGTCCCCGTGCCGCCAAGCCTCAGCGGCCCAACGCAATCCTCAAACCCCGGGCGAACATACAACCCGCCCGTCCCCGTCGGCCCAAGCAGACCCTTGTGCCCCGAGAACGCCAGCAGTTCAACGCCGAGCTCCCGCACGCTCACCGTCATGTGCCCCAGCGTCTGCGTCGCATCGAGCAACACCGGCACGTGGCGGGCCCGGCACGCCGCCGCGATCTCCGCCGCCCGCTGCACGATCCCCGTCACGTTGCTGGCGTGATTCAGCACGACCAGCCGCGTGTCATCGCGCAGCGCATGACAGACCGACGACGGCACGACCACGCCGTTCCGCTCCGCTTCCACGATCGTCACGCTCGCACCGAGCGACCTGACAAACTCGATCGGCCTCAGCACCGAATTGTGATCGAGCGCCGACGCGATGACATGTACACGCTCGCCACGCCGAAGCAACGGTTCCACCACGCCGCGGATCGCCAGGTTGAGCGCATCGGTCGCGTTGAGCGTGAAGATGATCGACTCCGGCCGCTCGGCCTCGATCAACTCCGCGACCGCGTCCCGGCACGAATCGACGATCTTCGCCGCACGTCGCGCACCGGCGTGCGCCCCACGTCCCGCCGACCCCGCAACTTCCGACAGGCACCTCGCCACCGCCTCAGACACCTCCGGCGGCTTGGGAAAGCTCGTCGAGGCGTTGTCGACATAAATCATCGTCCATCTCACCACATGCGAACACCGCGTGGACGTATCCCAAGTCGGCGGCGAGCACATGTCCTTCACTTCGTCTCTGCGTCTCCCCGTCTCTTCTTCACTTCTTCTCCTCCCCCATGACCAATGCCTGATGCCCGATGCCCCTTACTTTGCCGCCTTGTAGAACGGCATCGGCACGATCTTCGCCTCAAGCACCCCGCGACCGATGTCAACCTGCAGCGCCGTGCCCACCGCAGTCTTGTCCTTGTCGACAAACGCCATCGCGATCACCTTCTCCAGCGTGGGGCTCAGGCACCCGCTGGTGACCACGCCGATTTCCTTGTCGCCGACTTTGACCACGTTGCCTTGGCGCGCCGTGCGCTTGCCCTCGATCTCCAGCCCTACCAGCTTCCGCGCCGGCCCGCCGGATTCGATCGTCTTCCGCAGCGCGTCCATCCCGATGAACTTCTCGCCGAGCTGACCCTGGTCCTTGTCCATCGAGATCGCAAAGTCCACGCCGCACGACAGCGCGTTGATCTCCTCTCCAAGCTCATGCCCGTACAGCGGCATGGCGGCCTCCATCCGCAGCGTGTCGCGCGCCCCAAGCCCGATCGGCTTCACGATCGCGTCGGGCGCCTTGAGGTTGATGTCGCGGAAGAGCATCTTCAGGCCCATGTCCACCGCGCCCGCCGGCAGGATCACCTCCACGCCGTCCTCGCCCGTGTAGCCCGTCCGGCTCACGATCAGCTTCATCACCAGCAGGTTCTTGATCGTGAAGCGATACCGCTTCAGCGTCGGCACCTCGCGGCTGACCTGCCCCACCATCTCGATGATCTTGGGCCCCTGCAGCGCCACCATCGCCGTGTCCAGCGTCTCGTCCTTGATCTTAACCGACAGATCGCCCGCGCTCCGCACCTGCTCGAAGTGCCCCAGCAGCTTCTCGCGGTTCGACGCGTTCACGACCACCAGGAACTCGTCCTCGTCGATGCGGTACACGATGACGTCGTCGCGCACGCCGCCCTTCTCGTTGCACACCAGCGAGTAGCGGCACTGCCCGTTCTGCATGTCCACGATCTTGCGCGTGCAGCATCGCTCCAGGAAGCGGCGGGCGTGCCGCCCGGTCATCCGCACGCGCCCCATGTGCGACACGTCAAAGATCCCGCCGCTGGTGCGGACCTGCTTGTGCTCCTCGTGGATCGAGGTATAGCGGATGGGCATCTCCCAGCCCACGAAATCGACCATGCTCCCGGCGTTGTCGGCGTGAAACTTGTGAAGTGGCGTGCGCTGCACGTGATGCCTCCCAAAATTGCCACGAATCGTCACTGAGGCTAGCGCCCCCGATCCCGATCCGCAAGCACCGCCCGCCGCCGCGATCGTCCGTGGGCACACTGAACTCGACCAAAGCCGGGGTCACGACGCCAGCACCACCGGCCCATTGTCGATCAGGCGCACGCTGCCGACCCGCGCCGCGACCAGCGCCCGCAAGGGCCCGCGCCCGCCCCCGCTCGGTTCTTCCAGCGTCGCCGCGTCCCGGACGACCGCGTATTCGACGAGTAGACCCGCGCTCCGCATCTCCCCCGCCATCCACGCCTCATACTCGCGCCGATCCGTGAACCCTCCGCCCTCGCTCAGCACCCGAGAGATCGACAGCGCCCGCCCGCGATCGTCATCACTCAAGAACCGGTTCCGGCTGCTCATCGCCAGGCCGCCCGCCTCACGCACCGTCGCGCCGGGAACGATCTCGATGCCGAGCTTCTCCTGCTCGGTCATCGCGCGCACGACCTGCAACTGCTGCCAGTCCTTTTCGCCAAAGACCGCGGCACTCGGCCTCATCAACTCGAACAACCGCAGCACCACCTGGCACACGCCCGCGAAATGCCCCGGGCGCTTCG
>JAEUJA010000011.1 GCA_016793195.1 Phycisphaerae bacterium
GTGGCGGCGGGGGCCGGGGCGATCCAGCGGGCGCTGCACGCGATGCGGTCGCGGGGGCTCTTGACCAGCGACGCGCACACGGCGGTGGACGTTGACCCGGTGGCGTTGCTCTGATCGACGCCGGAAGGCCGATACTGTTGATCGTGCTTGTTCACCTCAACAACCAGATCGTGCCGCGGGACCAGGCGAGGGTCGACCCGTTTGATCGCGGCTTTCTGATGGGCGACGGCGTGTACGAGGGCCTGCGGGCGTTCGACGGGCGGATCGTCGCGATGGACTATCACGTCGAGCGGCTGCGCGAGGGGCTCAAGGCGCTGTCGATCGAGTACGACGCGGGGAAGATGGCGGCGATGACGGATCGACTGCTGGAGGCCAACGGCCTGCGCGATGCGTTTGTGTATTGGCAGATCACGCGCGGCGCGCCGGGCCCGGGCAGGCAGGTGCGGACGCGCGTGCCCGACGGCGGGATGACGCCGACAGTGTTTGGCTACGCGGGCGCGGCGAGTTCATTGAAGGAGGCGAGGACGCTGCAGGCCCGCGCGGCGGTGACGGTGCAGGACCCGCGCTGGAAGCTGGGGCAGATCAAGTCGATCTCGCTTTTGGGGAGCGTCTTGTGCGCGATGCAGGCCGACGATGCCGACGCGGACGACGCGATCATCGTGAACAACGGGCTTTTGGCGGAGGGGACGGCGTCGAACGTGGTGATCGCGATTGATGGGCCGCACGGGGCAAGGATCGTCACGCCTTCGCTTGAGAGCACGCCGATCCTGGCGGGCGTGACGCGGCGGCTTTTGCTTGAGGCGATGCCGGAGATCGAGAATCGACCGGTGCGGGTTGAGGAGCTGATGTCGGCGCGCGAGGTGATGGTGACGGGGTCGCTAACGATGGTGACGGCGATCACGGTGTTGAACGGCAGACCTGTGGGCGACGGGCGGCCCGGGCCGATCGCCAAGAAGATGCTGGACACGCTGCTCGACGTGATTCAGAAGGAGCACGCGGGGAAAGAGGTCGGCGCTGCCCGCGAGGGCGGGGATGCGGCCCCACGCGCGACGAGGTCCGGCGCGTGATGCGGTTCGAGTCCAAACGCGTCACGGTGATGGGCCTTGGCAACTTCGGCGGCGGGGCGGGCGTGGCGAGGTGGCTGGCGGACCAGGGCGCGGACGTATTGGTCACCGACCTGTCGCCCGCGGAAAAGCTGAAGTCGGGCATCGAATCGGTGCGTGATCTGGTTGAGCAGGGGCGAGTGACGCTTCGCTTGGGCGAGCACAACGTGAGCGATTTCACGACGTGCGATTGCGTGGTGGCGAATCCGGCGGTGCCGAGGCCGTGGGACAATCGGTTCATTCGCGCGGCGCGGGCGGCGGGGATTCCTGTGACTACCGAGATCGGGCTGGTGATCGAGCGGCTGCCCAATCGCGAGCGGGTGCTGGCCGTGACGGGCTCGGCGGGCAAGAGCACAACAACGGCGCTGATCGAACACGCGCTGCGGGCGTGCGGTCGCCGGGCGGTGGTGGGCGGGAACATCGGGGGCTCGCTGCTCGAATCGCTGGCGTCGATCACAGACGACACGGTTGTGGTGCTGGAACTTTCGAGTTTCATGCTGCATTGGCTGGCGGGCTGGTCGCCGCGGGTGTCGGTCGTGACGAATCTGTCGGCGAACCACCTCGACTGGCACGGGACGCTGGATCACTATCGCGCGAGCAAGCAGACCTTGCTGGCGTCGCAGCGCGCGGGCGATTCCGCGGTGCTGGGCGAGGGCGTGCGTGAGTGGGCGACGCGCGAGGGCGTGCGGCGGATGGTGGTTGGCACGAGCGATGCGAACGACTTACCGCGGTTGGCGATCCCGGGCGGGCACAACCGCGTGAACGCGGCGATGGCGCTGGCGGCGGCGTGCGCGATCGACCCGACGCTGGATCACGGCGCGGCCGCGAACGCGATGGCGACGTTCGCAGGCCTACCGCACCGACTTCAGCTTGTGGGCGAGTGGCGTGGCGTGCGGTTCTACAA
Source organism: Phycisphaerae bacterium (assembly GCA_016793195.1). GTDB lineage: Bacteria > Planctomycetota > Phycisphaerae > Phycisphaerales > UBA1924 > JABWBC01. The sequence goes on from JAEUJA010000011.1 coordinate 2,008, forward strand.
CGATTCCAAGTCGACCACTCCCGAGGCGACGCTGCTGGCGGTCCGGGCGTTTGAGAATGCGTCGCGTGTGCACCTGATTGCGGGCGGATATGACAAGGGATCGGACTTGTCGGCGATCGCGGCGCTGGCTCCGAGGTTGGCGGGGTTGTACACGATCGGAAAGACCGGGCCGACGATCGGGGCCAACGCGGAGGGGCGTGCGACGCTGTGCATGACGCTCGCGGACGCGGTGGATGCCGCGTGGGAGAGGCTGAGGAGCGGCGATGTGCTGTTGCTCTCACCGGGCTGCGCGTCGTGGGACCAATTCGAGAACTATGAGAAACGCGGGGAGATGTTCGTCGAGTTGGTGAAGCGAAAGAGCGAGGCGAGGGCATGAAAGGCACGCGGAGCACGCCGTCTCTCACGGCCGGGCAACGGATCGCTGCGGCGATCGCGATATCGCTCGTGTTGGGCGGATGCCGCTCGAGCGGCGTGCCTCATAGTGCGGATGAGTCGAAGCCCGCGAGCGCGCCTGACAATTCCAACGCACGGACCCGCGATAGTGCAACGCCGCCGGGCGAGAAGCCCGAGCCGGCACCTTTGCCGGGCGCGACAGGTTCGCCCGCGACGCCGAGTCCCTCCCCCACCGCCGCCCCGGCGCTGCGCGAGGTGTTTCCGGGCGTGCGGGTCGATGTCGCGCGAAAGCTGGTCGAGTTTGACGGCATGGTGCCGATCGATGTCCACAACCCCAAGTCGCCGCGGGTGTATCTCGAGGTGATCGCCTGTACATTTGACAGCAAGGAGCACGAGTCGCTGGTGGTGACGCGGGTCAAGCCGTCGCATGTTCACGCGGCGCTGCTGTTGATCGGGCTTGAGCCCGGCGCACCGGGGAGTTGGAGGATCGACGAGCCATCGCGCGTGGTCTCGGTTCCGCCGCAGGGTTCGGCGGTGCGAGTTTCGCTCGTCTTCAATCCGACATTGCCCGACGCGAAGGAGATCGATCCGGCGGAGCTCGTCTTCAACGCGAGAACCAAGGCTCGCGCGTCATCGCTGGCGGGCGCGGGGTTTGTGTTCGGAGGCTCGCGGATCGTGGAGTGGCAGGGGCAGTCGTTTTACGATGCCGACGGCACGGGCACGCTGATCGGGCTGGCGACATTTGGGAGCGAGACGATCGCGTGGCGCGAAGTTTTCTCGCCCGAGGCGACGGTCGCCGAACCCGTGTGGATCGCGGATAACGAGCGAGTGCCCGCGGCGGGCACGATGGTGACGGTGCGGCTGCGCCCTGGCGACAGAGCTACTCGAACAAACGAACCTTGATCGCGCGATCGGCCTCGTCCGCCGGGGAATCCTTCACGCGCAGCTCGACTTCCCTGCCGATGAGCAGGCCGGAATCGATGAACGCGGCGTAGGTTCCGACCTCGTCGCGCACGTCGCGCTCGGCGATTCTGGTGATGACCTGTCCGGCCTTCAGGCCGGCGCGGGCCGCCACGGAGCCCGGCACGACGAAGCCCACGGTGGCCTCCGTGCCATTGGAGCGCACGGCCATGCCGAGCTGGCGGGCGATGTAGCCCCACGCGTCGTTGACGAGCGACGCGGCATCGCGCTCGCCGAGCGTGATCCGCATGTCGACTTCTTCGCTGTCGCGCCAGACCTTGGCGGGAACGACCTCACCCGGGCGGCGGGCGCTCACGACGGCGCGCAGGACCTCGGGGTCGCTTGTCTCATAGCCCGCGACGGAGCGGATGATGTCGTTGCGTCGCAGGCCCGATTTCTCGGCGGCGCCGCCCGGCACGACCATCGAGACGCGCAGGCCCAGGCCCACAAACTCGCCGTCGCTGGTGATTTCCGCGACACCGCGGTCGAACTGGATGCCGAGGAACCCGCGCGCGACTTTGCCGTTGTTGATGATCTGATCGACGACGGATTCGATGGTGTCGAGGGGGATGGCAAAGGAGATGCCGGCGGACTGTCCGGTGTCGCTGGTCGCGCCGTCGCTCTCGCGCCCGGTGGCGATGGCGACGTTCATGCCGATGACGCGCCCGCGGATGTCGACGAGGGGCCCCCCGCTGTTGCCGGGGTTCACGGCCGCGTCGGTCTGGATGAAGTTGGTGAAGCCGCCCATTTCGAGCACGGGGCGTGCGGAGCGGCCGAGCCCTGAGATGATGCCCTCGGACATGGAGAACTTGAAGCCGAAGGGCGAGCCGAAGGCAAAGACGCGATCGCCCTGCTCTGGGCGCTCGCCGCTGGCGCGTTGGAGCGGGACCAGGCCGCGCATGATGTCGACTTTGAGCACGGCGATGTCGGTGAAGGGATCGGCGCCGACGAGGGTGGCGCCGGCGACGCGCCCGCTGGAGAACTGCACGCTGATGTTGCGGGCGGCGCGGACGACGTGGGCGTTGGTGATGATGTGTCCCTTGTCGTCGAAGACCCAGCCCGAGCCGGTGGAACCGCGGTAGAACCAGCCGCGCCCGCGGGGGTTCTGGCGTTGGTTGTCGTTCGGATCTCTGTCCTGATCATTGCCTTCGGCGCCGCCGGCCTGATCGAGGTCGCGGGCCGGTCCGCCCTCGACGACGAGGTGGACCACGCCGGGCTCGACGTTGACGGCGACGGCGCGGGTGGCGCGGTTGAGGCGTTCGAGGATGTCGTCGTCGCCGAGCGTCTGGCGCGCCAGGCGGACGGTCGCGTGGGTCCGCGAGTCTTCCACGCGCCGGACGAGCTCGGGCACGACGATCAACGCCGTCATCGAGGTGAGCAGCACCACCACCGAGGGCCCGTACGAAACAAATCGACGCATCTCGATCTCCTGGCGGGCGTCCGCGCGACGCCGGGGGTGTTATCGTCAGGATCAGGGGCCGCGCTCGCGCCGCCCCGGCCGAACGATCTCCTCAATCAATCCGTCGGCGGGATGATTCTGGTTTCGCAATCGTTCGGCTTCGCCGGCCCGCATGGAATAGCCGCGCCCGCCGATGCGGCGCTCGGCCACGCGGCGCACCCACTCCCGCCCGGCCTTCTCCAGCTCGACGCCCAGCGAGGCGACGGGTTCGGCAAAGCGGGGCGGCGTGTCCGAAAGGCCCAGGAGGTCCTGGAGCACGAGGACCTGGCCGTGGCAGGACGGGCCGGCGCCGATGCCGATGAGCGGGAGGCTGGTGCGCTGCAGGATCGCGCGGGAGACTTCGTCGGGCACTGCTTCTACCAGGAGCATGACGCACCCGGCCTGCTCGAGCGCGACGGCGTCGTCGACGACTTTTTCGAGTTCACGCACGGTGCGACCCGCGGCGACGTAGCCGCCCGCGACCGCGGCCTGCTGCGGGCGGCAGCCGACGTGCCCGCAGAGCGGAATTCCGGCGCGGGCCATGACGCCTAGTCGCGGCGCCTCGGCGCTGGTTGCCTCAACCTTCACGATGTCGGCCATGCCCTCAACGACAAAGCGACCCGCGTTGCGGATCGCGTCGGCCTCGCTGGTGTGATAGCTGAGGAACGGCATGTCGCCCATCACGAGCGAGCGCGGCGCGCCGCGCTTCACGCCGGCGGTCAGCGCGATCAGCACGTCGAGCGGCATGTCGAGCGTCCGCTTGAAGCCCAGGATCACTTCGGCGGCCGTGTCGCCGACGAGGAGGATGGGCACGCCGGCGCGCTCGAGCCAGCGGGCGGTGGTGGCGTCGTAGCAGGTGAGGCAGGCGAAGGGCACGTTCTGGTCGACCATCCCGCGGATCGTCCGGAGCGTCACGGGGGGCGCGTCGGTGTTGAACTGCGGCGAGGAAGGCGCGACAGGGCGCGGTGCGGCGCTCGCCTGTGGAACCATGGCTTCGACGGGCGACGAGGCGGGCGTGCTCTCACTCAAGGGCGCGGATTGAGACGCACCCTTGGGCGGGAGCGAAGACGCGTTCGACGGCGTGCGCCGATCCTTCTTCCCGGACGACCTGCCCGGGGCGTTCTCGCGTGGCTTCTTCACGGGGTGAATCGTAGGCGGACGGCCTACGACACCATCTCCATATGCTCTGGTGCGGTAGTCGTCGCGATGGCCGCCGAAGCACCGTTCTGGAGAATGGTGCCACCAGGAGCGGTGCCACCCTTACCGCCCCATCTCGCGGCGGGTTTGCGACAAGAATCGCTCCCAGTCGAATGCCGGGCCCGGGTCGGCCTTGTTCTCTTGCACATGGAAGTGCCCGAGCACGCCGCGGAACGACGCGAATTCATCGGGCCTGAGCGTGCGCGAGAGGACCCGGCCGTTCGGGTCGCGCGGCGCGTCTGGACTGAGCTTCGGAAACGTCCGGCACAACGCCGCGGCGAGCTTGGCGAGCGACTCATACTGCTGCGGCGTGAGGTCGTGCATGACCAGGGTCTGCCCGTTGATCGCGCCCCTGATGCGATCGGAGCGCGTGGGGCGGGGGACGAAGTTCGGCGTGCGGATTCCGCCGTCGCCCAGCGAATCGGGGAGGATGACGCGCGTGCCGATCGAGTCCGCGGCGTACCAGCGGTCGAGAATCGCGGCCTTATCGGGCGGATACGCGCCGATGTTGGCGATCTCGATCCCGATCGAGCGGTCGTTGGCGATGGTGGCGTGCCAGGCGCGTTCCTTCACGTCGAGGCATTGATAGATCGTGCCGTCGAGGTCGAGGAGGAAGTGGACCGACAGGCCGCGTTGATCGTGCAGGACTCGGAAGCAAGATCGGCTGGTGCCGCAGACGTCGTAGTGGATGACGAACTGATCGACGAAATCGCGGAGCTGATCGAGGCTCCAGCCTCCGCCGCGGACCTGATCGATCAGCGGCGGGGCGAGGCCGGGCCCGCGGATGCCGTAGCGATTCGGGGTGTCGAGGCCGCCCTTGGAATGCTCCCAGTCGGATTGATCGAGGGGCGCGAAGCGCTTTTCGACGCGATAGGCGTCGTAGCCATCGGGGTCGGTCCAGAGGACGACGGGCGCGCCGGTGTGGATGCGCGTGCCGCAGACCATGATCTCGTCGCCGCGGCGATTCTCGACGTCGCCGGGCCGGGGCGTGGAGGCGCACGCGGCGATCGTCGCAAGCACGAGTGCGAACATTGGAACCAGGAGGATCAGCTTGGTCAAGTTCATCGTGGATGGTGCGGATTGGTCTATCGCTCGGTTTTCTCGGATCGCTCCGCGGCGTGCCTGGGCACCACGCCGCCGACGGGGTGGTCCATTCGCTCGACGGTGACGAAGGAGTCCGGGGCGATGCGGGCGACGAGTTCGCGGAGTTGTCGCAGGGATTTTCGGCGGATGACGATGAAGGACTCGGTCACCGGGCCGTCGCGGCCGACGCCGTCGAAGCGGGTCACGCCGTAGCCGTGCTCGCGCAGGGCGGCGGAGACGTCGAGGTCGCGCGAGGTGCTGATGACGCGGACGAGGCGGAAGCCCATGGCTAAGCGGTCCTCGATCGACATGCCGACAAAGACGCCGGTGCCGAAGCCCGCGGCATAGCCCAGGACGGCCCAGGGATTGGGGAGGTACTTCAGCACCCCACCGACGGCCAGCACCCAGATCGTGACCTCGAGGGCCCCGAGAATGGCGGAGCCGACACGGCTGCCGTTGATCATCATGATCGTGCGGATGGTGCCGATCGAGACGTCGCCGATTCGGGCGAAAAAAATCACCAGCGGGATGTACCAGGGCATGACGTCGGGCATGGCGGCGGGAATCGAGGGCTGGTGGGAAACCTGTGCGGGCGATGGTAGCCGGATCGTGCGGAGGACTCGTTCCTTGGGAGGCTGGCAGCCCGCCGCGAGATCGACATCCGGCCAGGAGAACGGGAAATCGGGGGCGGCGTGGGAACCCCGGGCGGACTTGGGCGAATGACCAAGGGACCGCGGGGTGTTGCGGAAGACGGCGCGGGCTGGACCGGCGAGGGGATGGGAGTAGACTCTTATCCCCCGCGGCGTGCCGTCGGGGCAGAATTGGCAGCAAGGCCGCGGGTTGCCGGGCGGCGAGGCCCCCGGACCCCACGCGAGCGACCCTTGTCGGGCGAGTCGCGGCGGCGACATCAAAGAAAAGGACGGGCAACATGAGCGACAACGCCGGTGACAAGCAGGATTCTCGTCAGATCGCGCTCCGCATCGACGAGTCCAAGATGGCTACGACCTATGCCAACACGATCCGGACGTCGACGACGCCCGACGAGGTGGTGCTGGACTTTGGCATGAACCTGCCGATGCAGGGTCCCAACAACGAACCGGCCATCCTCTTTTCGGTCAACAGCCGCGTCGTGATGAACTGGCAGGGCGCCAAGCGCCTGGCGATCAGCCTGGGCCAGATGATCCGCAGCTATGAGGAGCGGAGCGGCGAGATCCAGCTCAACCAGGGCCAGCGCCCCGCGGGCGGCCCTCGCCTCACCAACTGAGAGCGACTTTCGCACAACCTTGACACGCGGCGGGATCACACCCGCCGCGTTGTTTTTTCCATGACCCCCGCGCCGCGGTGACGCTCCCCGCGCCCGGGGTTTCGCCCGCGCCGTCGCCGCTTGACATTTTATACATTCCGTGCATAATCATGCCATGAGCGACAAGCTCCGCCGACATCTCGTGGTCCGGCGCCTGCTGCAGCGCGGCGGCGTGGCCAGCCAGGACGAGCTGCAGCGCCTGCTCCACGACCACGCCATCGAGATCACCCAGGCGACCCTCTCACGCGACCTGCGCGAGCTCGGCGTGCTCAAGGGCCCGGGCGGCTACGTCCTGCCCGAGTCGGGCGCTCCCAGCGCCGCGGAAGCGGGCGCCGCGACGCTCGTGCTCCGCTCCTACCTCCGCGACGCCGTTCCCGCGGGCACGCTGGTCGTGGCCAAGACCGGGCCCGGGCAGGCGCCGGCGCTGGCGCTTGAGTTCGATCGCGGCGCGTGGCCGGAAATCGTCGGCACCATCGCCGGAGACGACACCGTCTTCCTCGCGACCGAATCAATCGCGGCGGCCCGGGCACTGGCATCGAAGCTGATCGGCGGCACTCGTCGCCAGAGCAAGCGAGGTCGGGCATGAGCGCGCGAATCGTCATTGTGGGCGCCGGCGGCTACAGCGGCGCGGAACTGGCCGAGATACTCCTCGGGCACCCTGCGGCGACGATCGTCGCGTTGGCCGCCTCGGCGCGGCGTGAGAAGGGCGACGCCACCGCCTCGCGGTTTGACGAACTCTTCCCTCGGTTCCGCGGACGGCTCGAGCTTCCTGTCGTCGCCGCCGACGCGGCGAAGGTCCGCGAGCTGAGGCCCGACTGCGTGTTTCTCGCCACGCCGCACGAGGCCAGCCTCGAGCTGGCGGCGGCGCTTCGCGGCGTGCTGGTGATCGATCTCTCGGCCGCGTTCCGCCTGAAAGACGCCTCGCGCTACCCCGCGTTCTATGGATTCGAGCACACGGAGCGGTCGCTGCTCGCGGAGGCCGCCTACGGTCTTCCCGAGCTCTCTCGCGACGCGATCCGCACTGCGGACCTGATCGCCGCGCCGGGGTGCTATCCGACCAGCGCGATCCTGCCGCTTTCGCCGCTGGTTCGCGCCGGCGCGGTGCGCCCGGGAACGCGCCCGATCATCGATTCGACCAGCGGCGTGAGCGGCGCGGGGCGCGGGCTGTCGCAGAAGTCGCTCTTCTGCGAGGTGAGCCTGCAGCCCTACAACGTTTTCAGGCATCGGCACCAGCCGGAGATCGACGCGTACGCCGGGTGCGAGACGGTCTTCACGCCGCACCTGGGCGCATTCGACCGCGGGATTCTGTCGACGATCCACGTCGAACTCGCACCGGGCTGGGATGCGGCGCGTGTCGAGCGGACGTTCCGCGAGGCGTACGGGCGAGAGCGATTCGTTCGACTGTGCGGGGCGGGTGTCTGGCCGTCGGTCGGGGATGTCCGCCGCACCAACTTCTGCGACATCGGCTGGGCGGTCGACGAGGCCACGTCGCACCTCATCATCGGCTCGGCGATCGACAACCTGACCAAGGGCGCGGCCGGGCAGGCGGTGCAGTGCATGAATATACGCCTTGGCCTCCCCGAAATCGCGGGGCTGGGCGACGCGGTGCGGGGAGAAACGGCGTGAACGACGGACCGCTGGTTGTCAAGGTCGGCGGCGCGGGCGTGGATGATCCCGCGTCGGGCGGGGCGCTGTGGCAAGCCATCATCGACGCGCACCACGCGCTGGAGGGCAAGCTGGTGCTCGTCCACGGCGGCGGGCGAGCGGTTGATGAGCACCTTGCTCGCATCGGGATGAAGACCGAGCGGGTCGAGGGCCTTCGCGTCACGCCGCCCGAGCAGATGGGCGAGATCGCCGGCGTGCTGGCGGGTCGCGTGAACAAAGGCGTGGTGGGCGCGATCAATGCGATGAGCGCGGGGCTGGCCGTGGGCCTGTGCTTGGGCGATGGCGACCTGCTGCGCGCCGAGAAGAAGACGCTCGCCAGCGGGGCGGACCTTGGGCGCGTCGGCACGCCTCTGGCGAGCGGACCGACCGACGGCCTGCTCTCGGTTCTCATGCGGAACAACCTGCTCGCGGTCGTTTCATCGATCGGGATCGGATTCGATGGAGGGCTGCTCAACGTCAACGCCGACGACGCGGCGGCGGGGATCGCGCAGCGCTACAAGGCCCGCGCCCTGGTGCTGCTCACCGACGTGCCGGGTGTGCTGGACGAGTCGAAATCGCTGGTTGCGAAACTCGACGGCGCGGGTGTCGAATCAATGATCTCACGCGGCGTCATCCACGGCGGGATGGTGCCCAAGGTCAGGGCCGCTCTCTCGGCCGCAAGCCTCGCGGGCTGCCCGGTCGTGATCGCCACGTGGGCCGATCCCTCGGCCATCGTTCGCATCGCCCGCGGCCAGGGCGGCGGGACCCGTATCGTTGCCGGGGCGTGACGCCCCTCGGAGCTTCTCGACCATGCCAAAGTCGGCTTCACAGTCCAACCCACGGGGCGTCAAGCCCGCCAAAGCCGGCGCGGTCGAGAAGGGCAAGTCGCCCCGCGCTCGCGCCTCGGGTGGTCCCGCGGCGCGCACGGGATCACACCCCGGTTCGCACTCCGCTTCGCTGACGCCCGGGAGCGACCTGCTAACGCTCTCGCACCTTTCTCGAGCCACGATCGAGGACCTCTTCGCGCTCACACGCGACATCAAGCGCGATATCCGGCCCTACCGGCGCTCGCTCGACGGCAAGGCCGTCGTCATGCTCTTCGAGAAACCCTCGCTCCGCACGCGCGTGTCGTTCGAGGTCGGCATCAACAAGCTCGGCGGCACGGCGATCTACATGGACCATGGCAAGCAGCGCCTGGGAGAACGCGAGAGCGTAAAGGACTATGCCCTCAACCTCGAGCGCTGGGTCGAGTGCATCATCGCCCGCGTCTACCTGCAGACGGTGCTGGAGGAGATGGCCGACGCCTCGCGCGTGCCGGTCGTCAACGCGCTCTCGGATCGCTTCCACCCGTGCCAGGCGCTGGCGGACATGTTCACGCTGCTGGAGCAATTCGGCACGCTGCGCGATCGGCGCCTGGCCTTCATCGGCGACGGCAACAACGTGTGCAACTCGCTCATGCACGCCGCCACGATCCTGGGGGTAGGCATGGTCGTCGTCACCCCCGAGGGCTATGAGCCGCCCGCGGGCGTGATCGACGACTGCGAGCGATTGGCCGCGGTGTCGGGCTCGGAGCTGGTGGTCACCAGCGACCGCGAGAAGCTGCACGGGTGCGACGCGGTGTACACCGACGTGTGGCTCTCGATGGGCCAGGGCGCGGGCGCCGCGGACGAAGCCGCCAAGCGCCGGGCGAAGTTCGAGCCGTACCGCGTGACGCCGTCGCTGATGTCGCTGGCGCGGAAGAACGCACGCTTCATGCACTGCCTGCCGGCGCATCGCGGCGAGGAAGTCGTGGACGAGGTGATCGACTCGCGCGTCTCGATCGTGTATGACCAGGCCGAGAATCGCATGCACGCCCAGAACGCGCTGCTTGTCAAGCTGCTCGGGAGCTCGTAACCGTTCGCACGCCGCGCCCGGGCGACTTCCGGGCACGGGAATCGCATTCACGCCGCCCGCATCGTGCGATCGCGGCAGAGCACACAACCACCGCACCCGCTCGGGTGCTCGGCGAAAAAGGAACTCGACATGGCGAAGAAGCGGATCGCGTTGGCGTACTCGGGCGGGCTTGACACCTCGTGCATCGTGCCGTGGCTGCGTGAGAATGTCGAGAACGCCGAGGTCATCTGCGTCGTCGGCGACGTGGGCCAGGGCGCCGACGAGCTGACGGGCGTGGAGAAGAAGGCCAAGGACTCGGGCGCGGCCGAGTGCCACGTCGTCGATCTCCGCAAGGAGTTCGTCGACGAATTCGTCATGCCGACGGTCATCACGGGCGGCGTATACGAAGGGCGCTACTTGCTGGGCACCGCGATGGCACGTCCGGTGCTCGCGCGTGCCCAAGTCAACGTCGCCAGGAAGACCGGCTGCACCGCGCTCTCGCACGGGTGCACGGGCAAGGGCAACGACCAGGTCCGCTTCGAATCGGCCTACGCCGCACTCGCGCCGGAGATGGAACTCATCATCCCGTGGCGTGATTCGCGCTGGAATCTGTCAGGGCGTCTGGCGATGCTCGATTACCTGAAGCATCGCAACGTCCCCACCACCGCCAGCGCGACCAAGATCTACTCGCGCGATCGCAACCTGTGGCACATCAGCCACGAGGGCGGCGCGATCGAGGACCCGTGGAACGCGCCGCCCGAGGACGCGTGGATGCTGACCGCGGAGCCGTCGAAGGCGCCGGACAAGGCCGAGGACGTGACGCTGACGTTCGCCAAGGGGCGTCCGTTCGCGCTCAACGGCGCGAAGATGGAGGCATGGCAGATCATCGAGAAACTCAACTCGATCGCGGGCGCGCACGGCGTCGGACGCGTGGACCTGGTCGAGAACCGGCGCGTCGGCATGAAGTCGCGCGGGCTGTACGAAACGCCGGGCGGCACCGTCGTCGTCGAGGCCCTCCGCGCCATCGAAGAGCTCGTGCTCGACCGCGAGACGCGCCACTACCGAGAGCACCTCGGGCTCACCTTCGCCGAGCTCGTCTACGACGGACGCTGGTTCACGCCGCTGCGCGAGGCGCTGTGGGCCTGCGGCGAAAGGATCGCCGAGCGGCTCGACGGCGAGATCGTCGTGCGCCTCTTCAAGGGCGCCGCGACCGCGGTGAAGCGCAAGAGCCCCAACTCGCTCTACGCTGAAAAGATGGTCAGCTTCGAGGGCGAAGAAATCTACAGCCACAAGGACGCCGGCGGGTTCATCAAGCTGCTCTCGCTCCCGGAGCGAATCCGCGCGATCAAGGCCCACGGCGGGGCGAAGTAGACCGAGATCGACCTCGTTTTCGAACCACAGAATGTCGGGCATGAGGCGTTGCGAAGGCGCTGGGCAAGCCGACTCGGGTATGGCACGCGCGTGCCTTCGTAGCGGTCGCCGCACTCGCCGTGGGGCGAACTTGGTATGCTGTGTCGATGGGCCTCTTTTCGCAATCCCCCACCGTCGCCGCTCGCCGCTTGGCCGAAATCGAGCGAAAACTCGACCTCATCATGGCGCACCTCGGCATCGAACTCCCTCCCGACGAGCATGAGGATGTCCGGGCATTAGCAGTGTCGGGCCAGAAGATCGAGGCGATCAAGCGATACCGCGACAAGACGGGCGCAGGCCTGGCGGAGGCCAAGGAATACGTTGATTCGATCGCATAGTCCATCGTTCGGGTCGACAAGCACCACACATGACGCACGCGAGGACCACATGCAGAGCAAAGCCACAACCGTTGCCGCGTACCTGAAGGAACTCCCCGAGGATCGGCGTGCCGCAATCTCCGCGGTGCGCGACGTGATCCTGAAGAACCTCGATCCGACATTCGAAGAGGGAATGAACTACGGCATGATCGGCTACTACGTGCCGCACAGCGCGTATCCCGCGGGCTATCACTGCGATCCATCAAAGCCGCTCCCGTTCGCGGGGCTCGCGTCGCAGAAGCAGCACATGTCGGTGTA
>JAEUJA010000032.1 GCA_016793195.1 Phycisphaerae bacterium
TCGAGCGAGACGAAGCCCACGCCGGGGGTCTTGGCGAGCCTCGCCGCGGCGTCGACCAGCCCCGACTCGCGCGGCTCTTCCAGATCGATCTGCGTCGTGTCGCCGGTCACGATCATCTTGCTCCCGTGGCCCATGCGCGTCAGGAACATCTTCATCTGGCCACGCGTGGCGTTCTGGGCCTCGTCCAGGATGATGACGGCGTTGTTGAGCGTGCGTCCGCGCATGAACGCCAGCGGCACGACCTCCACCACGTCGTTCTCCATGAACCGGCGCACCGTCGCGTAGTCCATCATGTCGTGGAGCGCATCCAGCAGCGGCCTCAGGTACGGATTGACCTTGGCCTGCATGTCGCCGGGGAGAAAGCCGAGCTTTTCGCCGGCCTCGACCGCGGGACGCGCGAGGATGACCTTGGTGACGCGCGAAGTCTTGAGCAGGTGCACGGCGGCGGCGACCGCGAGATACGTCTTGCCCGTGCCCGCTGGCCCGATCGAGAAAACCAGGTCGTGGTCGCGGATGGAATCGAGGTAGCGCTGCTGGTTGGTGGTCTTGGCGCGGATCAACTTGCCGCGCGAGTAGACGTCGAGCGAGCCGTCCCACGTCGCGGCCGAGTCGATGATCTGCCCGTCCTCGTCGGAGACGTCCGGCATCGGCACGGGGCGGCCCGCCTGGTCGCTGATGATGTCGAGCACGTCCTGTCGCGAGATCGTGCGCTCGTCGACCGAGGCCTGGAGGAGGCGCTCGATGACGCGCCTGGCGGCGGCGACGGCGTCGCGCGGGCCTTTGAGCTGGATCTCGCCGTCGCGCGACGTGACATGCACGCCCAGCGCCTCGCGGATGAGCTTGAGGTTCCGTTCGGCGGGCCCGAGCACGGGCACGCTCCGGTCGGTCTTGCGTTGGATTCGAATGGTGGTTTCCACGACATGGCTATCGTAGGGCCTTGCGGCGCGGAGCCCGGGGCGTCGGGCGATTGGGCGTTGGGCTGTGGGGCGAAAGTCGTCGGGCCCGATCGCCGACTACGTTCTTCAACGAGCATCGCACCCACGGGTGACGAAGGAGAGGCCATGGCACAGAAGCCCGTGATCGGCATCGACCTGGGCGGGACCAACATGCAGATCGGCGTGGTGGCCGAGGGCGGGAAGGTGCTGGGGTCCGCGCGCAAGAAGACCAAGGCCGCGGACGGCATGGAGGCCGTGCTGGCGCGCCTGGCCGAGGGCGTGATCGAGGCGTGCGCCGAGGCGAAGCTTTCGCTGAAGGATGTTGGCGCGGTGGGCATCGGCGCGCCGGGCGCGGTCGATCCCGTCAAGGGCGTGGTGCTCGAGGCGGTCAACCTGCGCTGGACCGACCTGCCCCTGGCGAACATCCTCACCAAGAAGCTCGGCGTCCCCACGTTCCTCGACAACGACGTGAACGTCGCGGTCTACGGCGAGAACAAGGTCGGCGCGGGCAAGAACGCCCATGACCTGCTGGGTGTGTGGGTCGGCACCGGCGTCGGCGGCGGGCTCATCCTGAACGGCGAGCTCTACTACGGCACGTTCATGACCGCCGGCGAGATCGGGCACACGATCCTCATCCCCAACAATCCCCCGGGCCACCGCTCGCTGGAGCACAACTGCTCGCGCACCGCGGTCGTCGATCGCCTCGTCCGCCTGATCGAGAGCAATCACCAAAGCTCGCTCTCGTCGATGGTCGACGGCGACTTTGAGCGCATCAAGTCCAAGGTCGTCGCCAAGGCCTACGAAGACGGCGACGCGCTCACGGTCGAGGTCGTCGACGACGCGGCCAATTTCCTGGGCATCGCCATCTCTAACGTCGTCACGCTCCTCTCGATCGGCAAGGTCGTATTGGGCGGCGGGCTGACGGAGGCGATCGGCGAGCCGTTCGTCGCCAAGGTCGCCGAGAGCTGCCGCCGCTTCGCGTTCCCCGACGCCTGCAAGAAGGTCGAGGTCGTCGCCAGCAAGCTGCGTGACGACGCGGGCGTGATCGGCGCGGGGCTGATCGCGATGGAGAGGATGAAGAAGAAATAGGCCTCGGGCACCGGGCGTTCGGCATCGGGGACTGAAGAAGTCGTGGTCGGGTGGCGACATGGTCGGGTGCGTTCATGCGTCGCCGCATGAGGCCGCGTCGTCCCGCCGCCCTTGCGTTGTTATCGCCCTCACGCCGCGCAAGCTCTTCCGCCTGGCGCGGCTGGGCCGTGCGCTCCGTGCCCGCGCCGGGCGGGGGCGTGGAGTGCGCCGGGCGGCTGGTCGATGGTCCAAAGAGCCAGAGCCAGGCGCGGCCGGGCCGCGCTCCGCTTATCGCTTCCCGGGGGCGTTTCGATGCGGCGTTGGGTGACAGCCTTGGTCCTCTGTGTGTGCTTCGTCGCCGCACGCGCCCAGCACGCCCGCGTGCAGGTCCCGGTCCCCGCCAAGGAGCCGGGCACGCCCGGCGTCAAGGCCACGCTGAGCGATAACGACGACTTTGACCTGCGCGATCTTCGCGGCGACGCTCCCATCATTCTCTCGCGCGGCACGCCCATCCTCGAGAACTTCGATCCCGCCATCAAGGCCGAGGTCGCGCTGCAGGAGCAGCCCGGCGGCGGCGACCTCATCTTCCGCTTCACCAACACCGCCGCCGAGCCAAAGCCGCTGGGCTTCATCAACATCGGCATCGCCACCCTGGGCCGCAAAATCTCCTACTGGGACTTTCGTGACGCACCGCGCCCGCGCGCGATCGACGGCCAGTCGTTCGCCGCCCAGTGGGCCGACTACCCCGACGAGCTGTACTCGCCCGTCTTCGTCCTCGAAGGCGACAAGTACACCCTTGGCATCAGTCTCTTGTATCCCGTGCTCGCCTACAAGCACGACGTCCGGCTCGCCATCTCCAGCCCGGGAGGAAAGCAGGTCACCGGCGAGGGCGGACGGGGCTGGCTCGCCCGTTTTCAACTCGGCAGCCTCGGCGAGACGCCCGCGGCCCGGCTGGCGCACGACGCCGACCTTCGCCCGGGCGAGACCCGCACCTACATCGTCGCCGTCCGCGTCGCAGCCGCGGGCCAGGGATGGCTCCGAACACTTGTGCCCTACCGCAACTTCTTCCGCGACTTCTACGGCGTGGTGAAATACAAGCGTCGCCCCGAGGCGATGCAGGGCGTCGACCTCGCCGGCGAATCCTGGCTCGAGCCCGCCAATCCGCGCGGCTGGAATCCCGCCCTCCGCCCCGACCAGCGGGGCTGGTCCTCGGTCGTGAAACACCTCCGCGACATCAAGGCCGGCGGCCTGCTCCTGCGCGGTCAGTCGGGCGCCGCGCCGGGCAACGCGACTCCCTTCCAGATGGCCACGCCTTGGGCCAAGCTCCCGGGGTACTCGGACCTGCTCGACCGCGAGCGTGGCCTGCCGTCGATCGCGCCGCTGGGCACCGAGCTGTGCCTGTGGTGGGGGCGATCGTGCCAGGTGGCGATGAGCTTCGAGGGTGTGGACTGGGAGGCGCTGGAGCCGAGCTACACGGATCATGTGCAGGCGTCGCTGGCGGAGATGGACGGCGCGGTGCGTGCCGGCGCGACGACGATCGTGCTGGGCGACTTCCGCCACGCGATCACGCCGATCTGGACGCAGTATCCGTGGCTGCGGACGCTGCAGAACCGGTATCCCAAGGTGCGATTCGTGATCGAGCCCTCGGGGTGCGACATCCTGCACGTGGTATCGCCGTCGATGGTCGCGGCGACCCTGGACAAGAAGGCCGCCACGCCCGAGGCGCAGCTCACGATCGATTCGCCGCACGCGCTGGCCGACTTTCTGGTGCCCGGGCACGAGACCTGGGCCGCCCACTCCTACGCGCGCCACGCCGAGTATTTCGGCGCGCCCGCCGACGCGGATCGGGTGATGCGTGACGCGGCCCGCCTGGCGGACAATGGTTATGTGCCGCTGGTTTGGTGGGACGGGACGCTCCCCCTCCGCGTCGCCGCCTCCGAGTCCTGGAGCACCAGCGTGCCCAGCGACGTGAAGCTCGACCCGCGTTCGCGCCTGGCCCAGACCAACGGCTCGGCGTGGGACATGTTCAAGTCCGTCTCCACCCCCGCCAAGCGCGACAAGGCGAAGGACCAGCGCCGGCGCTCGAGCGGCACGGTGATCGTCCGTCCCGGGAGCGGCGAGGAAGATGCCCGCTTCTCCAAGCCACCATCGGAGGGCGAGGACGCCGCCAAGGCCATCCAACGCGCCAAGGGTCAGGATTCCCCGACCCCCACCGTCAAGTTCAAGGTCGTGCCAAACCAGAAACACGACCAGACGCCGGACTCCGCCGGGGCCCAGCCCAAGGACCAGCCCGAGGACCAACCGGCGGAATCCGGGGCACCGCAAAGCCCCCGGTAATCATCGCGTAACCAGCGATGGACCAGCGGTTTGCGCGCGATGGGATGGAGCCGGAGCCGATTCCCGGTTACATTCTTTCACATCCAGGGCAAGGCCCCGCCGCGAAGGAGACATGAGACGTCGGGGCGCTCACGCATCCGTTTGGCGCACACACACTGGGAGGAAAGAGCATGAATTGGTCCCGCATTGTTGCCGGAGTCGCGGCCGTCGCCATCTCCGCCGTCGCGTTCGCCCACAACACTGAGTTCCGGCGCGTCTGTCTGCTGACAGGAACACAAGAGGTCCCGCAGAACGCGTCCAACGCCGACGGCTGCGGCGCGTTCGTCATCGATCCGGTCGCCAACACGCTGACCTACCGCATTGTGGTGACGAATCTCTCGGGCGCCGAGACCGCCGCTCACATCCACGGGATCGCGGGCCCCGGCGTGAACGCCGGCGTGCTGTTCGCGCTCCCGCTTGGCCCGGTCAAGACCGGCGTCGTCAACTACCCGCAGGCGATGGAAGCCGACATTCTTGCCGGACGCATCTACGTCAACGTTCACTCCACGGCCTTCCCCGGCGGTGAAGTCCGCGGCCAGGTCGTCACTCACGTCGCCTCCCTCGACGCCGCCCAGGAGGTCCCGCCCAACGCCTCGCCGGCGCGGGGCTTCGGGCTCTTCATGTACGACAACGTGAACAACACGCTCGACTACTACATCGCGTACAACGGGCTGACGGCGGCCGAGACCGCCGCCCACATCCACGGCTTTGCCCGCATTGGTGTCAACGCCGGCGTTCGCCACGCGCTCCCGGCCGGGAACCTCAAGGTCGGCACCTGGAACTTCACCGACGCCGACGAGGAGAACCTTTTCCACGGCATGACCTACGTCAACGTCCACTCCGTCAATTTCGGCGGCGGCGAAATCCGCGGGCAGATCGTCTCCACCGTCGTCCCGATCGACGGCACACAGGAAGTCCCCCCTACGCCCTCGAGCGGCGTCGGGTGCGGCTTCATCTCGCTGGACCTCGCCGGCAACAACCTTTCCTATGACATCCGCCACGCCAATCTGACCTCGGCCGAAACCGCCGCCCACATCCACGGCTTCGCCGGGCCCGCCCAGAACGCGGGGATCAAGCACAACCTCGGCGTCGGGGCGCGCAAGCTCGGGAACTGGGCCTACGGCGCGGTCCAGGCCGACGAGAACCTCATCAAGGCCGGGCTCACCTACATCAACGTCCACACCGTCAATTTCGGCGGCGGGGAGATCCGCGGGCAGATCCATGTTCCGAACCTGCCCTATTGCCCCGCCGACTTCAACGACGACCGCTTCGTCAACGGGGACGACTTCGACGATTGGGCCGCCCTCTTCGACACCGGCGCCGCTTCCGCCGACCTCAACTTCGACGGCTTCGTCAACGGCGACGATTACGACTTCTTCGCCGAGCACTTCGAGGCCGGCTGCTAGTCAGGCGTCCGCACAACTTCAGCCCCACAACATTCGCGGTCGTGTGAGTGATCCACGGCCGCGGATGATTTTTTGGACTGGCTCGAGTTGCACTACGAGCGAGGCTCTTCCGTTGGTGTGGTCGGCGCGTCGGCGTTGACGAGCGAAATTCCCCAGAACTCGGCGTTGGATGCGCGCGTGTAGGCTTGACCGCATTCCGGGCAGGTGCCCGAATCGTTGTCGGGAAGCGCGTAGGCGCATTCGGTGCAGACCGCGCCGCGTCGGGCAATGGCGGTGTTTCTCTCGCGCTGCACGGTGCGCATGAAGCGAAAAACAAACATGACCATGATCCCCGCGCCGAGAAGGTTTGCGACGATCGGTGCTCCGGCCGATCGCCACATGCTGAACGTGCCGGTGCTGGGCTTGGGCGTGAGCATGTTGATCAGCAGAATGAAGCCCGCAACCGCGACCATGAGGACGACGAGTCGCTTGTATTGTCGATAGAACGCCGGAGACCTGCGCCGGGGTGGCGGGACGGCGAGCGATTTGTCGGGGATGTTCCACAGCAGTACATTGCCCACGCGCGTATAGGGGAGCGAGCACGAGGGGCACACGCCGCGCTCGTCATCGGGCAGATCGGTCAAGCACTCGATGCACACGGCGGCGCGGCGTTGGCGGACGCGATTGCGCAATCTCGCGATCCGCACGCCCTGGAAGATCATGACTGCGGCCGCGAGCGCGAGGGAAACCACCAACCCCGCGAGCATGGCGGCCGTTCGCCCGGCGAACAGGAGAGGATCGATGACGATGACAATCGTGAACGCAACAGCGCCACCAATGGCCGGAAGTGCGGCGATCGCCTGCCACACCATCATGCGCCGTTGCCAGGCGTGAAAGGTGCTCATAGGAAAATCCTCGACGAATAGCGCCGGAACGGCACGAGTGCGCGCCGGGCCGCCTGCTACCCGACCACCAGATTCACGAGCTTGCCCGGCACCACGATCACCTTCTTGATCGTCTTGGTCCCGATCTGCTCTTTCACCTTCGGGTCGGCCATCACCGCGGCCTCGACGGCGGCCTGGTCCGCGTCCCGGGGCACCTGGATTCGCGCCCGCACCTTCCCCATGATCTGCACGGGGATTTCGATGTTCGCGTCGATCAGCAGCGCGGGATCAACGGTCGGCCACGCGGATTCCGACGCGAGCCCCGGGCCGCCCGCTTTGGCGTAGAGCTCCTCGGCCAGGTGCGGCGCGAACGGGCAGAGCACCAGCGCGAAGCGTTGGACCTGCGAGACATCCAGGCCGCCCGCGGTTGTCGCGGCGTTCACGAACTCCATCATCGCGGCGATCGCGGTGTTGAAGCTCAGCCGCTCGATATCGCCCTCGGCCTTGGCGATGAGGCGGTGGAGCTGCTTCTCGGTGTCGTGGTTCTGGGCCGCAAGCGGGCGCGGTGCGCCCGTTTTCTCGTCGATGCATAGGCGCCAGGCCCGTTGCAGGAAGCGGAAGCACCCGGCGATGTCGCGCGGATTCCAGGGCTTGCTCGCCTCCAGCGGGCCCATGTACATCTCGTACAGGCGGCAGGTGTCGGCGCCGAACTCGCCGATGACGTCGTCGGGGTTGATCACGTTCTTGTAACGCTTCGACATCTTGGTCACGATGGGCGACACCGGCTTGCCCGTCGCGATCTCGATGTGGGTGGTCTTGTCGGCGTCCACGACCTCGCGCACCTCGTCGACCGGGACGATGGTCTTGTCCGGGCGCTGGAAGGCGTAGCTGGTGATGAGCCCCTGGTGGACGAGCCTGCGGAACGGCTCGCGCCCGGAGAGGGCGCCCAGGTCGAAGAGCACGTTGTGCCAGAAGCGGGAGTAGAGCAGGTGCCCGACGGCGTGCTCCGACCCGCCGATGTACAGGTCCACGCCGTCCTTGATCCAGTAGCGCTCCGCGTCTGGGCTCGCGACGGCGCTGGTGCAGCTCGGGTCGGTGTAGCGCACGGCGTACCACGAGCTGCCCGCGCTCCCGGGCATGGTGTTGGTCTCGCGCGCCACGGGCGTCTCGGGCGGGAGCAGCGCGGGATCGACGCCCGCCGCGCTCGCGGTCGTGTTCATCCAGGCGGTCGCCTTGGCCAGCAGCGGCTGCGGGTTCTCGCTCTCGACCGGCGCATAGTCCGCGAGTTCGGGGAGCTTGACCGGCAGCGCCGATTCGCGCACGGGATAGGCATGGCCGTTCTTGTCATAGACGATGGGGAACGGCTCGCCCCAGTATCGCTGGCGGCTGAAGGTCCAGTCGCGCAGTTTGTAATTGACCTTGCGCCGACCCAGCCCGGCTGATTCGAGCCAATCGCCGACGCGCGCCTTGGCCTCGTCGGCGTGCAGGCCGTCGATCGAGACGCGATCGTTCGACGAGTTCACGGCGAAGCCCGGGCCGGTCCATGCCTCGCCGCGGCGGGCGTGGAAGGTCCGGGCCTCGAACGTCTCGCGCAGCGCGTCAAAGGTCATAAAGCCCAGGTCTTCGAGGGCGTCGAGCCAGACGATCTTGGTCACGCCGCGGCGCTCGCCGATCGACGCGGGACGGCCCGAGGGCGGCTCGGCGAGGTGGATGGTGACCGACGTTCCACCGCTGCTGGGCGGGGTTCGGCGCGTGCGGATCACCGACATCAACTGGTCGAACTTGTCGGGGTCGGCCTGGGTCGAGGTCACGAGGCCAAGGAAATCGGCGAGCACGTCGGCGAAACGCTCATCGGCCTGCTCGTCGGCGATCGAGTTCTGCACGAAATACGCCATCGCCAACTCGGCGCGGGTGTACACCACGTCGACGATGGGCAGGTCAAAGGCCTTGGCGAAGGCGAAGTCGCGCTCGTCGTGGGCGGGGACGGCCATGATCGCGCCCGTGCCGTAGCCCGCCAGCACATAGTCCGCGGCCCAGACGGGTATGGGCGCGCCGGTGGCGGGGTTGATGGCGTGGACGCCGGTGAACACGCCGGTCTTTTCCTTGGATTCCTGGCGTTCCACGTCGGAGCGATTGCGGGCGGCCTCGCAGTACTGGCGGAGCTGGTAGCGGTTGGCGTCGCCCACGCCCAAGCGACCCTGCGCGATGTGCTCGCAGAGCTCGTGTTCGGGAGCGACGACCATGTAGGTGGCGCCGAAGATGGTGTCGGGGCGGGTGGAGAAAACGCGGAGGGTGTGGTCGCCCTGGATCGGGAACTCGATCTCCGCCCCCGACGACTTCCCGATCCACTCTTCCTGCATCGCCTTGGTGCTCGCGGGCCAGTCCAGGTCCTTGAGCTGGGCGAGCAATCTTTCGGCGTAGGCGGTGATGCGGAACATCCACTGGCGGAGCGGTTTGCGCAGAACGGGGAACCCGCCGCGCTCGCTGCGCCCGTCGATCACCTCGTCGTTGGCGAGCACGGTGCCCAGCTTGGGGCACCAGTTGACCGTGGTCTCGGAGATGTACGCCAGGCGCTGGGAGTCGAGATACCTCCGCTGCTCGTCGGCCGGGAGCTTGTCCCAGCGGCCGGCCTTCTTCTCGCGTTCGATCAGGGAGGAGATCGGGCGGGCCTTGTTGGCCTCCGGGTCGAACCAGGCGTCGAAGAGCTTGAGGAAGATCCACTGGGTCCAGCGGTAGTAGTCTTCGTCGATTGTGCCGAACTCGCGCGACCAGTCATAGCAGAATCCGAATCGCTGCAGCTGGCGACGGAAATTATCGATCGCGGTGCGCGTCGTGATGGCGGGATGGATTCCGGTCTGGATGGCGTACTGCTCCGCCGGCAGGCCGAAGGCGTCCCACCCCATGGGGTGCAGGACGTTGAAGCCCTTGGCCTTTTTGAAGCGGCAGACGATGTCGGTGGCGGTGTATCCCTCGGGGTGCCCGATGTGCAGTCCGGCGCCGGAGGGATAGGGGAACATGTCGAGGCAGTAGAACTTGGGGCGGGTGGGGTCGAAGCCGGGCTGGCCGGGGTTGGGGGCGCGGAACGTGCCGCGCGAGGCCCATGTTGCCTGCCACTTGGGCTCGAGCGTGCCCGCCAGGGCCGCGGTGTAGCGATAGGGGGTCTGTTCGTCGCCGGCGTTGCCGCCCTGTATTGGTGCGATTTGGTCCTGGGCCATAGAGGCCGGAGTTTAGGAGTCCCGCGAGCCCGACCGCCCCGGGGCCTTGGGGAGGGGCTTGCGCACGCGGTGCGCCGGCTTGGCGCCGGTCGCCGCCGGGGGCCGAGCATCGGACCTGGGCCCAGGTTCCGCTCTCGGTTCGGGCTTGGGCTCCATCCGCGAGAGATTCGACGGGAGCTTCTCCGCGGCCAACGCTTCGGCCTTCTCGACCAGGAGTTTCTTGGCCTCGCCCGCGACATAGAACGATCCGGTGACGCAGATGATGTCGTCGCGCGCCACCGCCCGGGCCGCCAGGTTGATCGCGTCCTTGACCGTCGGCGCCGTCTGCACCATCTTGTGCGAGAACTCGGTGAATCGTCGGTGAAGCTCCTTGGGGTCCATGGCGCGGGCCGATTCCGAGGCCCTGGTGAAGATGATTTTGTCGGCGCCACGGGCGACGGCCTGGAGCATGCCCGGAACGTTCTTGTCGGAGGCGCACCCGAAGATCATCACCATCGAGTCGTACCGCAGGTGGGCCCCGATCGCCTTGACCAGCCCCGACACGCTCTCGGGGTTGTGGGCCCCGTCGACGATGATCCGCGGACGATCCCACACCTGCTCGAGCCGCCCGAAGTTGGGCGTGCGGGCCAGGCCCTGTGTGACCTGGCGCTCCGGGGCTTTCCAGCCGCGCTCGCGCAGCGCGTCGATGATCGCCAAAGCCAGGCCGCAGTTGAACGCCTGGTGCTCCCCCCGGAGCGGCACGGGAACATGCTCGAACTGGCAACGCGGCGAGGAGAGGCTGACGCGCACGTGAGGCCCGAGTTCCGGCGTCGCCTCGAAGCGGTGGCTGAACTCAAGCTCGGGCGTGCCGATCACGCGGAGCGGGCATCCGAGCGACGCCGCCCGGGCCCGGAACGCATCGACCACCTCGTTCTCCTGCGGGATCGTCAGGCACACCACGCCCGGCTTCATGATCCCGGCCTTCTCACCCGCGATCTTGGGCAGCGAGTCACCCAGGAGCTGCGTGTGTTCGAGCTGGATGGCGGTGATGGCCGTCACCTCCGGCGCGATCACGTTGGTTGAGTCCAGGCGGCCCCCAAGGCCCACCTCGATCACCCCGACGTCGATCGCCTGGTCCGCGAAAAAACAGAAGCACATCGCGGTGGTCAGCTCAAAGAACGTCGCCGCCCCCCACTTGCGCTCCAGCCCCGCGGCCGCCCTGGCGACGCGCTGCAGGTACGCGCAGAAATCCGTCGCCGAAATCTTGTTAGCCCCGATGCGGAATCGCTCGCGCAGGTCGACCAGGTGCGGGCTGGTGTAGAGCCCGACGGTGTAGCCGCACCCCGCCAGGGCCGCCGCCGTCATTTCGCAGGTGCTCCCCTTGCCCTTGGAGCCCGCGACGTGCACCAGCTTCAGCCCCTGCTGGGGGTTGCCCAGTTCGTCCAGCAGCGCCCGCATCCGATCCAGCGTGAGCATCGCCGGGGCGACCTTGTCCGGGCGCAATCGCTCCACGTTGTCGCGGGTGGTCAGGTACTCGCACGCGTGCTGATAGGACTCAAAGGCCTCGGGAAGCGCCACGATCGTCACCGGCCGCGCGGGGCGCAGGCGCCGCCGATTCGAAGAGCTCTTCTTGCTCCCCGAGCGGCGTGTGGGTCTTTCGTTGGACTTGCCGGCCATTCGAGGGCAAGTGTACCCGCGCGCCCGCGCCGATCGAACCCCGCGCAGAAACCAACCCCGCGCAAGTCTCACCCGTTCCGGGGATTGCCGCCGCGATTCCCGCGGAATCTCCCCATCACCAGGTCGTCGGCGTAGCGCCCGTCGCCAAATCGGATGTACCGCTCGCGTCGTCCTTCCAGGGAAAACCCTGCGCCCGTGTACAGGGCGACGGCGCGATCGTTGTGCGCGAACACGAAGAGCTCGAGCTTTTCGATCGTGGGGTGGGCGTCGGCCCAGGCGCAGGCCGCGCCCAGGAGCGCCCGCCCCACGCCGCGCCCGCGCCACGCGCCCGCCACCGTGATCGACAGCAGCGCCACGTGCGCGCACCGCGCCGCCTTGTGCGCCTTTACCGCGACCTCGCCGACGACCCCGTCCCCCGCCACCGCCACCAGCAGCAGGCGATCCGCCCCCGAATACGACGCGATCCGCTTCAACTCCTCGACCAGCGACACCCGCCCGCCCGGATCGCGCACGGTCCAGAGCCCTTCCGAGACCAGCTCCTGATCGAGGCAGGCGAGCCCCTCGGCGTCGCGGGGGGCGGCCCGGCGGATCACGATCGGCGTGCCTTCCCGCAACGTTGCGCTCGCCGGAAACATCGAATCGATCGCGCCCATCGTGGTTCATTCCGAGCCGACCGCCCGCTATTCCACCGCGCCGCCCGCCCACCTTACCCGTGCGCCGTCCTGAAGAATCCGATGTAGTCCGTCAACGCGCGGACGCCGCCGGCGTCGGCGACAAGCCGCGCCACCTGCCCCCGGTGATACGTCGAGTGGTTGAAGACGTGGATCAGGATGTCGTCGAGGGTATTGGCGAACCGCTCGCCCTTGGTGTTGCTGTAAGGCACGGGGCGTTCGAGGTCGGGTTCGCGAATCGAATCGAGGAACGTCGACCACCCGCGGTCGAGCTCGCCGGCCAGAGCCGTGCTCTGCCCGAGAGGCCAGGCGGGGAACCAATCGGGCACGGGTGAGGTCGGCAGTCGCTCCGCCCGCTCCAGCCAGATGCGCCGGGCGAGCTGGATGTGGGCCATGATGCCAAGAGCCCGCGCGCCATCCCCGCCGGCGCGGTTGGCCTCGGGGATGGTGCCGATGGACTCAAACGCCAACGCCGTCGCCCGAGTTTCGGCGACGAGGAGTTTTCGGTATCGCTCGATGCCCGACATGCCGTTTCCTTCCGTCAATCGTGCTCGTGGCAAAGAAGAAAAACCCAACACAGAGGCCCAGAGACACGGGGACAGGGTGTGCCGGACGCAGTCCGCCCGAAAGTCACTTCCATTCGGATTCTCGGCGTCTCTGTGCTCATTCCGTGCTGATTGCTCTGACAACCGAAGCGGCCGTGCCCGCCCTTGATCCATCACCCCGCGATCAGCGCCCGCATCGTCGCAACCGCCT
Organism: Phycisphaerae bacterium; assembly: GCA_016793195.1. Lineage (GTDB taxonomy): Bacteria > Planctomycetota > Phycisphaerae > Phycisphaerales > UBA1924 > JABWBC01. The sequence goes on from JAEUJA010000032.1 coordinate 12,947, forward strand.
CGTGCAACCCCGTGTACACCGCGCGGCTGACGATCGAGTGCCCGATGTGCAGCTCTTCCACGCCGGGGAGCGCCGCGATCGGTCGCACGTTGGCGTAGTTGAGCGCGTGCCCGGCGTTGAAGCGCATTCCGAGCTCGATGATGAGGCGCCCCGCCGCCGCCACCCGCGACAGCGCCGCGGCCAGGGCGGGATCGCGGAGGTCGCCGCCCGCGCCCATGAACGCCTCGGCGTAGGGTCCGGTGTGGACCTCGCACCACTCAAAGCCCGCGTCCGCGGCGGCGCGAATCTGCCGCTCGTCGGCGTCGATGAACGCCGAGGCCGACACGCCCGCGTCGCGGAGCGTCGCCACCACGCCCGTCAGGCGATCCCTCTGACCCGCCACGTCGAGCCCACCCTCGGTGGTCACTTCCTCGCGCCCCTCGGGCACCAGCGTGGACATGTGGGGCCTGAGCCCGCCCGCGATCCCCACCATCTCGTCGGTCGCGCCCATCTCGAGATTGAACTTCACGCGGCAAAGATCGCGGCAGACCCGCACGTCGCGGTCGTTCACGTGCCGCCGATCTTCGCGCAGGTGCATGGTGATGCACTCGGCCCCCGCGAGCTCGGCCACATGCACGGCGTGCGACGGGTTGGGCTCGCCCCGCGCGGGATCGGGCGTCCCGCGATAGCGGGCCTGGCGGAGGGTCGCGACGTGGTCGATGTTGACGCCGAGCGTGGCCATGCACGAAGCGTAGATCACAGCGGCGCGCCGGGGCGCGTACCCTTTCTTGATGCGTTTCGTGTTTCTCGGGACAGGCACGTCCGCCGGGGTGCCGGCGATCGGCTGCGATTGCGCCGTGTGCGCCAGCGCCGACCCGCGCGACCGCCGCCTGCGCACCAGCGCCGCGCTGCGGTTCCTGGATCCCGCGGGGCAGGAGCGTGTCGTCCTGATCGACGCCGGCCCGGACCTGCGCGAGCAGGCGCTGCGCCACAACCTCCGGCGCGTCGACGCGATCCTCTTCACGCATAACCACGTCGACCACACCTTCGGGCTCGACGAGGTCCGGCGCTTCAACGTCGTGATGCGCGCCCCCATCAGCGTCTTCGCCGACCGGCGCACGCTCGACCACCTCCTCCGCGTCTACAAGCACATCTACGAGCGCGAGAACAACATCAACGACAGCTTCGTCGCCACCCTCATCAACCACGAAGTCCGCCCGGAGCAGCCCATCGATCTCTTCGGCCTGCGCATCACGCCGATCCCCCTGCTGCACGGGCGGTTGCCGGTGCTCGGCTATCGATTCGAGCCCGCGGGCGGCGCGGCGCTGTCGCCCCTGCCGCTGGCGTACTGCACCGATGTCTCGGCCATCCCGCCGAAGAGCTGGAGACACTTTGACGGGCTCTCCACGCTGGTGCTCGACGCGCTCCGCCACCGCAAGCACCCGACGCACTTCACGCTCCAGGAAGCGGTGAACGTCGCGGACCGGATCGGGGCCACGCGGACCTATTTCGTCCACATGGCCCACGACCTGGCCCATCAGGAGACCAACGAGACGCTCCCCGAGGGCATGGCGCTCGCCCACGACGGCCTGGAGCTCTCGTCGTGAGCACCGGGAACGCCACGCCGACGCACGCGCGGGCGGGCCCGCGCCCGGGCCGAACCGCCGGGCCCGATGGTTTGATCGTGCGCGTGCGGGCCACCCTTTCCACGCTCGCGCTGCTCCCGGGCGTCCTCGTCCTGGCCGCGTGGATGCTCGGCAATCTCTGCTCCGATCGCTGGTACTGGTCGCAATGGCTGGAGTGGATCCCGACGAGCGCGGCGCTCGCCGCCAGCGGCGTCTTCTTCTCGCTCGCGGGGCTTTTGCATCCGCGCGGCCTGCGCGATCGGCGTCCATCGCGGGCGCGGGTGCTGGCGTCCGTCGCCTGGGGGCTCGTGCTCGTCTCCATGCTGCTGGTCGATTGGCGGCTCCTCAACGTGTTCAAGGATCGCCAGCAGCCCGGACCAGGCTCGACGCGCGTGCTCTTCTGGAACGCCGCGGCGGAGGACGAGCCGGGCTGGTCGCGGGCGGTGCTTGCCGAGAACGCGGATGTCGTCGTGCTCGTGAGCGTCAAGAACGACGATGAGCTGGCGCGCGTCAGCAAGTCGATGGGCGAGAGCGAATCGGTGATCGTGGCCGATCGATTCACGGTGCTCTCTCGGCGCCGGATCGAGCGATACGCGCTCACGCCGCTCGACATCGCGCCGGGCCGGGGGCTCGATCCGCGCCAGCGCACCGGCGCACGGAAGTGGTCGGACCCCGGGCACGCGATGTTCATCGAACTGACCGCGGACGCGCATCGCCCCTCGATGTGCGTGTGGGTTGTTGACCTGCCCTCGGACCTCTCGCTGGCGCGCCGCGACGTCACCGAGCAGGCCGCGAGGGTGATCCGCGAGTTCAAGGGCCCGGCGTGGCGCCCCGACAGCCTCCAGCGCTGGGTCGAGGACGAAGGAACCACGCCGGGAGGCTTCCCCGAGCCCGATCTCATCATCGGTGACTTCAACATCCCGCGCGGCTCGGCGTCGCTCGACGCGATCACGCGCGGCAAGTCCAACGCGTTCGACCAGTGCGGCGTTGGTCCCGCCGCGTCGTGGCCCTGCAAGTGGCCGCGGACCAAAGTCGCAATCTTCCCCTTGCTCCACATCGACCAGATGTTCACCGGCCCCTCGCTGCGCGCCGCGGCCTATGCGCTCATCAATCCCGGCTCGGGAACCCACCGGATGCAGCGGGCGGATGTTGTGCCGACACCGTGAGCCCCGCTCGTTGCGAAACGACAGATTGGTGACACCGCTCCTCAGAGCGGCACTTCACGTCCACGACACGATCACTTTCCCATCCCCGCGCGATCCGCC
>JAEUJA010000045.1 GCA_016793195.1 Phycisphaerae bacterium
TGGTTCCGCCCGTTTTTCGGAGGATCATCCGTACTACGAGCTGGCGCGCGCGGTGGGGCGAAAGGTCGCGGAGCTTGAGCTGACGGTGATGACCGGCGGCGGCCCGGGGATCATGGAGGCCGCCAACCGCGGCGCCCGCGAAGCCGGCGGGCGATCGCTGGGCTGTAATATCACCCTCCCAAAGGAGCAGCAACCGAATCCCTATCTCGACAAATGGATCGAGTTTCGTTATTTCTTTGTTCGCAAGGTGATGCTGGTCAAATACTCCTACGCCTTTGTCGTGCTGCCGGGCGGCTTTGGCACGCTCGACGAGGTTTTCGAGACCGTCACCCTGATCCAGACCCAGAAGATCCGGAACTTCCCGATCATTCTTATGGGCGTGTCGTTCTGGACACCCATGCTCGACTTTCTGCGCCGGACCATGCTGGCGCAGGGGACCATCGGGCATGGCGATCTGGATCTTCTGATCCTTACCGACTCGCCCGACGAGGCGATGGAGCACATCAAGCGCGGCGTGGAGGCGAACTATCCCGAGACGCTCAAGCGGCCGTTCCGCCGTCGCTGGTGGTTGTTGGAGAGATAGGCAGCGGGGATCGGCTTCGCTAGATCGCCAAAGTTCAAATCGCCAAATCGCCAAATCGCCAAATGGCCAAATTGCCAAATGAAGAAACGAAACGGGTTCGGCCTGAGGCGCGGTTCGCTCGGCAATCTGGGAGCGATCAGAATCCGGCTGTCTCGCTGTCTCGCTGTCTCGCTGTCTCGCTGTCTCGCTGTCTCGCTGTCTCGCTGTCTCGCTGTCTCGCTGTCTCGCTGTCTCATGCGCCATGTGGCGCTGTGCCATGTGGCCCTGTGGCGTATCACCCTCGCTTGCACTTCGGGCTCGTCAAGGGCTCATCGTCTTGCCGCCTGCTCCGATGCCCATTGCCCAGTGCCTGATGCTTTCTTCAGCAGGACCAGCCATTCGCGGTTGCCCGTGCCGCCCGAGTTCTTGCCCGCCTTTCCGCCCAGGATCGGCGACTCAACGACGATCAGCACTTCGGCGTGGAGCGACGGCATCTTTTCGATCACGCGGGTGAGCACGGATTCGGCGAGTTCCGGCGCGAGCACGCCGCCGCGGGGCAGCTCTTCGCCGTGGTCTTTCAGCTCATAGTGCGGCTTGACGAGCGTGATGATGCGTCCGTCGGGGCGCAGCCACTTGAGCGCCGCCGGCACAACCAATCGCTGCGGTGTCCAGCCCAGGTCGATGACGACCAGGTCCACGCCGCCCTCGATGGGCGTGGCGTGCAGCGCGTTGGCTCGTTCGCGGAGCGTGACGCGGGGATCGTTGCGGAGTTTCCAGGCGAACTCGCCGTAGGCGGTGTCGATCGAGACGACGTGCTGGGCCCCGGCCTGCAAGAGGCAATCGGTGAAGCCGCCGGTGCTGCAGCCGAGGTCGGCACAGGCCAACCCGCGCGGGTCGAGGGCAAAGTGCGAGAGGGCGTGGCGGAGTTTCAGCCCGCCGCGGCTGACGAAGGGGTTGTCGGGGTCTTTGCGTGTGGCGGACATGCCGCACCTAGTGGTGGGCCGCCGGGATGCCGACGATGGAGACGCCCAGTTCGTCGGCGGCGTCGAGCATCCGCGCCTTGTCGAGCATGATGACCTCGCCCGCGGCGAGCGCGAGGCACCCGCCGCCGTTGGAGGCCAGGTTCTCGATGGTCTTGATGCCGACGGTCGGCACGTCGGAGCGACGATCGTGCCCGGCCCGCGCGCCCTTGCAGAGCGTCCAGCCCTTAGCGCGGCAGAGCTGCCCGGTGCGCTCGATCATGCGGTCGGTGCCCTCGACGGCCTCGACCGCGATCACGTCACGCTCGCGCACCGCCACCGCCTGCCCGATGTCGAGCGAGAGCGTTTGCGACAGGAGCGGCCAGGCAAAGTCGATGTCGGCCCGCTGCTCGGGCGTCGGCTGGCGGCGCGTCATCACGCCCTCGGTCGAGAGTTCGTCGGGGATCGGCGCGGTTGAATCCAGCAGCGCCACGCCGCAGCGGTCCAGCTCTTCTGCGATCGCGCTGAGTACGGCGTGGGAGCGCTTGTCGTGGCGCAGGTGGCGATACCACGCGACCATGGTGCGCCAGTCGGGGATGTTGCGCAGGACCCGGAGGGGATCGTGCATCAGCTTGGCCTTGTCGACCTTGCCGACCATGATGGCGTGGCGAACGCCCATGCCCGAGAGGATTCGGCCCCAGGTGCCGACGCGGAGCACGCCGACCTCGCGGAATGACGAGCACATGGTGGGGAGCTCGGGCTCGTATTGCTTGGCCAATCCGAGCGCGTGGACGGGGTGGCCGGCGGTCCGCAGGCCGCGTGCGACCAGGATGGGAAGTCGCCCGCCGCCGGCGATGAGGCCGACGGGCGTGGGGGGTGGTGGGGGATCGGGCAAGATGGTGAGGGCGCCGGTCATCGCTTCGGGCGGCGTTCGGAATCTCGCCGCGGGAGGGAACACTTTATATCGGCTTGACACGGCGTTCCACGATCAAGCGCCGTTCAGCCGAAAATAATCCGAACAAAATGAGTGAATTTCTCGCGTCGATTCCGAGGGGTCGGTCGGTCGATGAGAGTGGCGGCCTGCGAAACGGGGAATCGGTGTGAACCAAAGCCCACGAACTTTTTCCTTGGACATCGTCGAGAGCGAGCCGCGTGGCGAGAGCGGCCCGGCCTCGGCGGGCGATCGACCATACCTGCGGGTTTTTTTCTCCTGCGCCAACCAGTACGTCCGCGTGTACCGCGACCGCGCGGGCGCCGGGTACACCGCCCAATGTCCGACGTGCGGCAAGCGCCTGAAGTTCCGCGTGGGCGACGGCGGGACGGCGCAGCGGTTCTTTGAGCTCTCCTGCCGGCGGTAGCACCGTTCCGGTGATGGCGCGTTCCGGGGCGGTGCGCGGCGCGTCCATGTCTCCACGAAAGACGGGGTCCCTCCCGCACCCGGGCGCTCGGCGTTCGTACACTCGCAGCGCATGACCACACCCAGCGCCGGCTCGTACCCGCTTTCGAGGCCCACGGGCGTTTGCGCGGCCAGCGGACGCCCGCTGTTGGTGGGAGGGCGCTTCGTCGCCGTCCTGGTCGAGGCGCCCGATCGCGAGGACATGCAGCGTCAGGACTTCTCGATCGAGGCGTGGGAGGGCGGGGCGCGTCCCGCGTCGCCGGGGCGGGTGTTCGCGACGTGGCGATCGATCATGCCGGAACCGGCCGCGGCCAAGAAGCAGCTCGTGATGGGCGACGATGAGTTGCTGGACCTGTTCGAGCAGCTCTCGGAATCGACGGACCAGAAGAAGTTGGCGTTCCGCTATGTGCTGGCGCTCCTGCTCGTGCGCCGGAAGCTGCTGCGCTATTCGGGCGTGCGCGGGCGCGGCCCGGGGTCAAAGATGCTAGTGTCGCGCAAGCCCACGGCGCCGGGCGCGGAGATGCCGACTTTGGAGGTGGTTGATCCGGGATTGGACGAGGAGACGCTCTCGGGCGCGATGCAGCAGATCGGCGAGCTGATGGGGATCGAGACGACGACGCCCGGCGAGCCCGAGCGATCGAATGCCTCGGGCGCGGAGGCGGCGGCCGCTGACCCGGTTGTTGACGTGATCGAGCCCAAGCCCGCAGAGCCCAAGCCCGCGAGCGAAGTTTCCGCCGGAGGGGGCGCATGATCGTTCGCGCCGGTGATCGCCGTCACGACGTGCCACCGACCGCGTCTTGGCGGTTGGAGCTGCCTCCGTGCCACGGACCGGTTTGCGGGTCCGTGCGGCGCGGGATCGTGTCGTATGTGGTGTCGTTGATCGTCGCGATCATTTCACTCCTTCTTCTTCCCGCCTGTGCCGACCAGCCCGGCAAGCCCGGCGACCGGGGCGTGGTGGCCCGTCCCCTGAACCCGGCGCCCAAGGCCGCGCCGGCGTATGAGGACATCGCGCGGGCCCAGGCGCTCCGCGTCGCCGACCTGGATCGTCTGTGGGCCCGGGCCACGCTGCGCCTGTACACCATCGACAAGGACGGCGAGACCAACGAGGAAGAGGCCGACGGGCATGTGCAGTACATCCGTGATCGCAAGCTGTTCCTGGCGGTGAAGAAGCTGGGCGAAACGTATTTCCAGCTCGGCTCCAACGACACTTTCTTCTGGTGGATCGATCTTTCCGACGGCGATCACAAATTCGCGCTCGTCGGCGAGCACGCCAAGGCCTCGCCCAAGACCGCGAGCCGTTTCGGGCTGCCCGTGCATCCGCTCGACCTGATCGATGTGCTTTGCCTGCTGCCCTTCCCCGACGCGCCCGCGTCGGCGCCGGCCTGGACGCCCGACGGGCGGTATGTCGCGGTGACGCTGGCGGGGCGGTGGGGAACGCGCCGGGTGTTCGTCGACCCCAAGACCCTTGTGCCGCGCCGGGTCGAGGCGTTTGACTCGCGGGGCGCGCTGGTGCTGTCGGCGGCGATGAGCCGTGACGAGCCTGTAAAGGTGAAGGGGCTTGCGACCACCAGCGCCAGCATCGCGACGGTGATCGAGATCGACGTGCCCGCCAGCAGGACGCGCGCGAAGATGTCGCTCCACGATCCCGAGAACCGGCGCGACGGGATCTCGGCGTCGGCGTTTGACCTGAAGGCCCTGCTGGAGCGATACGGCGTGGCGGACGCGCGGCTGATGGAGTCCGAGCCCGCGCCCAAGGCGGCACCCATCGCCGGCGTGAAGATCCGATGACGCGCCCGACCCTCGACAATCTGCCGCCCCAGGCGCCGGCGCACGGACGCCGGCCCGGAGTGAAGCTCGCCGATTCGAGCGCCGAGCGCCAGCGAGGGGGTTCTTTCGTTCGTGGGTCACTCTTGGTCTTCGGCGTGTTCGTCCTCCTGATTTCTTTTCCACTCTCGCGGGCGCGTGCCGAGCCTCCCCTGACCACGCGGGGCGCGGGGGCGATGTCAGCGTCGGGCCCATCGCACGCGTGGCTGGCGCTCCCGTCGAAGGACGAGTGGGTGATCGCGCACGTGCCGCCGCGGAAGCAGGCCGCGCCGCCCGACGGAAAGTCAAGGGGCTCAGCGGACGGCACGCTCCGGCGCGCCGCGTCGCTGGGGGTTGAGCCGTCGGCGATGGCGGCGTTTGGGGAGGAAGTGTTCATCGCGTGCGACGACTTCGACCCCGAGGGTCGGGCCACGCGCCGCGTGTGGTCGCTGCGCGCGGTGGGCACGGGCGCGGGCGACCTGTGGGGGTATGAGCCGCCCGACGGGCCGCGTTCGCTGCGGTCGCTCCCCGCCGACGGCCGCATGATCGGGCTGTCGGCGAGCGGCGCGGGGCTGGTCGCGGTGCTGGCGGCGGATGCGCCCTCGGCGCGCGTGCGCGTGCTGTGGCTGGATCGCGGGGAGTGGCACGAC
>JAEUJA010000065.1 GCA_016793195.1 Phycisphaerae bacterium
GTTGCAGCGGGTGAACGTGGCGACGAAAGAGAACCAGGGGACGACGCTGGTGCTTGACGGGCAGATCCTGGAGCCGTTGGGCGACGACGAGCGGGTGCGGGTGGAGAGTTCGCCGGACGGGGTGTGGTTCGTGCTGAACCCGGGGGCGACGTACTGGGACACCTTGATCAGCAAGCTGCACTGGGCGGCGTCGCCGCTCGCGCCGGAATAGCGGCGATCGAGCTCCTCATCGCGCGGCCCGTTTCTCGGCGGCCCGCGCATGGGCTTCGAGGCCTTCGATTCTCGCCAGCATGATCGAGTCTTCGATCAATTGATCGACGTTGTCATGGGCGTTGGTCTGTTCGAGGGCGTCGAGCTTCATCCACGTGCGGACGCGGAGGAAGTTGAAGACCGACAGGCCGCCGGAAAAGCGCGCGGTGCCGCCGGTGGGCAGGGTGTGGTTCGGACCGACTCCGTAGTCTCCGAAGACTTCGGCGCTGAGCCCGCCGAAGAAGATCGCGCCGTAGTGGCGGAGCCCTCGGACAACGCGGGCTTCATCGGAAACGATGACCTCGAGATGTTCGGGGGCGATGGCGTTGCAGACGTTGGCGGCGGACTCGAGAGACGGCGCGAGCACAATCGCGCCGTTGGCGAGGGCTCTCCTCGCGGTGGCGGCGGTCGGGAGCGACGCGAGTTGGGATTCGAGTTCGGCTTCGACGCGGTCGGCGAGCGGGTAGCTGGTCGTCACGAGGATTGGAACGGCATCGTCGTCGTGCTCGGCCTGCGCGAGCAAGTCGGCCGCGACCAGCGCCGGATCGGCCGATTCATCGGCGAGGATCGTGAGCTCGGAGGGACCCGCGAGCATGTCGATGCCGACCTCGCCCGCGACGAGCTTCTTGGCGGCGGTGACATAGCGATTTCCCGGGCCGGCGATCACGTCGCACGCGGGAACAAGGATGCCGAGCGCCAACGCGGCGACGGCCTGCGCGCCGCCGATGGCCAGCAGCGCATCGGCGCCGGCGATCGATGCGGCGGCGAGCGTTGCGGGCGTGGGCCTTGGCGACGCGACGACGACTCGCGGGACGCCGGCGGCCCGCGCGGTGACGGCGGTCATGAGCACGCTGGATGGGAGCGGGAATCGGCCGCCGGGGGCGTAACAGCCTGCGCTGTCGACGGGCGCGATGGTGTGCCCGGCGCGCCCGGCGAGGACGGGCATGTCCAGATCGCGCAGCGACGCACGCTGGGTCATGGCAAAGGCGCGGATGCGATTGGCGACGCGATGGAGAAGATCGCGGTCGGCGACCGGGAGCAATCGCTCCGCCGCGGCGAGGTCTTCGCGGGTGTACACGGCCTTAGCGTCGGGCGCGAGGTCGCCGAGGGATGACGCGATGTCGAGGAGGGCGAGTTCGCGCCCCGCGCGGACGCGCTCGATGATGTCCGAGGCCCGCGCGAGCGTGTGGGCGTCGATGGAGGAGCCGCGCCTTGGAACAAAGTCTGCCGCGGTGGTTCGGTTGAGAAGCGTCATGGCGTGGGCTCCGATGGCGTTGGGCGTAGAGACGCGGGCTCCGAGGAAGAGGCCTGAGGAGGCGCGGGCTTGGCGTGGCCGGGGCGGCGCGTGACCTTGAGCGCGCGCCGGTCAAGCTCGGCGGCGACGTCATTCAGTGATCTGCCGGACGCGACGAGCTTTGCGAGCGTGAAATACAGCACGTCCGCGGCCTCGGCGGCGACGTGATCGGGCCCGGTCGCGCCGGCCAGTTCGCGGGCTTCTTCGGCGATCTTGGAGGCAAGGAGGTCTGGATTCGTGAAGAGGCGGTGCGTGTAGCTGCCGGCGGGCGCGGCGAGTTTGCGATCGGCGAGCGTTCGCTCGAGCGCGAGAAGGCCCGGGCCAAGGCCGGCAGAGTCGCCCCAGCACGTCGTGGTGTTTTTGTGGCAGAAGCCGGGCGGGCGCTGGCGCACGACGAATCGCAGTGTGTCGCGGTCGCAATCGAGGTCGACGCGGAGAAGGTCCTGCGTCGCGCCGGAGGACTCGCCCTTGATCCACAGGCCGCGTGCGCGGGACTTGTACACGCCCCGCCGGAGGCGGACGGCCTCGCGGAGCGATTCGAGATCGGAGTACGCGAGTCCGAGGGCGACGCCGTGCTCGTTCACGACGACCGTGGGCCACAGGGCGTCGGGGCGATCGGAGGTGAGCGGCGCGGCGATCGCGTCGGCGAGCGGCATCCGACCGGTGTAGATGGCCATGCCGACCTGCGCATCGGCGCCCACGCGGTCGAGGGCACCCACTTCCTCCGCGGTGGTCACGCCGCCCGCGATCGTGACACGGACGTCGCCCGCGGCCTGGATGACCGAACGGGCCTGCGCGACGTCGAGACCCGAGAGTCGCCCTTCGCGCTCGACGAACGTGACGAGGAATCCCGAGACAAAGGGCGCGAGGCGGCGGAGGACGTCGGCGGCGAGTTCACCGGTGCCTTCGCGCCAGCCCTTGACGACGACGCGGCCTTCGAGGCAGTCCACGGCGGCGATGAGGCGTTGCCGCGGGAGACGGGAGAGCAGTTCTGGCGTGGCCGCGGTGCCGAGGATGATTTTCGCGGCGCCCGCGTCAAGCCAGCGGACGGCGGTGTCGTAGTCGCGGATTCCGCCGCCGACGCGGCATGGCGCGCGACGCACGAGCGACTCGACGAGCTCGCGGTTGCTGCCCGTGCCGATCGCGGCGTCGAGGTCGATCACGGCGACCTCGCCGGCGAGGGAGAACTGATCGAGGATGGGGCGCGGGTCGCCGGCGTCGAGGGCCTTCTCGCGGCCGCCGACGAGCTGGACGGTCGAACCGCCCATGAGGTCGATGGAAGGGATGATCATGGGCTGTTCTCCGCGCGGACGGGGATGCCTTCGGCGACGAGGCGGGCCTTGATGTCGGCGACGGTGTGCCGGGCGTCGTGGAAGATGGAGGCGGCGAGTACGGCGTCGGCGCCGGCACGGATCGCTTCGATCAGGTGCTCGGGGCCGCCCGCGCCGCCGGAAGCGATGACGGGGACGTGCACGGCGCTGGAGACGGCGTGCAGAAGTTCGAGGTCGTAGCCTGCGTGCGTGCCGTCGCGGTCCAAGCTGGTGAGGAGGATCTCGCCCGCGCCGCGATCGGCGCCGGCGCGTGCCCATTCGACGGCGTCGAGCGTGGTGAGTTCGGTGCCGGAGCGGACGACGACGCGCCACGCGGGCCGGGGGCTCGCGCGATCGCGCTGGGCGTCAATGGCGATGACGGTGCACTGGGCGCCGAAGCGGCGCGCGATCGAGTCGATGATGGAGGGGTCGCGGACGGCGGCGGTGTTGACGCCGATCTTGTCGGCGCCGGCGTCGAGGAGGCGCGCGGCATCGTCGATGGTGCGCACGCCGCCTCCCACCGTCAGCGGGATCGAGAGGAGACGGCGGATCGCGCGGACCGCATCGGCGGCTGTGGCGCGGGCATCGGGAGTCGCGGCGACGTCGAGCATGACGAGTTCGTCGGCTCCCTGCGATTCGTACAGGGCGGCGAGTTCGGCCGGGTCGCCGGCGTCTCGCAGGCCCTGGAATTGCACGCCCTTGACGACGCGGCCCCCGCGCATGTCGAGACAGGGGATCACGCGGATTCGCTCGCTGGCCCTCGCGCCGCGTGGCAATGTGCCAGGCGGCCCGGACCTCGGTGTGCGGCCGCCCGCGGCGTGGGCGGACGGGGGCTCCGCGGGCGTGGCACCGCCCGAGCCGGCGAGCCAGTCCCGCATCAATTCAAGCCCGGCGGAGCCCGATAATTCCGGGTGGAACTGGCACGCGAGGATTCCGCGATCGCGGAAGCAGGCGACGAACGGGCCTGCGTAGTCGGCTGTGGCGACCGGGGCGCCCGGCGGTAGGTCGCAGAGTCGGTACGAGTTGGCGAAATAGGCCCAGAAGCCGGCGCGGCCCTGCCAGGGGCCGACGAAGTTCCAGCCCATTTGAGGAACGCGGAGCGGACGGACCGCGGCCGGGCTGCTGAATCGCGTGACGACGCCGGGGATGAAGCCAAGGCCGCGGACGCCGGGCGATTCGTCGCTCGCTTCCGCCAGCAGTTGCAGGCCGAGACAGACGCAGAGCGTCGGACGTCCCGCACGCACGCGCGCGAGCAGCGGCTCGACGAGGGCGTGCTGGTGGAGCGCGGCCATGCCGGCGCCGAAAGAGCCGACGCCGGGGAGGACGACGTGCGGCGCGGCGTCTATGTCTCGCGGATCGTTGGAGAGCGTGGGCGAGGCGCCGAGACGCCGCAGCGCCGCGAGCATGGAGGCGGTGTTGGCGACGCCGGTATTGATGACGACCACGCTGCTCACGACGCGAGCACTCCCTTGGTGCTGGGGATTTCATCGCCGTCGATCGAGATCGCTTGGCGCAGCGCGAGGGCGAGGGCTTTGAACGCGGCCTCGGCCTTGTGGTGATCGTTCTCGCCGCGGAGGACGTCGAGGTGGATCGCGGCGCGGGCGTTGGCCGCCAGGGTCTGCACGACGTGCGTGATGTTCTCGCAGGCGAGCGTGCCGAGCGTGGGTCGGCGGAGATCGAGGGAAACGACGGCGGCGGCGCGACCGGAGAGATCGACCACGGCCCGAGCGAGCGATTCATCGAGCGGGGCGTAGGCGTATCCGAAGCGGGCGATGCCGCGGCGGTCGACGAGGGCGGCGTCGAGTGCCTTGCCCAGCACGATGGCGCAGTCCTCGGCGGTGTGATGGTCGTCGATGTGCAGGTCGCCCTTGGCGATCAGCTCGAGGGAGAGGCGCGCGTGGGTCGCCAGCGCGGTGAGGAGATGATCGAGGAAACCGATACCGGTGGAGACGCTGATGTCGCCGGGGGCGAGGCGGAGCGAGACATTGATGCTGGTTTCGTTGGTGGTTCGCGCGATGGTGGCTTGGCGGATGGTCATGGGATGGCTCCGGGATTCAGGTTTGATTCGAGCGCGGCGGTGAGACGGGCAAGGTCGGCGGCGTCGGCGGGGATGGTGACGCGGAGGGCGTCGGCGAGGCCCGGGCGGTTGGTCCAGCAGCGGACGGCGATGCCGCGGGCGGCGAGGGCGGCGTGGATTTCCGCGGCGCGGGGCGAGCGGGCGAGGATGAAGTTGGCCTGCGAGGGCTCGGCCGCGAGCCCAAGGCGCGAGAGCGAGCGCGCGAGGGAATCGCGGTTGGTCTTGACGAGATCGGCCTGCTCGCGCATGGAACGCTCGCCGCGCTCGAGCACGCGGAGCGCGATGGCGAGCGAGAGGCCCGACACCGGGTACGGCCCGGCGGCGACGCGCAGGCACGCGATGAGGTCCTCGGGCCCGATCGCGTAACCGACGCGGAGGCCCGCGAGCCCCCAGGCCTTGGAGAAGGTGCGGACCACGATCGCGTTGCGGTGACGGAGCGCGGCGGCGGTGAGGTCGATCTCGGCGAACTCGGCGTAGGCGGCGTCGAGAATGACAATGGCGGCGCGTGGGGCGGCGCGCGCGGCGGCGCCCACGGCGTCGAGGTCTTCGCGCGTGGCGACGGCGCCGGTGGGGTTGTTGGGCGAGACGATGGCGACGACGCCGGTCGCGGGTGTGATGGCGCGTAGAACGGCGTCGCGGGGAAACGGACCGGCGGGCCAGGGCACGCTGTTCACCGGGGCGTGCGCGAGTTCCGCGTAGCGCCGGAACATCTCGAAGCTGGGCTCGGGGAGCAGGAGCGAGCGCACTGGCGAAAGTGTCATGCGGCAGGCGCGGTCGAGGGCGTCGTCGCCGCCGGCGGTGACGATGACTTGTGAGGGCGAGAGGCTGAACTTGGCGGCGAGGGCCGCCTCGAGTTCCACGGCGCTTGGATAGCGGCGGAGAGCGCGGGATTCGCGGATGCAGTCTTCAAGACCTTCCCACGACACCGAACCCTCATTGGCCTCGAGGTGGAGGTCGATCGGGCCGGGCGCGCGGGGAACGCTGTACGCGCCGCGTGAGGCGATGGCGGCGTGGATGGCGACGCCGGAGGGCGCGAGTGTGGTCATCGGGGATTCGGGTGTCCCTGGCATGGTGCGTCCCTTTCGCGCTCGGTCACGGAACGATCTGGGCGACGGGGGAGACGACGATGTCCGTGCCGCCGGCGGCCTTGATGTCGGGGATGAGCTTGGGAAGTTGCGCGCGCGGGACGGCGGCCTTGACGGCGTAGCCCGACTCGGCGTGGAGCGAGGAGATGGTGGGTTCGCGCATGCAGGGGATGACGCGGCAGACGGCCTGGAGACGATCCCGGGGCACGTTGACCTCGAGCATGACGCGTGCTCGGGCTTCGAGCACGGAGCGGAGCAAGAGCACGAGGCGATCGGCGAACTCGCGCGTCTCGGGGCGGCGGAGCGCGGCGGGGTTGGCGTAGAGGCGGGTCGAGCTGGTGAGGAGCTGGTCGAAGACCTCCAGCCCGTTGGCGGCGAGGGTCGCGCCGGTCGCGGCGACGTCGACGATGCAGTCGGCGTCCTCGGGGGGGAAGACCTCGGTCGCGCCGAAGGAGCGGACGTAGCGGGCGTCGAGGTTCCGCGAGGCGATCCAGCGCTTGGTCAGGCGCTCGTACTCGGAGGCGACGACGATGGGGCGGGTCGGCACCTTGCCGCGGTCGAGGACCGCGGGCGGCGCGGCGGCGACCAGGCGGACAACGTCAAGGCCGGTGTCCATGAGCTCGACGAGCTCGGCGCCGAGTTCGGCGACCCAATCGGCGCCTGCGAAGCCGACGTCGCGCGAGCCGGCGTGGAGCATCTCGACGATGTTCTGCGGCTTCAGGATTTTCGCGTTGAGGGGCGCGGGCGAGCCGGGGATGAGCACGTCCGGGCGATAGCCGCGGCTGCCGGCGCGGAGCACGACGCCGGCGTCGGCGAGCAGGGTCTGCACGCCCTTTTCCATGCGGCCCTTGGGGAGGGCGAGCTTGATCGACGGGCCGGGCGTGCTTGGCATGCTTGGCATGGCGGTTCCTTTGCGGAGATCGGTGCGGGTTGGGCGGCGGGGAGTTGCTCGGATGAGGGCGGCACGGGCGGGGGCGTGGGACGAAGAAAGGCGATGGGGCAAAAAGGACAACGCCGGTCTCACGCGAGGCCGGCGTTGGCGGATGCCTGAGTTTGGATCAGGTCACGCTTACACGGCCCCACGGGTGGCGTGGCGGTGGTGCTGGGCGTGATGGCGCGACAGATTGGTCACGGACGAAGTCTTGGCGGGCGGGCGGGCGGCGTCAAGTCGGGGCGGATCGATGGGCGTCGATATGCGGACGCGCGGTGGATTGCTGGTGTGCGTGCCGAGCGGGGGCGGTACACTCGGGCCCGTGCGGCGCGCGTTCTCGCTCATCGAGCTCTTGGTGGTGATCGCAGTGATCGCGATCCTGATCGCGATCCTGCTGCCGACGCTTTCGGCGGCGCGCGAGAGCGGGCGTCAGACGGCGTGCCTGTCGAATCTCCGGCAGGTTCACATGGCGTTCCGGTCGTACGCGGACACGTTCAAGGGGCTGTCGCCGGGATTGGGCAGGCCGTACACGACGACGCCGAACTGGGCGATCGTGGTGCAGACGTCGTTTGGGGCGACGGGCGAGACGTCGGCGGAGCAGTACGCAACGAGGCTGGTTTTGGTGTGCCCGAGCGCGACGGCGTGGTATGGGCTGGCTTTGACGCGGACGTACGCGGTGAACGCGACGGGGCATTCGGGGATGGCGGGCGACCCGGACGACTACGACAACCCGCCGTCGGGGCGGAGCGTGCACGCGCGGATCGACCTGATCCAGTTTCCGACGCGGACGCCGGTGGCGATCGACTCGGCGATCGTGCAACAGAGCGAGGGCCCGCCGCCGACGCAGACGTCGGGCGTCTTGGACTTCCGGCGGGCGGAGCACGATGCGCGGATAGGGCGGGTGCACGCGACGCGTGCGGGGAAGCCGGGAAAGTTTGACGCGGCGATGTACGACGGTTCGGCGCGGCTGTTCGCGGAGAAGGGCGAGGGATTCCTGGAGCGGCTGCCGTAGGTTGATCGCGCGGCGTGATGCCACTAGGAATCGACTACTTTCCGCGTTCGATGGTGCCCAGGTCGAGGACGACGCCGTCGGGCTGGTAGAGGTCGACGTTGAGCTCGCCCTCGGCGATGCCGGAGAGGACGAGGCTGGTGCGCCCGTGGCGGGCGGCGAACTGGAGGTCCTCGACGCTGGGCCCGGCGAAGTCGGAGTTTCGCCAGGTCTGGACGTGGAAGTGGTACTGGGCCAGGGCGAGGCGGCCGGCGTCGATGAGTTCCTCGCTGGCGATGAAGCGGCGGTCGCCCATGCGTTCGCTGCCGCGCGGCATGTACATGACGAATCGCGGCGCGTCGTCGCGGAGAAGGATGACCCCGCCGTATTCGGTGGTGTCGTCGCGTTGGTCGGCGTCGACCTGCGTGAAGACGGCGTCCTTGGCGGCGGGGGCGAGGAAGGCGTCGTCGACGGCGAGGATGGCGACGAGGTCGGGCCAGGAGAGACGATCGCTCCAGTCGCGGAGGCGCGAGGGGACGGGACGGGCGAACGATTTGGTCTCGCCGCGTTCGCGGAAGGTGCGGCCTTTGAGACGCGACTCGAGCTCGGCGAGCAGTTCGGCGCGCGAGGCGGCGAGCCATGCGGTGCGATTCGTGGAGGCCCAGCGGATGGGTTCGAGGTGACGGAGTCGCAGGCCCTGGGCCTGCTGGGCGGTGAGCGAGGCGACGATGGGCTGGGTCTGGGCGAGCCATTGGGCGGCGCGGGTGTCGGCGGGGTCGAAGAGGGCGGTCATCCAGGCGATCTCGCCGCCGGAGATAGGAACGACGCGGAGATCGGCCAGGAGTCGGCGCATGTCGCGGACGACGGGTTCGTCGGGCGAGGCCTGGTCGAGCCACTGACGCCGTTGATCGCCGGAGGGATCGAGGCGTGCCAGGAGGTCCCAGGCGGCCTGTCTGGTGCGCTCGCGGAGCTTGATGGGCGCGTCCGGCTCGTCGTCGGGCGGGCGCAGGAAGACGTCAAAGGCGACGCGCTCGGGCGTGCGATCGGGGGCGATGGACTGGAGGGCGATGCGTTCGGCGCGCTTGTCGTCGGAGACCTTTTCGACCGGGCGCGCGTAGCTGCGGACGACGGCGGGGGCGAACTCGGTCCACTGGCCCGTCACCACCTTGCGGCAGATGGCCGAGACGATCTCTCGATCGGGCTCGACGGGGAGCATGGAGCGGAGCTCGCGGCGCGTGTCGGCCAGGCCGGCGGGATTGGGGTCGGCGGCGAAGAGATCGATGATGGTGACGCGGACGTCGGGCGGCGTCTGGCTGGACCAGAGCTGGTCCTTGAGGGATTCGCGGACGCTGGCGCGGCGGACGGGGTCGGGGTCGGCCCACGCGGCCTTGACGGCGTCGACGCGGCGCCAGGTGGCGAGCTTTTCGTTGCGGGCGTCGACGAGCGGATCGCCGGAGGTCGTTTCGCCGGAGCCCGAGCAGCCGGCCACGAGGATGAGCACCAGGGCGGAGAGGAGCGTGCTGCGCATGGTTGGAGTGTAACCACGGCGTGGAGAAGGGCGTCGCAACGGGTGCGGGCGAGCAAGGACCCGCCTCGGAGAGGCGGGCCACCAAGAGGCGGGCCACCAGGAGCGAGGCGGCTTACCGGCGGAGTCGGAGTTCTTCGACTTGGCCGTCGAGGGATTCGAGAGTCACGGTGCCGGCTTCGGGGTTTATGACCTTGATGGTCCAGCGATCGCCGACGCGGGCTCCGATCTTCAGGAGCTTGCCGTCGATGATGGCGAAGGGCTCGCGCCCGGCCATGATGGAAGTGAGGGTGAGCTTTTCGGCCTTTGGTTCGGGGCGCTTGGGCTCGTGCGCGGCGGGCGCGGCGGCGGCCTGGGGCGCGTAGAAGGGGGTGGCGAAGTCGCCGGGGGTCGAGCGTTTCTTGATCTCGGCGTCGAGCAAGTCGGCGCCGGGCGAGGGTGCGGCGGCGTAGCGCGGCGAGATGGGTTCGACGGGCTCGGCGTGGGTGGTGGCGGCCTTGGCCTTGGCGGGCCCGGCGCCGTCGGCGATGGCGCGGGCGGCCAGGACGCCCAGGCCCAGCGAGCACATGCCGGCGAGGACGAGCAGGGCATCGAGGGCTTTGGCGCGTTTCATCACTTCTTCTCCCTCGGGTTGGCGGGCTCGGCGCCCGTGGGCGAGGACGCGGGGGCCTTGGCGTTGGATTTCGAGGCGGACTTGGGCGCGGACTTGGAGTCTGTGGCGGCGCCCGGCTTGGCGGCGCGTTCCTGGAGGCGGAGGTGGGTGGTCTCGACGGTGGCGGTGAGCTGCTCGCCGCTCGAACCGGGGACGGGATTGAGGCGGACGGCGCCGACGCGGCTCATGCCAAGGTCGGTGTCGATGGCGGTGAAGAAGTCGGCGAGCTGGGACATGGAGCCGACGGCCTCGACGGTGTGGACGGCGGAGACGACGATCTCGGGGCATTGGGAGACGAGTCCCTTGCCTCCCTTGCCGGGCTCGACGCGCTCGAGGCGCACGCCGCTGCGCGAGGCCAGGGCCCCGAGGCGGTCGTAGACCTGGGCGGGGTTTGAAGAATCCTGGAACGCGGCCTGGAGGGCGTGCTTGCGAGCGGCAAGGTCGTCGGCGACGTCCTTGGCGGCGAAGGGCGAGCTGCCGAACGCGCGGGCGTGGTCGTCGATCTCGACGGCGAAAGCGTCGAAGGCCGCGCGGGCCTGCTGGAGTTCGTGGGTGAGGGGCCTGACGGCGACGTACCACACGGCGCCGGCGGCGGCGGCGAGCAGGACGGACTTTGAGGCATAGACGCGGGCGAGCGTGGCGTTCATGGCGTGCTCTCCGTGACGGCGGCGGACCGGGCGCGCTCGGCGCGCACGCCGCGGACCTGCGCGCTGATCGAGAACTGCTTGGCGGCGCGCCCCTCGATTTCGAGCCTTCGGGTAGCGCCGACTTCGACGCCCGCGACCAGGGGCGAGCGCTGGAGCGATTCGATGAACTGGCTGAGGGGATCGACCTGGGCGCCCTGGTCGAGGAAGACGATGCCCTTGAGGTTGAGCGACGCGCCGCCGGGGACGGTGCTGGTGGAGAGGTCGGTGAGGCGGACGGGGTAGAGCTCGGTGAACGAGGAGAGTTCGCGGAAGACGGCCCGCCAGGGGGTTGATTCGCCGGCGGCGTCGACGACGCCCTTTTCGAGGCGGGCCAGGTCCTTGGAGACGATGCCGGCCTGGCGGCGCGCCTCGATCTCGCCTCGGATGGCGTTCACCGTGGCTTCCCGTTCGGAGAGCACGTCGCGCTCGCGGGAGAGGCTGGCGGAGACGGTGATGCCCTCGTAGGCGAGCAGGCCCAGCGCCAGCACGCCGCCGGCGATGAGCGAGTTGCGCATAAGTCGGCGCTGTCGGCGGAGGTCTTCGGCGGCGGGGACGAGGCTGGCGGCGTCGTGGCCGAGCGTGGCGCCCATGTGGGCGCAGGGCGCGCCGGCGAGGTCGGCGCCGCCCGGGGCGCAAACGACTTCGAGGTCGGTGTGGGTGGAGAGTGTGGCGGCCAGGTCGGGGATGGAGGCGCCCGGGCCGCCGACCTCGATGTGGCAGGTGGGCGCGTCGCTCTCTGGGATACCGAAGCGGATGGTCTGGCGGACCTCGACGACGAGGCGCTGGACGGCGGCGCGCATGAGGGGCTTCATGGAATCGTCGACGGCGCCGTTGCTGGCGGCGGAGACATCGCCGCGCGGGAGCAGGCCGATCTTGGCGATGATGGCGGCGGCGGCTTCGTAGGCGAAGCCCTCGTCCTTGCGCGCGGCGTGGGAGCGCATGACGGCCTCGACGAAGGCGTCGTAACCGAGGTCGACGCAGCGGAGGGAGGTGATGCGGCCCTGGTGTGCGGTGAGGATGGCGCTGGAGGCCGCGCCCAGTTCGAGCAGGCAACGGGCGTGGGGATCGCTCGAGGCGTGGAAGCGGCGGATGAGTGAATCGAGGAGGGCGGCGCGGTTTGGGACGGCGTCGGCGACGCGGTAGCCGTTTCGAGTGGCCAGGGCGTCGAGCAGGTCGACGTTGGCGCGGCGATCGGCGACGCCGAGGTACCACGCGCCGTTGGCCTCGCCGGTTTTCAGTTTCTGGATGTCGGAGATCGCTTCGGACCAGGGGAAGGAGGTGGACTCGGCCAGGGCCAGGCGGGCGGCCTCGGAGAGATCGCCCTTGCCGGCCTTGAGATGGATCGCTTCGACGACGCTGTCGGGCGAGCGGTAGATGAACCGCAGGCGGGCGCCGGCGCCCACGCCGATTTTTTGCAGCGCGACGGGGAGCACGTGGTCGAGCGGGCGGAGCGATTGGCTCCACGCGGCTTCGAGGGTGGTGTCGCCCAGGGGGAAGCGCTCGGCCTGGGCCGCGGAGCCGCCCGACAGGCGCGCGACCTCCAGGCAGGTCGGCAGGAGCACGACGATCGCATCGACTTTGGACACGAGGAGACTCCCGTGCGTTCGGCGTCGGAGCGCCGAAGCTGGAACGGATATCGGCCGGTTTGGGCGGGCGCTTGCGGGTCCGGCGGCGTTATTCGCTGATCTCGGCGGTGACGTGGACGCGTCGGAAGGCGATCCCGCTGCGACCGTCGATGACGAGCGTGCGCGTCGTGCCGCTGGTCGGCACGCGGGTGAAAGTGACCTCGCCGGTTTCGAGGGAGAGCACGGCGCCGGCGGAGGGGGTGGGCTTGTCCTCGGAGAGGAGTTCGACGGCGATGACGGAGCCGGCCTCGGCGGCGTAGAAGGCGCGAGTGGTCTCGACGCGGATGGCGGCGGCCATGGCGTCGTCGGTGCCGCCCTCCAGCGAGGCGATGACGACGAGGTTGATGAGGGCCAGGACGATGACGATGGCGGCGGCGGCGATGGCGCGCCTGGCGCGGCGTGAGGGCGGGCGGATTGCTTTGAAGATTGGATTCACGATCCACCCCCGACGCGGACGCGGGCGAAGGCCGAGCCGCGCAGCTCAAAGCCGCCGGAGCGGAGGGTGACGAAGAAGCGCTGGGTGGCGGCGGGCGTGGAGAGGGTGCTGGTGACGCCGTCTTCGGCGAGGTATGTGATCTCGAACGCATCGACGTTGCGGCAGAGGGGCGCTTCGACGCCCGAGTCGGTGAGGACGAGCGTGCCGGAATCGAGTTCGAGCGCGCGGCCGTCGCTGAAGACCACGCGATCGGCGGCGGCGGTGGTGATGGCGACGGAGGCGTCGGAGGAGCCGAGGGGCACGTCGCGGAGGAGTCGCAGGGTTCGCTCCATGGCGTAGGCGACGCGGTCGCAGGTTTGGCGGGTGGCGACCGACGAGCCATAGGCGTCGGCGGCGCCGTGGATGACGGGGATGAGCATGGCGCCGGCGATGGCCATGACGACCACAGTGACGGTGAGCTCGACGAGGGTGAAGGCGCGGGATGGGCGGGGCGCGTGGTTCATGAGAGGTCGGCGAGCACGGTCTGAACGTCGAGGGCGGCGGTGGTGCCGTCGCTGAGGGAGAACGAGACGGTGACTTTGACGTGGCGGAAGAGGTTGAGGGAGGTGTCGGCGTTGACGGCGCCGGCGGAATCGACCAGGGCGCCGATGGTGACGTCGTAGGACAAGCCCAGCGTGGTGTAGGGCGAGGAGACCGCGGCGAGGCGGGCGCGGAGGCCGGTGGTGGGCGTGTCGAGATAGGTGGAAGAGCTTGAAAGGGCGGCGAAGCCGAGTCCGGCGGTGGTGCTCATGGTGTCGGCCATGATGTTTTCGAGGACGCCCTGGGCGAGCGTGAGGGCGCGCACGGAGTTGACCTGGTCGGCGCGCTGGTCGGCGGCCTGGGCCATCCACGAGAGCGTGGGCGGGATCGCCAGGGCCAGCACGACGATGACGACGATGCACTCCAGGAGTGTGGAGGCGCGGCGTGCGGGGCGGGATGGGCGGCGACGGGGGCGCATGTCTAGTCCAGCTCCACGAGGCCCGAGAGCCTGCGGACGGTGATGGCGCGGGCGTTGCTGAGCGTGATGACGGCGTCGTTGGTGGCGGCGACGGGCGTGCCGCCGTCGGCGTCGCGAGTTTGCGGCTCTCCCTCGAAGGAGAACCAGATCGTTCCGTTGCCGGAATTGCCGTTGGTGTGGGTGACGCCGGCGAGCGAGACGCCGGGAAAGGCGACGGGGAGATGCCAGGTGGCGGCGGGCATTCCGAGGGCGTCGCGTGCGGTCTGGGGCAATCCGCCTGGGCGTTTGGTGATCAGCTCGAACGCGCCGGTTTCGATGGTGAGTCGGAGGCCGGTGGCCTCGCCGATGGCCAGGGCATGCTGGCGGGCGTGCTGGAGTCGGCGCTGGACTTCCTGGGCGGCGGCGGCGCCGCGGGCGTCGTCCATGCCGGATATGGCGGGGATGACCGAGCCGGCGAGGATCGCCATGATGGCGATGACAACGACCAGTTCAAGGAAGGTGAACGCGGGGCGCGGGCCGGATCGGGATGGGCGGGCGGTGTTCACAGCTCGTTGGCGCCCTTGTATCCGCCTTCGCCGTCGCTGACGGTGGTGGCGGAATCGCTGTTGGCGTAGAAGACGCACTGGGGTGGCGTGGCGGCGTTGTCGACCCAGTAGTTCCAGCCGTATTGGGTGGGATCGGAGACGGTGCGTGCGGCGGCGGCGGCGGCGCTGACTTCCTGGAGGGTGGCCAGGCCGGAGTAGGGGTTCTTGGGGATTTCGTTCTGGACCACGGTGCCGACGGTGGCGAGTTGTGCGGCGGTCGGGAAGGTGGTGGTTCCGGCGATGACGGCCTTGGCGCGGAAGCTTGCGATCGAGGAGCGGACGCCGCCCAGGGCGCCCTGGAGGGCGGACGATTTGGCGTCGTCGGTGACGCCGCCGAAGCGAGGGATGACGATGGCGGCGAGGATTCCGACGATGACGACGACGACCATCACTTCGAGGAAGGTGAAGGCGCGGCGGAAGGGATGGGCAAGGGCGGCGATCACGAATGTCCTCCCGAGCGCGGTGGCTCAGTGCTTGATCTTGACCATCTGCCACATGGGCAGGAAGACGGAGAGGGCTACCAGGAGCACGATGCCCGCCATGGCGACGGTGAGCAGGGGCTCGATGACGGTGTTGATGTTCTTGGTGAGGTGCGAGGTCTCGCGGTCGAAGTGCTTGGCGACGATGTCGCAGGCGCGGGAGAGCTCGGTGGAGTCTTTTCCGGCGACGAGCATGCGCTTGGCGAACGGGGGGAGGTAGCGGGTCTCCTGGAGCGAGCCGGCGAGTTCCTGCCCGCCGCGGAGGTCGCTGGCGACGCCGTCGCATTCGGCGCGGATGACACTGCGTCCGCTGGCGCGGCCGCCGAGCTCGATGGACTCGATGAGGCCGAGGCCCGAGGAGAGTCCGATGGACATGACGCGGGTGAGCTGGGCGACGGTGGACGAGACGACGATGGATCCGATGTAGGGGATGCGGAGGAGGAGGCGTTCGAAGAAATCGCGGCCGTCGGGGCTCTTGGCGTAGCCGATCGCGGCGGCGGCGAGCACGCCCAGGCCGCCCAGGTACGCCCACCAGAAGGCCTTGATGGACTCGCCGAGCACCTGGACCCACTTGGTGATGGTGGGGAGTTCGACGCCCTGGGCGCCGAAGGTGGCGGCGAACTTGGGCACGACGAAGACGACGATGACGGCGACGGCGGCGACGACGACGCTCAGCACGATGACGGGGTAGGTCATGGCGCGCTTGAGCTGCTGCGATGATTCGATCTGGCGGTCGAGGAGCTCGGCGAGGTAGCCCATGACCTGGGCGAGGTTGCCGGATTTTTCGGCGGCGCGGAGGGTCTCGATGTAGACCTCGCCGAAGACGTCGCGGTAGGGCTCGATGGCGCGGGTGAGGGGTTCGCCGGCCTCGATGGCGGTGGCGATGCTGCGGACCATGGAGGCCAGGGCGGCCTTGGATTCCTGCTCGGCGATGGAGAGGAGGCTTCGGGCCAGGGGGATGCGGGCCTCGATGAGCACGGCCAGTTCGCGGGTGACATCGGCGACGTCGCGGGTGGTGACGCGCTGGGTGGAGAAGAGCGGGCCGCGCTTTCGCTTGATGGCAACCTTGAGGGGCGTGAGCCCGCGAGCGGAGAGGGCGCGGCAGGCTTCCTGCTCTCCGATGGCGGCGATCTCGCCGCGGACCTTGGCGCCGGTGGAGTCGAGGGCGGAATAGGCGTAGAGCTCACCGTTCATGCCGCGGCCCTGCCTTCGTCTTCTTCGACGTCGATGACGGTTCGGAGCTTGAGGAGTTCCTGCCAGGTGGTGAGGGCGTGTGCGGCCTTGTCGAGGCCGTCGTCCCACATGGTGCGCATGCCTTCGCGCATGGCGGTCTTGCGGAGGTCGGTGACGCTGGCGTTCTGTTCAATGAGCTTGTGGATGGAAGGGGTGACACGGAACATTTCGTAGACGCCGATACGACCGCGGTAGCCGGTCTGGCCGCAGGCGTCGCAGCCGGCGCCGTAGCGGAAGGACTGGGCGTCGCCGGGGTTGATGTCGAGGCGTTCGAGGACGTCGCTCAGGGCGGGAGTTTTCTTCCGGCAGGAGGCGCAGATTCGTCGGACGAGGCGCTGGGCGAGGACGCACAGGAGGCCCTGGTTGATGCCGAAGGCCGGGACGTCGAGGTCGCGGAGGCGTGCGACGGCGCCGACGGCGTCGTTGGTGTGGAGGGTGGAGAAGACCAGGTGCCCGGTCATGGCGGCCTGGATGGCGATGCGGGCGGTCTCGCCGTCACGGATTTCGCCGACGAGGACGACGTCGGGGTCCTGGCGGAGGATGGAGCGGAGGGCGGTGGCGAAGGTGAGTCCGATCTCGGCGTTGACCTGGACCTGTCGGACCAGGGGGAGTCGGACCTCGACGGGGTCTTCGATGGTGATGATGTTGCGCTCGGGCGAATTGAGTTCGGCCAGGGCGGTGTAGAGGGTGGTGGTCTTTCCCGAGCCGGTGGGCCCGGTGACGAGGATCATGCCGTGGGGGCGCGAGATGGCGTCCTGGTAGCCCTTGCGGACGTCCTCGGGCATGTTGAGGTCTTCGATGCGGCCGATGGTGGCGCCGGCGCGGAGGACGCGCATGACGGCGTTCTCGCCGTGGATGGTGGGCAGGAGCGAGAGCCGGATATCGACGGGGTCGCCGGTGGGCGGGTTGAAGCGGATTTTTCCGTCCTGGGGCTTTCGGGTCTGGGCGACGTCGAGCTTGGCCATGACCTTGAGGCGTTGGACGAGCCCGGCGTGCATGCCCTTGGACGGGCCGTGGAGGGAGCGCATGACGCCGTCAACGCGGTACCGGAGGTGGAGGGCATCGTCGTCGGGGTTGAGGTGGATGTCGCTGGCGCCGAGCTCGATGGCGGTGACGATGATCTGGTTGACGGCGGCGACGACGGGCTCATCGCCGCTGGTGGTGTCCTTATCCTCTTCGACGGAGACGACGGCGTCGGCGCCGGTGGTTCGGACGAGGGAGTAGGCGCGGGTGATGAGGGCGTTGAGCTGTTCGGCGTCGCAGATGACGGGGTCGACCTCGCACTTGACGAGCTGGCGGACCTGGTCGATGACGCTGAGGTTAAGGGGATCGAGCATGGCGACGGTCGCGGCGTGCTCGAAGCAGAAGAGGGGGAAGACGCCGAGCTTGTCGGCGATGGCGCGGGGGATTCGGGAGGCGTGGCGGAGGTCGACCTCGAACTGGGCGAGGTCGACGAAGGGATATTCGCAGATTTTGGCGCGGAAGATGGCGAGGGTGCGCGAGCTGACGGCGCCGGCGGCGACGAGCATGTCGAGGGGGTCGCGGCGCTGGGCCGAGGCGGTCTGCTGGGCGCGCTCGACCTCAGCCTGGGTGACGACGCCCTCGGCCAGCAGGGTGCGGATCAGGAAGTCGCCGGAGTCTCTCATGCGGCCTCTCCGTCGAGAATGTCCAGGACCTCGGCGATCTTGCTCTGGGTCACTTCGGTGGGCTCGAACCAGCCCAGGCCCAGCAGATACGCGGGACGCCGGTCGGTCATGACCACGCGGTGCACGGTGCACTCGACGGCCATGAGCGTTTTTTCGGTCTCGGCGGCGCCGGTGAGGACCTTGATCCAGGCGCGGCAGCCGCGTGGGAAGAAGCAGGTGGTGATGACGCCGATGCCGCCGCCGCTGAAGTCGACGACGTCGCCGGGGAGCCAGGCGTCGCGACCGCCCAGGGATTGGGAGAGGCGGACCAGCCCGCGGTGCGCGGGGGAGACGCTGACCAGGGCGCGGAGGGAGACAGCGTGGCGCGTGGTTCGGCGCAGGAGGAGGTGATCTGTGTCGGCCATATCTGGAGCCCCCAAAGCGCGGGATACCGGCGGATACCCCAGGAGAGTGGTCGGCGTTCCGAGAACCAGACTTCAGGGCAAGCGGATGCAAGCGCAGTTGGTGCGCGAAGAATTGCAGCGTCAATTCCCTAACGGAATTCGATCGTGATGGGGATAGCGCGCGTGGCGCGGAGAGTTGCGGAGGGTGGCACGCCGATCCGCGCGGGCGGGGCGGGAGCGACGTGGGTTGCCGGGAGGCGTGTGGCCCCTATAGTCCGGGGCAATTCCGCAGATCGGGCGGGGGTGCACGTCCCGGGCTTGTATGGGCTGGGGTCGTTGGTTGTTCATCCGCGGCCACGCCGCCTTGAAGCGCCCTTGCGCGATCGTTCCCTTGCCGGAAGTTCCGATCCGGTCGCCGGTGTCGCTGCCAGAGGATCATGCCATGTCAAGCACGCTAGTTCAGGACCTGATTGAAGCCGGAATTCACTTTGGGCAGCGCTCCAGCGGCTGGAACCCGAAGATGCAGCCGTTTATCTACGGCAAGCGGAACGGCATCCACATCATCGACATCAAGGAGACGGTGAAGGGCCTGCTCCTGGCCAAGCGGTTTATCGCCAAGATCGTGGGCGAGGGTCGGGACATCTGCTTTGTCGGGACCAAGCGTCAGGCCAAGAGCGTGCTGGAGTCGCGGGTCGCGGACGTGAAGATGCACTGGGTGACGGAGCGCTGGCTGGGCGGGACGCTGACCAACTTCCGCACGATTCGCCTGCGGCTGAAGCGGATGGAGGAGCTCGAGGCGATTGAGAAGAACGACAATTTCGCGAGCTATTCGAAGAAGATGGAGAGCCAGCTTCGGCGCGAGATGATGAAGATCAAGCGGAACCTGGAGGGCATCCGGCACATGGACAAGCTCCCGGGGGCGCTGGTCATCGTGGATATTCAGCGCGAGGTGACGGCGATCCGCGAGGCGCGGAAGCTTGGCATCCCGACGATCTGCCTGGTGGACACGGACGGCGACCCGGACCAGGTCGACATCGCGATCCCGGGCAACGACGACTCGATGCGTTCGATCGACGTGGTGATCCGCGAGCTGTGTCTGGCGATCGCCGAGGGCAAGCAGCAGCGCCAGGGTTCGCCCGAGGGCGAGGGCGACGCGGGTCAGGGCGGCGAAGCGGGCGGCCCGCGGCGCAGCCGTCGGGCGCAGTTCCGTCGCGACGAGCAGGACGCCCCGAAGGACGCGCCCCGGGCCAACGACGCCCCGGCGCCGAGCAACGCCTGAATCGGAACCGGTGGCCGCGAGTGATTGACGTGTGAACCAGCGCGGCGTGTCGGCACGGCCGGCATCGTCCGCATTTTGACCCGGCACGGCGGGGAGTCTCCCGCGTGGAGTGAGCGATGGCAGAGATCAATTCAAAGGACGTGATGAAGCTCCGCAACCAGACGGGGCTTCCGATGATGGCGTGCAAGGCGGCGTTGGAGAAGTCCGGCGGCGACTTTGAGAAGGCCGAGGAGCTTCTGCGCAAGGAGCTCAAGGGGAAGATGGACACGCGGACGGACCGAGCGGCGGGCGAGGGTCGCGTGGCGATCGCGCTGAGCGCGGACCGTTCGTCGGCGGCAATCATCGAGGTGAGGGCCGAGACCGACTTCACCGCCAAGAGCGAGAAGTTCGACGCGATGATGAAGAAGCTGGTGGGCGAGGTCCTGGCGGGCGGGGCGGGCCCGGCGGCGGCGACGGCGTCGATCACGGGCGCGGTGGATGAGGTCCGCATCTCGACGGGCGAGAACTGCTCGTTCGCGCGGGGCGAGAAGCTTGTCGGTGTGCCGGGCGCGTTCGCGTTCTATGTGCACCACGACGGGAAGACCGCGTCGTTGGTTCAGGGCAAGGCCTCGATGGACGAGGTGGTGCTGAAGGACGTGTGCATGCACGTCGTGGCGGCGGTGCCGCGTCCGCAGGGGTTGTCGGCGGCGGAGGTGCCGGCGGCGATCGTGGAGAAGGAGCGGAAGTTCCGCGTCGAGCAGGCGATGGAATCGGGCAAGCCCAAGGAGATCGCCGAGAAGATGGTCGAGGGCGGGATGCGGAAGTTCTTTGAGGAGATCGCGCTGCTCGAGCAGCCGTTCGTGAAGGACCCGACCAAGAAGATCAAGGACCTGGTGGGCGGCGCGGACAAGCTGGTGGCGTTCCGTCGCTGGGCGGTGGGCGAGACGGCCTGAGCGATCGCATGATCCGGTGATTCAACGAGGCCCGGCGAGTCCGGGCCTTTTTCGTGCGCGACTCTGGCGGATCGCGGGGCGCCGAACGCGGAATTTGGACCGCGGCGCGATCAGTCTTTCCAAGGCTGCCCGGTCCATGACTCGAAGGTTCGCTTCTGCTCGGGCGTGGGGTCTTCGACGCGGCGGACGCGCCACGAGCCGCCCTTGGCTTCGTCGAGCGTGATCGAGACGCGGCGGAGCACGTTCATTCGGAAGAACGTCAGCTCGACGCTCGCGCCCGCGGCGAGTTCCTGCATGCGCGAGGCGAGTTCGGCGCCCTTCACGCGCCGGTCGTTGAGGGCGACGACGGCATCGCCGACGAGGAGGCCGGCGCGCTGCGCGGCGCTCCCGTGCTCGATCGCGGTGAGGCGC
This sequence comes from Phycisphaerae bacterium, assembly GCA_016793195.1. Classification (GTDB taxonomy): domain Bacteria; phylum Planctomycetota; class Phycisphaerae; order Phycisphaerales; family UBA1924; genus JABWBC01. The sequence goes on from JAEUJA010000065.1 coordinate 20,803, forward strand.
GAGCCGCCGTCGGAGTCCTCGAAGCTTGCGCCGATGGTTCGCTTGGGTTCGGCGTCAGACAGATGCACCTCGAGCCCGGCGGCGCGGAGGGCCGTTTCGTAATCGATGGGCTCGGGGCGGGCGACGTGCCGGTCAAAGAACCATGAGAGGTCGACGCCGGCGGCACGGTTCGAGAGCTCGCGGAGGTCGCGCGAAGTGTACGACGGCCCGTCGTAGGGGAACTTCTCGTAGAGCGATCGCATCACGTCGTCGAGGCTCTGCGTGCCCGAGGAGGCACTTCGGATCAGGAGGTCGAGCACGAGGCTGAGCTGGGCGCCCTTGTCGTAGAACGAGACGGTGGTGTTGGGGGAATCGGGGCTGGGCCGGTTGAACTTGATCCAGGCGTCGAAGCTGGATTCCTCGGCGCTCTGGACGGAGGAGCCCGGGCGCTTGCGGTCGGCGTCGATGAGGGCAGCGGCCTCGTCGAGGAAGCGGCCGACGTTGAGAAGGCCGGCGCGGACGAGCGCGACGTTTTCGTAGTAGGTGGTGGCGCCCTCGGCGACCCAGAGGAGCTCGGTGTAGTTCTCGCGCTGGTAGTCATAGGGCTTGAGCCCGGCGGGGCGGAGCTGCTTGACGTTCCAGGTGTGGAAGAGCTCGTGGGAGATCAGGGTGAGGAAGGCGCGATAGCGCGATTCGTCCTCGAACGCGGCGGGCGTGCACCCGACGATGGTGGAGTTGAGGTGCTCGGTTCCGCCGCCGCCGCCCTGGTAGCAATGGACGAGGAAGATATAGCGTGTGTAGGGAAGGGAGCCGAAGATGTCGCGCTGGGCGCGGATGATCTTGGTGAAGTCCTCGGCGAGCTTGGCGTGATCGAAGAGTTTGCCGCGGCGCGAGGGCTCGGCGCCGGGCGCGAGCCCCCCCCACCACACGGCGATCTGGTGGGGCGTGCCATCGACGTCGAATTCGATGAGGTCGTGATGGCCGGCCTCGATGGGCGAATCAACGAGGATGTCGTAGTCCGGCGCCAGGAGCGTCGAGGGATCGGCGGGATCGGGCTCAAGGCCCGTGGCGATCTTCCAGCCCGCGGGCATGTCGAGGCGCACGGCGAGCGGCTCGTGTCGGAGCGACGGCGCGTACATGAACACCGAGGCGGGGGAGAGGAACGCGTGGGACTCGTCGGCGTGGCGCGTGCGATCGCCGATCGAATTCGCGTACACGCGGTAGTCGACGATGATCTCGTCGTCGCCGGGCTGGACGCTGACCTTCCAAGTCGCTTTCTCGACCTTTCGGATGTCGCGCGGCTGGCCGTCGCCGGCGCGGGCGGAGACGCCGGAGACCGTGCCCGCCAT
>JAEUJA010000067.1 GCA_016793195.1 Phycisphaerae bacterium
CTCCCGGCGATCGACGCCGCCGCCGATCGCGCGCCAGACCATGCCGCGCCCGACCATTCCTCGCACGACCATTCCTCGCACGACCGGGCCTCGCACGACCGGGCCTCGCACGACCGGGCCTCGCACGACCGGGCCGCGCGCGGAAACCCCGCGGAGCTCGGCACGGCCAACGCGGGCGCGACCGCCGAGCTGGTTTTTCCGGGCGGACATCGGCTCGCACTTCTCCACATGCCGCCCCACGAGATCGCGTGGATCGAGCTCGACCCGCGCGCGTCCGGCGAGCGCCGCGTGGAAGTGCGCACGCTCGGCGGGCGCGGCTTGGTCGCGGTGCTGTCGCTGGGAGAGCAGCCCGCGCTTCGATATGCCGCCACCCCGCTCCTCTCCACCACGCTCGGGCTCGGCGGCGGGTGCTACGAGCCGCCCGGCGTGCGCGTGGATATGTGATCCGAGCGGCGCCGAGTAAATCTCCCGGCGCTACCGCGGACCGACGACCCGAACAGCCATCGATCTTTCGCCCCCTGTTCGGCAAAAACCGCCCGAGAACCGGTTCCGTCTGTGCCGTCTGGATGAATTGTGTCGTCTGGAACTGGCATGACGCCCGATTTGAGGCACATTGAATATGACCGGGGGGTCGGCGCGTTTTTCCGGGGGGGCCCATGGTGGGTCCGGCGCGCCGAGCAACCGGGACATCTCGGTGATTCCATGAGCACCGTTGCTCGCGGGCCGGGTTCGCTGTTCGCCGCCAAAGACTGGCCGGCGGACGTGGCCCAGCTCCTCGACGAACATCATCTGGCGGCGTGGTCCGCCGCGCCCCGTTTGCGTGTGCAGTTCGGCGCCACGATAGGCCAATTTCTCGCTGGCCTGCCGTACGCCGAGCTGTGCGTGCTCCACGGGCGCGACATCACGGACCTCGAATCGTTCTGCGCGCAGCTCGAGCGCGGGCTGCCGGGCCCGGTGCTCGAACGCCAGGTCGACGGCCCGGGCGGCGTGGTGTCGCTGCTCCGTTCGCGTCAGCGCTACCGCGGACGCGCCAACGCCAAGTATCGCTATTACCTCTGGCACGACGCCGACCTGCTCTTGAAGCACGATCCGGCGCTGTTCGCGCGGCTGGCCGATGCGTTCATGGGCGTGGCCGCCGAGAGCGAGTATGTGAGCGATGATCTGCTCTTGATCCATCGCGCGGTCTTCGTGGGCGGGCCGCTCTTGGACCTGCACGCCGAGAACGAGCACGGGCCGATGCGTTCGTGGTATCACGACGGCCAGGGCGAGCCCTTCTGGCAGGTCGTCACGGGCGTCGAACGCCCGCCGACGATGCGATTCCATATTGATTCCCTCCGTTGAGTGACTCGCCGGCGGATCACCGGCGAGACAACGCAGGGTTCCTCCTGGGGCGGCGCGAGCAGCGCCGCTCTTTTTCGTTTTGGACGCCGGCGACGGGCGACGGGCATGGAAATCCGGGCCGCGGCGTCCCCCTTCATCGCCACTGGCGATCAACCACCGCCCGCGTCTTCTTCATGTGGCGATTTGGACACTTGGCACTTTGGCGATTTCTGAGCGAAGCTCAGCACCCCGCGTCGAAGTGCTCGGCGAAGAGGTCATAGTCATCGCCGTTCACGAACCCGTCGGCGTTGAGATCGGCGGCCGGGTCGGCCGCGTCGAACGCGTCGGCGAACTCGTCGTAGTCGTTGCCGTTGACGAATCCGTCGTGGTTGAAATCGCCTGGGCAGTTGTTCATCGGCCTGGTCCAGAGCAGCGCCTCATCCCGAGCGGTTGCGTTGTTCCGCCCGAATCCGGCGACAACAATGAAACTTCCGTCGCTCCAGATGCTATAGGCGGCGGTATTGCCCCACGAGCCCGGCAGCACGATGGAGAGGTCTTCCCAGGATCCTGCCGAGCCGCTCCATATGCCAGCATGCCACACATTGCCGAAGCGAGCGCCGCCCACCTGATGGGTACCTGAAGTGCCCTGGGCGCTGGAAGCACCCGCACCCGCGGGGTTGAGATCAACCCACGAAGCCGCCGAACCGTTCCACATGCCGGCGCGGTTCAGGTTGCCGACGAAGGCAAACCCCACCTGCTGCGCACCGAAAACCGCATTGGCGATGGAGACTTCGGCTCCCGCGGGGTTCAGATCGACAAACGAGGCCGCCGTTCCGTTCCACAGAGCAGCATGGTCACGATCCCAGCCGTTTACAGTGACCGTAACTAAGCCCACCTGCTGCGCGCCGGAGGTAGCGTTAGCTCGGGAGCGGACCAACCCTGGGAGCCCCGCAGGGTGGAGATCGACCCAGGAAGCCGCTGAACCGCTCCATAGCGAGGCGTGATCCTTATCAAGAAACGTGGCCCACCCCACCTGCTGTGTGCCTGACGTGTGCCTGGCAAGGGAGTATAACGCCCCCGTGGGATGGAGGTCGACCCAAGAAGTTGCCAGACCGTTCCAGAGGCCGGCATGGGGTGCCGTGACTGTTGCAACTCCCACTTTTTGCGTGCCGGATATTCCGAATGCTTGGGATCGGACTGCCCCAGGAGGATTGAGATCGACCCAAGAGGCCGACGAGCCATTCCACAAGAACGCGTGGTCGTTGGGACCAACAGTCGCCCATCCCACTTGCTGCGTACCGGTTGTGTCCGAGGCTGTGGAATGGCCGTTCCAAGGCGGTGAGAGGTTCGTCACAGTCCACTGCGCCAGCGCCGCGGACGACGTGAGCGCGACCGCCGCCGTGGCTGCCATCACACGCCAATTCCTATTCAACATCATCGCATCGCTCCCTTCAAGCCGAACAAACCGTGCCTGCAACCCAACCAGCCGGCGGACAAAGTCGCGGGCACACCGGGACCCTGACACCCATCACATCGAAGTACGTCAACGCCGCGTGAGGCCCGCACATTTTTTCGAGCCGCGAAACGCCACGGCCATTTTCTCCTTCACTTCCACTGTATCGCTGCTTCGCTGTCTCGCTTCTTTCTCAGCACCCCGCGTCGAACGCCTCAGCGAAGAGGTCATAGTCATCGCCGTTGACGAACCCGTCGCGGTTGTGGTCGGCCCGCGGCGAGGCGGCGTCGAACCACGACGCGAACAGGTCGTAGTCATCGCCGTTGACAAAGCCGTCGCAGTTGCTGTCGGCCGCGCACGCCACGCGGTTGATCGTCGCCGTCCCGCTGGTGAACGTCATGCTCCCGACCAGGAACGAGGGATCGATCACCACGTTGGTGAGGCTGAAATACGCGAAGTGCGACGCGTCGATCCCCACGACGAATCGCGCCCCGAACGTGACGGGCACGCCGAGGATCACGGTCGAGCCGGTGAAGGTCTGGTCCATCATCACCACCGGGTGCGCCGCGGCCAGGTCGTTCACGGCCCCCGCCAGCGCCTCCGACGCGCCGGGCTGGAACGACTCCAGCACCGTCGCCAACGGCGTCGGCGATGGGTACAACGCCGCGAGCAGCCCGCTGTCGCCCTTGACCATCCCGTCGATCACATACGCGTAGCGCGGCCCGGCGTCGATCGCGTCGGGCGCGCTGGACTTGTTCTGGTTGGTCGCGTGCTTGATCCGAAGCCCGGTGAGGTTGATCACCGCCTGATCGTCGGCCAGCGCCGAGGACGAAAGCACCGCCACCGCCACCAACGCCGCGACAGAACCAGCGCCAATCGACATCGAACATCTCCCGAAGAGAGGTGAATGGCCAAGCGTCAACGCCCTCCACCATACCCGGCACGGCACTCGGCTCCAAGCGGAGTTGAGAGGATGCCCGCTGACGAAAAAAAGCCCCGGATCGGCCGGGGCTTCGCAGGTTGAACGTGAAAAGTCCGAGAAGCGGGCTACCAGCCGCCGTCGTCGCGGCCGCCCCCACGGTCGCCGCGGTCGCCACGACCCCCACCACCTCCGCCGCCGCCGCCATAGCCACCGCGGCCGCCACCGCCCCCGCCGCCATAGCCACCGCGACCACCGCCGCCACCACCGTAGCCGCCGCGACCGCCGCCGCCACCACCGCCGAACCCGCCTCGACCGCCGCCACCGCCACCTTGTTCACGCGGCTTGGCTTCGTTGACGATCAGCTTCCGTCCTTCCATATCCTGCCCGTTGAGGGCCTGGATCGCCGCGTTGCCCTGGGCCGCGTCCTCCATCTCGACGAACCCGAACCCGCGAGAGCGGCCGGTCTCGCGGTCGATGATCACGCTGGCGCGGCGCACGTTGCCGTGGGCCGAAAAGAGCTCGGTGAGCTCGGCGTCCGTGGTGCTATACGGCAGATTCCCGACATAGATATTGACCATTGCCAACCGAATCCTCGCCCGAGAAAGACACGCGTCGCTCTGAACCCCTGCTGACTCCCGGGCGAATTCGGCCGTGGTCCATCGGGGGCCGCACAGCCAGCCCCACGCACCGTGAGATATAGCAACCAGCCCCCGATCGGGCAAGATGCACTTCACACCACTTTCGATGATTTCTTTGTTCTCACAGCGGACTCAACAGTCCGCATGCTCCAGCTTCTCGATCAAGCGACCACACGGACGCGATCCCGCGCCAACTCGCTTCCCATAAAAAAGAACGCGCAATTCATGCCGATCCAGCGCCTTTGGGCATCAGAAGCCACCACGAGTTCAGCCGAGCCTTTTGGGCAACTCCGCCGGCGCGCCCGTCGCCTCGATCGCCTTCATGTGCTTACGCACGCGGTCGAGCAGGTTCCAGTACATCACCAGCGCGATCAGCGGCCCGATCAACACGATCGCGCCCACGACCCAGATCACCGGGAGCAGCCAGCGGTACATCCGGGCCCGGCGGACCACGAAAACGTCCGGCACGCGCCCGCCGATCCACGACGTGTAATTCATCACGCCGATGAACTGCACGATCCACACCACGAACGACGCGAGCCCCACCAATACCGCCAGGGCCAGCGTCGCGCCCCCACCGCGCTCGCGTCCGCCATTCCAACCGCCAGAAGCCCGAGCATGAACTGGGCCAGCGAGATCACCGCCGAGAGCAGCACCGACACGCGCACCACCTTGCGGGCGCTCGATGGCTGCTCGAAATTCACATAGCCCGGGTCGGGCTCGGTGTATTTCCAGTATCCCAGCAGCATGGCGCACCCGATGAGGAACACCACGCCGTCGAGGATCGTCCCGAGCCACGCCATCCCGGGCAGCGCCTTCCGCACGACCGCCATGGCGATCATCGCCATGATCAGGAACAGGATGCCGTTGAGCACCAGCGACAGCCCGGATTTCAGCGTGGCGCGGTATTCCGCCGACGCCGCCTGGAGGGTGAAGCCCTTCAGCGAACTGGCGATCGGCTCGCCGCACTCCGGGCAGTTTCGGTTGGGAGGCAGGCCGCGCAGGTTGTACGAGCACTTGATGCACGAGACGTCGCCCTGCAACACGGGCCCGTCGATCCCGGGCGCGACCGCGCCCCCCTCGCCCGCGTCATTCGGCGACGACGATGCATGGTTGTTTTCCATGGCGTCAGTGTAACATCCGCGCCGGCCCGTGGAGCGCCGCGGCCCCCGATGGGCGCTTCCCCGCTGCCACTGTCTTGTCAGTCGCGCGAACGTCCGGGAGGGCATCGTCTCTTTCCACCGAAGCCCAGCGACCGATGCCGCTCCTTCAACACCCTTCCTCGAAGTGCTCCGCGAAGAAGTCGTAGTCATCGCCGTTCACGAATCCGTCGCCGTTGAGGTCCGCGGCCTGATCCGCGGCATCGAACGCCCCCGCGAACAGGTCGTAGTCGTCGCCATTCACAAACCCGTCACCGTTCACGTCCGCGGCACACGCCGCCAGACGCTCCAGTGCGCCAAGATCAACCAGGGGCGGCGCGCCGACGCCCAGGTCCGGCGCGTCGGGATCATCGCGGAAGCGAGGGCTTCCGACCAGATCGCCGCCCAGTCCTTGACCTGTCTCCGTCAGGGCCGCGTTGCGCCCGCGATCGATCGCGGGTGATCCGTCGCCGAGCGAAAGGTCATCATCGAGCGTGCCCGCCACGTTGTCCGCGCCGTTGACATCCACGAACAGCGGGTCGGCCGCGAAAGAGTGGTCGCCCGGGTACCGCCCATCCCAGGCCTGCACGAGGCACCGATCAAACCGCGGCACGCCGCCGGAGCCGAGAAACGCGACCGCCTCGGCGTCACCCCCCAGGCTCTGATTCCCCCACACAACGCAGTTCTCCAGCGAGACATCTCCGAAGCCAATGATCGCGTAGTGGAAGTGGGCCGCCTCGCCGTTGTTGGTAAACGTGCAGTTCACCGCGCGGAACCGCCCGCCCGCGAAGATCGTGGAGAATCCCTTCTTGTCGTTGGCGTGAAACAGCGAGTTGGTGACGGTGTAATCGCCGGCGAACGAGTGGATGGCCGCCCCGCCGTCGAAGAACCCCTCGTTGCCGATGAATCGGCAGCGATCGATCGTCACCACGGCGTCGCCCGACACGCCCGTGCCCCCGCCGCAACTCACGTTGTTGATGAAATCCGTCCGCCGGATGTCGGCCGAGCCGGCCGAGAGGTAGATGCCCATTCCCGTGGGGCAGCTGAACTCATTTTCATCGATCGAAAAGAAGCAATCCTCGACGGTGAGGTGCGACGCGTCGTCGCCGTTTGGGATCGGCGGCCCGCTCATGATGCCCACGCCGAACGTTCCGCCGGTGACGTGCGAATCGCCGACGAACGAGCAGCCCCTGAAGGTCGCGTGGCTCCGGCGCTGGGCGGCGTTGCACCCGGCGTGCCCGCGGTTCCCGGCGAAGACACAATCCTCCACCAGCGGCGCGGCGTCGACGATGCCAAGCCCGCCGCCGAGCCACCCGGCCATGTTCTCCACGAACGTGCAGCGTCGGACCGTCATCGCGCCGCCCGAGATCACCATCCCCCCGCCGTACTGCTCAAAGTTGTCGGCCTGGTCGTTCACGCCGCCCGTGACGGTGAACCCATCAAGCTCGGCGGTCGCGTTCAGGTTGACCGCCGTCACGACGCGCAGCGCATTTTCGCCGGCGAAGGGCCAGTCGTTGCCGTTGGACGCCAGATCACCGGTAAGCACCGCAACGTGAGCGGAGGGATCGCGCTCGTCGGCGTTGGTCTCGCCGCCGGCAAAGCCGCCCAGCACGCGCACGCCGTCCTTGAGCGTGAACGTGACGGTCCTGGGCGCGCCGTTGAGCCCCGGCGCGTACACGCCGTCGGCGACCCAGATTTCATCGCCGGCCTGCGCCAGCGCAAGCGCCGACTGAAGGCCCGTTCGCCCGCCGAACGCGGTGTCCCAGGTCGCGCCGTCGCCGGAGCCCTGCGGCCTGGCCGCGTCAACATAGATCGTTCCCGCGTGCGCCGTGAGCGTGCGGGCCGACAGCACGCACGCCAACGCCGCCACGCCCATGCCGTGATTCATGAAGTGCCCCGTTTCTCTCAGTCGCGTCAGGCACCCGATGTCCGACTCGCCATCCTGGCTTGCAAGCCAGCGAGATTATCGTGGTGGGTCGATCGGGCGCGCGAGGGGCCTCCACTTCGCGATCGGCGGCCGCTCCTATTCCGATTGCCCGGGGCCTGATTCCCGATGCCGGATCCCGAATCCCTGATTCCTTCTCTTCAGCACCCTTCCTCGAAGTGCTCCGCGAACAGGTCGTAATCATCGCCGTTCACGAATCCGTCGCCGTTGAAATCCGCCGGGCAGTTGGGGTCGAGCGGCTGGAACTCGTACGCGCCGATGTCGATCGGGGGCGCGCCATTGCCGGTATTGGGCACGTTGGGGTCGTTCTTCCCGCGCGGGTTGCCCGCCAGGTCCACGACGCCGCCAAAGCCCGCGTATTGCACGATGTCCCCCGCGTCGATGCACGGGGAATCGGCCAGGAGCGAATAGTTCCCGCCCCCCAGGAACCTCGGATCGGCGTCGAAATTGCCCACGCCCGGCCAGCCGCCCAGGATATTGGAATACGTGGCGACCAGCGTGCCAGCGTTGGTGATGGCCTCGCGCACGATGCAGTTGTGCAGACTCAGCGTGCCGTCGCCGCGCACGTCGATCCCCGGCGAGTTGCTGTTGCCCGCCAGCGTGCAGTTCCGCATGGTGATCTCGCCGTCGTTGACGCCGATGACCCGGCCGCCGCCCAGCGAGTTCCCCGCGATGAGGCAGTTCAGCAGCGTCGCCCGCCCCCCGATGTTCGCCGCGTCCGAGATCAGCGCCACGCCACCGCCGTTCCAACCGCTGAAGATGCAGTTCTCGAATCGCATGTCGCCCTGGGGGTTGTTCAGCATGACGGCGGCCCCGAGAAACTGGCCCGTCCCCCGGAATTGGCAATCGATGACACGCCCGGTACTCGCCGCCCCGGCGGCCAAGAAGCCGGAACCCTGGGACCCGACCTCGATCGTGAATCCCTGAAGGATCGATTGGATCGCGCTGCTGTCGAACTCGATTCCAAAGGATGAACCGTCGTTGCGGAGCGTTGTCACCGCGCGCCCGCCGACCGAACGCAAGACCACGGGCTTATTAATCGAGAGGAACTCGTTGTAGACCCCCGGCATCACCTCGATCGTCGAGCCCGGATACGCCGCGTTGATCGCCGCCTGGATCGTCGCGTAATCACCCGGCACCTTGATCGCGCCCGAGAGTTCGACCACGCCGAAGCTTGTCGCGGTCGCGCTGGCCGCGTCCCACTGCCCGCTCGAACTCGGCTGCGTCATCACGAAATCATCCGGCGCGGGCTGGCCCGAGCGCCAGTTCCGGTACGCGGCGGTCGAGCCGTCCGCCCACACGAATGTTCCCTCCACCGCGGCGTCGCTCAGCCCCAGAAACAGCTTCCGCGTCCCGGCGTTGGTCAGGTTGGTGTTGATCCACGCGTCCTCGAGCGCGTCCTCGACCGTCGCCAGGTGCCCGCCCAGGCCCTGCGCGAACGTCTCCAGCTGGGTCCAGTTCGACCCTTGCACCACGAGGTACCGGTGCCCGTTGTTCGGGTTGGTTACCGGTCCTTGCACGATCGTTTGCGCGTCCGCGCCCCCGGCCGCCATCACCACCGCCGCCACGCACGCCGCCAGCATCCTTCCGTCGAGTTTCACGATGGCCTCCCTGAGTCCGCGCCGGGTTGGCGGCGCCCCGCGACACTCTACCCGCGCGCGCCGCGAATTCACAGGAGATTTGGCTCGCCCCGCCCCGCCCGTTCGTGCAGGCCCCTACATCGCATACCCGCGGATCGAGAGCACGACGCACATGGCGTTGTACCCGGCGTGGAGCACGATCGCCGCCAGGAGGAACGGCGCCGCCGCCAACGCCCCGCCCTTCTCCCCGCGCCGCGACGACTCCCACGAATCGGCCAGCCCGATCGCCGCCATCAGCGAGCACGCCGCGTGCAGCACCACGCACACGGTCCAGCGGTACCACACCAGTTCCGCCGACGGCGCTTCCAGCGACCGGTGCGTGTACATCATCGCCTCCACCGCGGCAAAGCACACGCCCGACCACGCGCCCGCCAGCAGGATCTGGTCGCGGGCCACGAAGACCCGCGCCCGCCGGTCCACCACCCACGCCGCCAGGCACGACTTGAGCACCTCTTCCAGCGCCGGGCCGAACACGATAAGCATCCACGGCGACCAGCCGCCGGGCTTGATCGACCCCACCAGCGCCGCGACGCTCGCCATCGGCCCGCCCAGGAGCGCCAGCGCCACCGCCACCAGCCAGCCCGCCCGCGCCGACCCCGCGCCACGCAGGGCGTCGCGCTCCTCCGCGTCATGCTCGTGCGGCGTACTCACGGCGCAGCGCCCCCGCGCAAATCTTGGTCATCTCCGGCCCACACACACCCAACGTGCCGTGCCACACCGTGCCATGCCGCGCGCACCCGCGCCACCCCGCGCCCAACATCACCCGCCGCCCGCGCCCGACCCGTAGTCCCCCACCGCTCCATTCGCGGCGGGTCCTACGCCGGTTGCTCGGGCGTCAGCGTCGCCCCGTCCATCACGTCAAAGCTCACGAACAGCCCCGGCTCGAACTGCGACGCCGATTGACGCGCGTCGGTCAGCACGCACACGATCGGAACCCCCGCGTTCACCGTGATCGAGTTGGTGCTGGGCTCGCTGGAGAGCACGTGCCCCTGCACGCGGCGCGGACGCCCAATCACCGGCTCCACGAACCGCCCGCCCGTCTGCACCACGTCCACGCGCCGGGCCCGGGCCCGGATCACGCCGATCACCTTCTTGCCCGGCGGCGTCTGAATCTCCGCCGTCGCCACCAGGTGCAGGCGATAGCTCGTGTCCGGGAACGACACCACCACATACGCGCCCTTGGTCGCGCTCTCCGGCACGATCTGCTCGAGCACGCCGCGGCAGAGATACGGGGCGATCTTCGTGGTCGGCGATGGCGTAATCATGGTCCCAGAGATTAGCGCCGCCGCCCGCGCCGTGCCAACCGCGACCGATCCGTCGCGCCGGCCGCCGGCGTGCGACGCCCCGCCCTATTTCTTGTAGTAGTCCAGGTTGACCTGGATGTACTTGTTCCACTCGGTCGGCAGGTCCTCCTGCGGGAAGATCGCCTTCACCGGGCACTCGTCCACGCACAGGCCGCAATCGATGCAGGTGTCGGGGTCGATGTAGAGCTGGTCGGCCTTGCCGAAATCTCCCTCGGCCTTGGTGGGGTGGATGCAGTCGACCGGGCAGACGTCGACACACGAAGTGTCCTTTGTTCCGATGCACGGCTCGGCGATGATGTGCGGCATGGCGCGGGGCTCCGTCGGTTTCGGGGCCATGGTACGCCGTGAA
>JAEUJA010000069.1 GCA_016793195.1 Phycisphaerae bacterium
CATCTTCGTCACCCGCCCCGCCAGGAACGTGTACTCCGCAAACGGCTCGTACCGCCCGAACCCCTCCACCCGCGTGCACAACGCCGCCCGCGCGATCCGCACCGCCGACGCCTCGCGCAGCGTCGACAGCACCCCCTCCACAAGCTGCGCCGCCCGCGCCGGGTCCTGAACCTTCCCCTCCTGCGACAACGCCCGGCCCAGCGCCCGGATCGCCGACAGCGTCGTCCGCTCCTGCGACGTCAACCCCGTCTCATCCGGCGTCGACGGCCTCGCCTCCCCGTCATAGCCGATCGCCTCGCCAACCACGATCAACGCCGCGTCCGCCATCAACTTCGCACCCTGCTCACGACGCGCCGAAAGAAACACCGCCAAGTCCCGCCGCAGCCCCGCCAGCTTCGCAACCTCCGCCTCCCGCGCCCCCGCCTGCTCATCTGGCTTCGCCGCCGCACCAACCTCTTCGCTCGCCAACGCCGCCAACCCCGCGTTCGGCGCGTCCCCCTCCAGCGGCACCAGCACCCCCGGCGTCGTCTCACCCGCGCCATCACCCGTCACATCATCCGTCGCGCCCGCATTCCCACCCCCATCAACCGACTCGCTCGCAACCGGCGCGCGCACAGCCCCGCGTCCCTCCGCGCTCGCCAGCACATCATCAACATTCACATCCGTGTCCGCCGCCAGCGTGTCCAGCCGCGTCCGCGATCGGCCCGCCCCCGCGGGTGTACCTCTCCGCGCGGGCTCACCAACCTCCCCACCATCCACGCCGCCACCCGCACCGCCGTCCGCGCTCTCGCGCACGCCCCCCGGCGCTTCCGTCAGCATCGACAGCCCCGTGTTCGGCCCCTCAGCCCCACGCGCACCAGCACTCCCCGGCCCGGCGCACGCGCCGAGCACCGCCGACCACCCCACCACCACCACGCCGATCCATTTCACGTCACGCACGGGGCGCCTCCTGCGCTATCTCGCGGCGATCCTCGCCGCCATTCCTTCCAACCAGCGCGAAGCGATAGCCCAACGCCCCGCGCCTCCCCGTCTATCGACCAGCCCCGCCCAACCCCTCGAATCCCCCCACCCACCCCCAATCCAACTCCAATCCCAACCCCAATCCCCGCCCCTCAACCTTCATCCATTCCTCACCCACATGACGCCCGCCCACCATCCCCCCTCGTGGTATCCTGACGCCACCGCGAAGGAGCCACCCATGTCCCTCGAACATTCCTCCCTCTCCCGCCGCTCCCTCCTCACCCGCGCCGCCCTCGGCGCCGGCGTGCTCGCCTCCGGCCTCTCATTCGACACCGCCCTCGCCTCACCCCGCCCCGCCGTTCCCCGCCCCCGCAAGCGCGTCCTGCGTGTCGCGCACCTCACCGACATCCACGTCCAGCCCGAAAAACGCGCCGGCGAAGGAATGGCCGCCTGCCTCAAGCACGTCGCCGACCTCGCCGACAAGCCCGACCTCATCCTCACCGGCGGCGATCACGTCATGGACTCCTTCGAGGCCACCTTCGATCGCACCAAGACCCAGTGGGACCTCTTCACCAAAACCCTCGCCGACGGCCTCAGCATCCCCGTCCGCTCCACCATCGGAAACCACGACGCCTGGGGCTGGAACAAAGCCAAAAGCAATACCACCGGCACCGAAAACAGCTGGGGCAAGGCCTGGGCCGTCGACGCCCTCAAACTCCCCGCGCGCTACTACAGCTTCGACCAGGCCGGCTGGCACTTCGTCGTCCTCGACAGCGTCTTCCCCAATGGCGACGGCTACCTCGGCAAGCTCGACGACGAGCAAGCCGAGTGGCTCGACGCCGACCTCGCCAAACTCCCCAAGGGCACGCCCACGCTCGTCCTCTCACACATCCCCATCCTCACCGTCACCACCTCCGTCTACACCAAGCCCGACAAGGACAACAACTACAACATCAGCGGCTCGCTCCAGCACTGCGACTACGCCCGCATCAAATCCATCTTCGAGAAACACAACACCGTCAAGCTCTGCCTCTCCGGGCACATGCACCTGATCGACCGCTGCGACTACAACGGCGTGACCTACCTCTGCAACGGCGCCGTCAGCGGCAACTGGTGGAAAGGCCGCCACCGCGACTGCGACGAGGGCTACGCCGCCATCAACCTCTTCGACGACGGTTCCTTCGAGCACGAATACATCAAATACGGCTGGAAGGCGGAGACGAAGTAGGCGCGTCGGGCCAGTCCTTGGCGGACATGCTCAGTCCCAGTCTCCGATGCCGCTCATTGTGGTGCCACCCCAAGGGCTTCCGATGCCATAGCTGCTACTGAATTGCATGCTCATCAGGTTCGAGCCCGCGTTGTACGAGTTGGAATAGCCGGCCTGATAGCTCGGAATTGAGTCCTGGTATCCGTCGTCGTAGTCCCCCGGCTCATACTCCGCGACGAGGTTCATGCTCCCATCGGAGGCCGCGTACCCGCGCAGACTCTCGATCACCGCGCTCCGCATCCGCCCGATGGCCGCGGAGATCGAGGCGATCGCCCACGCGTTCGCCTGCGGGCTCCACCAATACTGCACCACCTGGTTGGTCCTGGAATCGACCCCCGCGATATTCAACCCTCCCCACGCCGTCGTGTAGCTCGTCACCGTCCGCGGCGCCAGCCGCGGACGATCCGCCTCCGACACGCCCGTCGCGCCGCTGATGCTGTCGCGACGCCACTGCCCCTTCAGGTCCGGCGTCCACCACACCGCGTCGACGCTCCCATTCGCATCGACCCCGGCGATGTTGATCCCGTCCCACGGCGTCAAATACACCGTCAGCCCGCCGCTGAACCGCGCGTCCTGACCCGTGGCCGCGCTCAAGTCGCTCGCCTGCCAGTTCGCCAGCCCCGGCGCCCACCAGATCGCCCACGCTCGACCCGACCCATCCAGCCCGACCACGTTCAGCGCGCCCCACTTCGTCGCATACGAAGTCAGATCGCCCTGAAGCGTCGGCATCGACTGCCCCGTCGACACGATCTCTTCCGTGATGTTGTGGAACGTCCACGAGCTCCCGTCGTCGCCCCGCGAGTACCGCACCAGGTCCCCGTCCGACGCCTTGCCCATCAAATGGACCGCGCCGTCCGCGGCCTCAACCACCTGAAGCTGGTCAACGATCGGCGCGCTCGCCGCCGCTTGACTGATATTCGTAGATGTCCATGCTCCTCCCGATGCGCGATGGAACACGAACGTGCCCGACACCGATGAGGCGACCGCCCACGTGTCTCCGTTCCCCGTGCCCTTCGCGTCGACCCACGCGTCCGCCTCCGCGATGTCGTCCGGCGTTCCCGGGAACGCCTGCTCGACGTGAAACTCGCGCCAGAAATTGTCATCACCCCGCTCGAACACGATCGCGTGCGAATCACGCACCACCGCGTGCGCAAGCTCGGCCCTCTCCACCTGCTGCGACACCCGCGCGGGAAACAGACGCGTCCCCACCCCGAGAACCGACAACGCGCCGACCGACTTGCCCGCAAAGATCGAGTGCCCGCCCGCCCCCACCGCGAACTTCAGCGCCGGGCTCCCGTTCATCGACAGCGTGATCTCCCCCTGGTCCAGCGACCACGCCCCCGAGACCAGCGACGAACCCTTCAAGCCCCGATCAAAGTCGTCCAGCGAATAGAACCGGTATGTGTGGTCCGCGCCCAGCACCAGGGCCGTAGGCACCGTCCATATCTGCCGCGCGCCCTCGCCAACGCCGTCCGGCGTGCTCCCGAACACGCCCTGGATCGTGGCGCGGTCATACGACCAACCCATCCCCACCCGATACGTTCCAACCAAGTCCGCCTCGCCGACCGATGAATCCATGCGATACATCACGCCGATCGACGAGTCGCTCGTGCCGGCCCCCGTATTGACATACAACGCAAAGCTCTTGTCCGCGCTCAGGTAGAATCGCTGCGTCGGCGCCGCCGCACGCGTCTCCCAATGAGACACGCGAACCTCGCCGTCCCCGTCGACCGCGTCCACATGCAGCCCGAACCCGTAGCCCGCGAACGGCAGGCTCGCCTGAAATCCGATCACATCGCCGTTCACCTGAACCCGACCCTCCGAGATCACCGGATTGCCGCCGCTCTCGGAAAGCACGGACATCCGCCACTCGCCCCGGAGATCGTCCAAACTCGCCGACGTCGGCCGCTGGGCCAGCAGCACCGCGTCGCCCGCGACCAGACCGCTCGCGTACCCGTTGATCGAGAAGCCGACCGGATACCCAAGGTCCGACAGAAAAGAAGACTCGCCGGACTCCACGCCCGAAACCCCGGGCCGCAGCCACGTGCCGTCAAGCACGCGCATACGCCCATACCCAAGGTCGACCGCCTTCCGCCCGTTCAGCGAACTCGCCGAGATCGGATTCCCGCTTCCAAAGGCCTCGACCCCTCCCGAAAGGTCGCCATTGGCCACATCCACCGAGCCCTCGATGACATACGACCACGCGTCATAGCCGTTCGGGACCTCCTCGCTCACCGCCAGCCCGACTCCGACGAACGCATTCGCAAACAGCGTCCTCGCTTCGAGAGCATGGAATGAACCGGAGAACCTTTCGTGATGGACCTTGGGCATGGCGGGGCCTCCTAGGTCCGAGAAGAGAGACATCGCCCCCCTTCCGCGCGCGCCGCACGCATCAATTTCCTCCATCACGCCCCGCGGCGTCCACGCCCATCAATCCCGTCGCCCGTCGCCGCTTCCATTTCTTCTACCCGCCGCCTTCAGGCCCGCCGCCGGCGCATCGCAGCCAGACCTCCCACGCCCACCAGCACACCCGCGCCAGGGGTGGGAATGGCAAACTCCGCTCCGGAAAGATCGCCCGGCAGACCCGAGACCGTCAGAGTCTGAAGGTGCGTGCCCGTGACCGAGTATTGCTCGATCTGGTTCGTGCCCCACTTGTTCATCCAGAGCGTGTGGTCCGCGGGGTCGATCGCGATGCCCACATGCCCCGACGTCGGCAAGACGAATCCTCCAAGCCAGGCGCCCGCCATCGAGTAGTGGTTGATTTCACCGGTCGTCCACCCGCACGTCCAGAGGGTGTTGTCCGTGCGGTCCCATGTGATGCCGTCGGAATTCCCACCCACGCCGAACAGGTTGGTCGGATTCGACCAATCAAGATCAAACCGCACGACGCGTTGCGAGTTGTAGTTGAGCCCGTACGCATACACGCCGTCGGTCGTTGAGTCGTCGTTGTGCATGCCCGCGGTCCCGGGCGCCGGGTAGGTATTGCCCGTCGCAACACCCGCCAGCGTGTACTCGGCGCCCGCGCCGCCGGTGTTGCCGGCCGTGCGCACGACGCTCCCCGTCACGAACAGAGAGCCGCGCTCGCCCATCCATTCGCGCACAATCGCGCCACCCTGCACGACGTAGATTTTCCCGCTGCCGTCCCCGTGCCGATTCAGGTACAGCTCGCTGAGCTGTGCCGATGCCGAGGCACAGAACACAGCGGACACAATGACTGCGGATGCAACGCTCTTCATGGAAACTCCCTCCATCGAGCCGTGCCCGGCCCGTTCCCTGAGCGTCTATTCTCAACCAAAGACTAACGATCTCCGCCGTAGGCGTCAAAGAAAATCCGCCGAATCACCCCGCGCCCCAAGCCACAATGCGCCCCGCGTATCCTCAATCAACACCATCGCGCGCCGACCGATGACGCCGACGCCTCGCCACATCGCGTCATCACACATCTCTGGCTTGTCATCCCGGCATGTCATCCCGGCATGTCATCCCGCCGTGGCATCGACCGAACACTCATCAACGTCCCGGACTTCGCACAATACCCCCTCATCCGGGGCCCCACCCCACCACCTGACCACTCCGCCATTCCGCCACTTTTCCCCTAAACTCCCCCCGTGCTCGCACGCGTCCAGTCCTATCTCCTCTCCGGCATCGACGCCCTCCCCTGCGAGGTCGAGGTCGACTTCGACAACACCTCCACCGACACCAAGGAACTCATCGTCGGACTCCCCGACGCCGGCGTCAAAGAAGCCCTCCAACGCGTCCGCGCCGCACTCGCCAACACCGGATACACCACCGGCAACGGCCGCCTCCTCGTCAACCTCGCCCCCGCCGACCTTCGCAAAGAAGGCCCCGTCTATGACCTCCCCATCGCCCTCGGACTTCTCATCTCCGCCGGCGCGCTCACACTCCCCACCCCCGCCGACCACACCACCCCCGACCTCCGCCGCTACGTCGTCGCCGGCGAACTCGCCCTCGACGGCCGGGTCCGCCCCATCAAGGGCGTCATCGCACTCGCCGCCCTCGCCCGCCAACGCGGCTTCGCCGGCGTCATCGTCCCCGCCGACAACGCAGAGGAAGCCGCCGCCGTCCCCGACCTCACTGTCCTCGGCGTCCGCACCCTCTCCGAGGTCGTCGGCCTGCTCACCGGCCACCTCGAACCAACGCCCGCCTCGCCCCCGGACCTCGCCGGACTCCTCGAAGCCTCAAAGGCCCCCATCGACTTCGCCGACGTCCGCGGCCAGGAAGCCGTCAAACGCGCTATTGTTATAAGCGCCGCCGGACTTCATAATCTTATCATGCTCGGGCCCGCCGGCACCGGAAAATCGATGATGGCCAAGGCCCTTCCCGGAATCCTCCCGCCCCTCACGCCCGACGAAGCCATCGAAATCACCCGCATCTACTCCGCCGCCGGCCTGCTCCCGCCCGGGCAGGGGCTCATCACCGCCCGCCCCGTCCGCACACCCCACCACACCGCCTCCGCCCCCGCCATCGTCGGCGGCGGCATGATCCCACGCCCCGGCGAGATCTCCCTCGCCCACCACGGCGTGCTCTTCCTCGACGAACTCCCCGAGTTCCCGCGCTTCGTCCTCGAAACGTTGCGCCAACCGCTCGAAGATCACGTCGTCACCGTCGCACGCTCACACGCCGCCGTCCGCTTCCCCGCCAGCTTCATGCTCGTCGCCGCCATGAACCCGACCCCCAAGGGCGACATGCCCGCCGGCGAAGTCGGCCGCCGCGCCATGGAGCAATACCTCTCGCGCCTCAGCGGCCCGCTCCTCGACCGCATCGACCTCCACATCGAAGCGCCCGCCGTCTCGTGGAACGAGCTCAGCAAAGCCCCCGTCGGCACAAGCTCCGCCACCATGCGCCAGCGCGTGCTCGCCGCCCGCCTCCGCCAGCTCGAGCGCCAGGGCATTCCGAACTCTCGCCTCAGCGGCAAGCAGCTCGATTCGCTGGCTGTCCTTGACGATCAATCCCGATCCATGGTCGGCAACGCGATGACCGAGCTCGGCCTCTCGGCCCGCGCCTACGACAAGATCCGGCGCGTCTCGCGAACCATCGCCGACCTCGAAAACACCGACGCGATCCAGCCCCAGCACGTCGCCGAAGCGATCGGGTATCGGTTGCTGGATCGGAGGATGTAGGCTGCTCATGCCCGATGAACCCCCGCCAGCCAACGAGCCTTCCACCGAGCCGCGCCCGTCGGTCAAACCATTCGCGGTCACATGCGCCGTCGTGGTTTACCTGTTCGTGCTCATCCCGCTTTCGCTGTTCATCGACACACCAGTCGGCGTGGACGGACCGAACATCCCGTTCTTCTTCGCGCTGACCTGCCCTGCGTCGTCGATTGCGGAACTTCTTACCGAGCTCACAGGCATCCCGTTCGTTTGGCTCATCGTCTGCGGCGGCGTGCAGTACATTTTGATCGGATACATCATTGGAGCGATCATCGACTCCGCCCGGCGAAGACTTGACCATGCAGCAGCGCTCGAGCGCTCGGCCTCATGTCCTCGCTGCGGCCTTCCATTGGCCGGGCCGGATTCCCACTCCTGCCCGCAGCGTGGCTCGGATGAGCATGTGCCCACGACTAATACCCCACGAGACCCGGCCGCTGAGACTCAGCCTGACGAACCACCATCGCCAGGCGCTTCATGATCCTTCGCACACGATTCCCGTGCTGATCCAACTCCAGCACGTCGCCGAAGCGATCGGGTATCGGTTGCTGGATCGGAGGATGTAGTGGAGCGGCTACCTCCACTCCCTCATCAATTCCTCGATCTCCCGCCGCAGTGCGTCCGGCCGAACGAGATGTCGCGCTGGTCGACGCCCCCGCATCAGCATCCGCTGCACGTACCACGCCGCCACCTCAACGAACGCTCTGCGATCCTCGCCCCGCCATCGCTCGCATGCCACGCGCCCGCCCTCCCAAACCAGCCGATACAGCGCGCCCTCGCGATCCCAGCACCAGTGCGCTTCCTCCTGAACATCGGGCTCTTCAAACCACTGAAGCTCTTCATCGCTCGCGATTCGCTTGAATGTCTGCTCATCACCGATTAGCACAAACAACGGCCAGCGCGGCCCCCCATCCACGCGTGCTGCGACCTCGCGCTGCACTCCGCCACGAATCGCGATCGTCACAGGGTGGGATTGCTCGCCCGGAATTCCACCGCCGAGGCGTGAGAACTCGTCGCGAGGGAGTGCCAGATGCCGGACGTGCTCGCCCGGGTCTTGGCCGCGTAGTGCGCGCTCCATCATCTCGAGTGTGTTGTCGCACAGCACCGCGCCATGCGCGATCATCCGTTCCGCCAACCGCCGAACCCACGTCGCGTACTCGATCGTGATCGGTGAGAGTCGCATGAGGTCCGCGCCGAGCACTCGCGAAACCGGAAAGTACACGATCTGAATCTCAAAGGTCGCCGGCGCGCCTTGCAACTCGACCGACCGGTACGGATACATGACGCGCTCAAAGATCGACCCTTGTTCAGAAAGCCGATACCTCAATCCCTCCGCGGCCGCAAACATCTCCCACTGGCTCGACGCGACATCCCTCCACGCGAGTGTGACGACCGATGGCTTGTGGAGAAATCGCTCCGCGTTCACTTCCCGAATACCTCCGCTCCACGCCCATCATTCCCCACATGCCCGATATCATACTTGCGTGCCAGACTACTCCACCATCCTCGCCGTTCTTTCCGGCGGTTATGCCTTCGTAGGCTTCGTTGCCGGTCTCTGCGCCTTGATCTTTGGCTGCACCATGCTTCACGGAGCGATCCGCCGCGACAGCTCGCTGCGAATCATCAAGGGGCGCGGCAGTCAACCCAACACTCCCCTCGCCGAGCCGCTCAGCACCGCCGAACAGGCAAAGTACATCGCCGGTGGCATCTTCTTCCTTTGCATCGGCCTGGCCGCGCTCGTGATCTCGCTCATGGCGAAGTAATCACTCCTCGCTCCGCTTCCGCTTCCTCACCGCCTTCGACCCCCCGCCGTTCGAGCCAAGGTCGAGCAGCACCGCCAGCACCAGCACCGCCGCGTGCCACCCGCTCACCGACCCGTGCTCGTTGATCGCCCACGCGTACGCCAGCGTCGTATACGGCATGAACAAGAACCCCACGAACGCCCAGAAATCATTCTGGTACGCACGCCCGATGTAATCGCCCATCACCACCATCGCCGCGATCACGATCCGCGGCATGAACAACGACAGGAGAACCACGATCCACATCGCCCGCACCTTTCTCTAGCGCCGCGACACCACGCACACACTCCGTTCTTCGTGCCCCGACCCCCCCGGTTTCATCGCCGCCCGCCCCGTTGTCTTCCCCCCACTCCCCACTCCCGACTCCCGCTCTCCACTCCGCCACTTCGTCTCTCCGTCTCTTCTCTCGTGCCCCCCTCAATACCTCACCACCAGCTCATCCCGCAGCCGCGCCTCCGCACCCGGCGTCTCCCCTTCCTTCATCCGCGGCACATACTCCGCCCGCAATCGCATCGACCCCGCCGTCGCCCGCTCCGTCCACGACGGCAAGTCCAGCTGCACCCGGTACGTCCGCGTCACCGGGTCAAACCACCGCGCGTTGGCCTCCAAATCCGTCAGGTCCACCGTCCACCGCGCCACCTGCTCGTCCATCCCCGGCGTGGCGCTCCCGCGATACAGCTGCACCTCCACCACCCCGCACGCCTTCACCGAATCAAACCACCGATCCTGAAACTCCGCGTGGCACACCAGCCGCGTCGGCAGCCCCGCCGCGTCTCGCTCCAGGTGCGACAAGGGATGCAGACGCAGCCGCGCCGGCGCAAACGGCCCGACCGTCGCGTCACCCTCCCACGCCTCCCCGCCGCCGATCGCGCCGCACCCCGCGCACGCGAACGCCGCCATCACCGCGCACGCCAACACCGCGCCGCGCCGCACCCGCGCGCCACGCCAGGCCAAGTTCCGCTTCGTCTGGGTTCTCACACCCACAGTGTACACGCCGCCCCGCCCGCCCCGTGCCATCGATGTCGCCCGCGACATCGATACCCCTCGCTGGGTGGCGTGGTCAAGCCGCTTCGGCTTGACCACGATCTTGCAAGCCCCGCCCCTCCCGCCACGCACCTGCCTTCAGTTCCGTGATCTTTCACTCCTCCACTTCGTCTCTGCGTCTCTGCGTCTCTGCGTCTCTCCGTCTCTTCGTCTCTCCGTCTCTTCCCTCCTCACCCCGCCATCTTCCTGAACAGCGCCTTGTACCCCACGCTCCACGCCCGCCCGCGCGCCACCGGCGTCTCCGTGTACGAGATGAATGTCATGTCCGTCCACGTCCGCCCCGCGCTGTCCACCAGCGTCCCGGCCGTCGGCGGGTGCGCCAGCTCCGCCGTCACCGCGTCGCGCAGCGCCCAGAGCGCCCCCTCGCTCGCCGCCACCAGCCGCCCCTCCACCGTCACGTTCAGCTCCAAGAGCCCCAGCAGCGTCGACCCCGCGTCGCCGATCCCCATCGAGATATTCAACGGCGCCAGCTCCCCCTGCACGCCCACCGCAAACCCGTGCGGCCCGCTCCCAAACAAATTCTTCGACTTGAACGAACTCGCCATCACCCACCTCCCACGCTCGATGCCTCGATGCCCATTGCCCCGATGCCTTCTTCGCTTCACCACTCCGCCACTTCGCCCTCCTTCTCTTCCTCATCAGGAGCCCGGCCGCGAGAGAGGGTGTTCATCCGCCTTTCACTTCTGATCTTCTCCTCCCCACTCCCCTCCTCTCCTCTTCCTCTGCGATCTCTGCGACCTCTGCGTTCACCCTTGTTCTTTTCCCGTGAGATCCTCCGTTCCCCTCTGATTCCTCTGCGTTCGGACTTCGCTTCCTCACTTCCTAACTCACACTCACCGGGTCCGAGTGCCCGTCCGCCGACAGCGCCACGAACTCCACGATCCGCGTCGCGCCCCTCGCGCCGACCTCGTGCCGCACGTTCGTCACCACCGCCTGCATCGAGATCGTCTTCTTCTTTGCGTCCGACGCGCCCAGCGACGTGACGAACAGCAGCACCGCGCTCTGGCCCGGCCTGGGCGAACCGAGATCGCTCTCGTGCATCTCGCGCACCACCTTCACGTTCACACGCACCGAGGGCACGTCGGCGAAGACCACCTCCGCGCCGCCGTCGCCGCGGGCCGCGATCACCTCTTCCGCGATGCGATCGATCGCCACGCTCTTCACACGCCCCCACACCTCGCCCGCGAACACCACCTCGCCCGGATTCAGCACCAGCATCGCGTTTCCTCCTCACCACTCCCGACTCCCGACTCCCCACTCCCGTCTTCTCTCCACTTCGTCTCTTCGTCTCTCCGTCTCTTCCCTCGTGCCAAGTGCCCAGTGCCTAGTGCCTGCTCATCCCCTCACGAACCACACCACATTCATCCGCCGCGTCGCGTCCGCCACGCCGTCGCCGTCGGTGTCCACCCGCGCCGCCGCCGTCTGGCGCTCGGCCGCGAAACGCCGCCGGTACATCTCCCCGCGCTCCCACAGCGCCGTGCCCGGGCCCGACAGCGAGCCCGCCGCGGCGTAGACCAAGTGCAGCGCGCCCAGCGCCTCCACCCGCGCCAGCGCCGCCCCGTTCACCACCGCGCTCTCACCCAACCCCTCCGGCGTCGCGCTCCCCTCGATCCCGAGCAGGCGCAGCACCAGATCGTGCGTCACCCCCACCTGCGGCCCGAAGGTCCGCACCTCCACGCCCGCCCCGACCACATCCGCCGGCCAGATCGCCGCGCCGTCCACGCTCGCGCGCAGGCGCGACACCGCGACCTCCGTCGCGCTCACCCGCTCCAGCACCTCGTACGCAACGTTGCTCACGAGCACGACGTGGCCCGCGTCGACGCCCGCCACGACAAAGTCGCGGTCGAACGTGGTCAGCGTCAGCACGCCGTCGTCGACGTCGCCGGTCCCCTTGACCAGCCTCTGCCCCACCCACGAGACTTCATTGAACACGTTGGGCTCGATCGCCAAGAGATCACGGTCGGTCGCAAACATGGATTGCCTCCTGTAAATGACGCGCGCGAGGCGCGAAACGCCGGGAGTCGG
Source organism: Phycisphaerae bacterium (assembly GCA_016793195.1). Taxonomy (GTDB): domain Bacteria; phylum Planctomycetota; class Phycisphaerae; order Phycisphaerales; family UBA1924; genus JABWBC01. Next base: position 12,270 of record JAEUJA010000069.1, read on the forward strand.
GAATGGGGAGTGGGGAGTCGTGCCGTGTCGTCTTCTTCACCACTCCCCACTCCCGATTCCCCACTCCCCACTTCTCCCCAAACCCCGACCCGGGACTTTCATCCCGGGCCGGGCTCCCCGTTTCGCCGGGCGACGCCCTCACAGCGCCCGGCGAATCCACATCACGTCGTGGACAGGCCGCGGACCAGCCCGTGCGCGTTCTCGTTGCGGAACTCCAGCGTGTACTCGCCGACGACCATGCCGGCGCTGCGGTCGCCCTGCGCGCCCAGCGGCTGGAAGGCGAAACTGCGTCCGCGCAGCGGCATGACCTCGATCCGCGAGCTGTCGAGGAAGAGCACCGTGTCCGCGGGCACCCAGCGGCTCACGACCACCTTGCACACGCCAAAGTCGCTCTCGTACACGCTCACCAGGTCGCGGAACTTGGTGTCCTCGGGCGCGTAGGCGCGGCTGGAGCTGATGAGCTGGTTGATGCGGCGCTTCTGCATCCCGCCGCACACGATGGTGTCGATGCGCCCCGAGCTCTGCTCCCAGATCGTTCGCAGCGCCGCGTTGAGCACGACGTCGTTGAGGTCCGTGCCCGCGCCGCCGCCGGACGGGAATCCGTTCTGCCCGGGCGTGAACTGGTTGGTGGCGACCTGGCGGACGATGCCGTTCATCGAGCGGCGGACCGTCGCCGAGCCCTGCTGGCCCGAGGACGGCGCGGTCCCGTTGATGACGGTGTTCTCCAGGTCGCGCAGGAGTTCGCGCATGCGTTCCTGCTTCTGGAAGTCCAGCTCGTCCGACGTGCCGTAGACCTTGGCGGCCCGCATGGAGCCGGAGACCTCGACGGTGGCGGCGAAGATCTGGGAGTAGTTCTGTCGGCGCGAGCGGGTGGTGAAGCGGGTCGCGGGCGCGTCGGCGCCCTCCAGGGCGGCGTTGCCCACGATCGTGAGCTTGAGCCCGTTGGAGAGGCTGGACGCGGGCGTCCCGCCGTAGCGGCGGACCACGGTGAGCGTGTTGGTGGCGACGGCGGTGACCTGCATGATCTCGGTGGCGTTGCCCGGGCGAACGAGGTCGCCGACCTGGAAGCGCGGGCCGTTGTTGACCGTGACGCTGGTGGCGTCCTGCGGGTTGGGCGTGAAGGTGGTCTGGTTGATGGTGTCGGTGTTGGGCAGGAGCGTGTCCTCGACCCACTCGTGGATGGTCGAGAGCGCGGGGCGCGCGGGATCACCCAGGTGATCCAGGAGCGGGGTCTCGTAGGGGCTGACGATCGAGATGATGTCGGCCACGTCCTCCATGATCTCGGGCAGGTCGGCCCCCGCGGCGTAGGTCGCTTTTCCGGTGAAAGCCATGCTTCATTTCTCCTTCAATCGCGCGGGTTCTCCGCGCTCAACCACGAACATGAACACGAACACGGGTACGAATCAGGCGTTGCGGCGGAGGCGCAGGTAGCGCAGGAGCGCCTGGCGGTCTCCGCTGGTGCGCGCCTCCTCCAGCGCGCGGGCGAGATGGGCGTCGCCCGGATCGCCGGCGTCGCCGGCCATCGAGGCGGCGGAGGGCGCGGTGGATGGCGCGGCGCGGAAGAGGAAGGGCTTGCGGCGCTTCAGGTCGCGCAGGGCCGCCCCGACATCGGGCGCGTCCATGCCGGCCAGCGCCGCCTGGGCCAGGAGCACGACGGTCTCGACGTCGACGGCGTTCATGGCCTGGGCCTCGCGCTCGAGTCGGGCGCGCTGCTCGGCCTGGCCGATGGCGCTGCGGGCCTGGTCGAGCTGCTTCTCCAGGTCGGCGAGTCGTTCCTCCGCGGCGATGGCGCGGCGTCGCCACAGCAGGTCGTCGGTGACGAGCGGGTTGCCCGCGCCCTGCGACTCGGGCGAGCCCTCGCCCCCGCCCCCGCCCCCGCCGCTCCCGATCCCGCCGCCGCCCTGTCCTCCGAGTCCTCCGTCCGGCATGACATGTCTCCTTTCGGTGATGGGTGAAGAAACACAGATCAATTTCAATCGTGGATCAGCCGATGCCCGGGTCGCCCGGCGCGTAGCCGAGCTCGGCCAGCACGCGCTCGCGCGGGACGCCCAGGTCGACCTTGCCCTGGGCGGCCTGGACCTGGCGGGTGATGTCCTCGGGGAGCGGGTCGCTCCACTCCAGGCGCACGGCGCGTTCTTCTTCGGTGGTCGAGAGCGCGCCGGCGTGGTCGAGGGCGGCGAGGATGAGGGCGCTGGCCTGGGCGATCCCGCGGCCGTAGGTGACGCGCTTGCGCTGGGTCTTGGCGAGCACGCCCATGAGCGTGATGCGGAGGGCGTTGGCGCTGGAGAGGTTGCCGACCTTGGCGCGGACCACGCCGCCGGCAAGGGGCGGGATGCCCGAGACTTTGTCGAACGCTTCGCGGACGCCCTCGATGTGGGCGTCCTCGCTGGGGCAGGAGGCGTCGCCGCCGAACTCGCTGATGGAGGCGTCGGGGTTGTCGGTGGTCCAGAGCTGTCCGGGCGCGACGGGCGCGGTGTCGAAGCCCTCGAGCCCCTTGGCGAGGTACATCTTGAAGCTCTGCATGGTGACGCGGCAGGCGCGATCGGAGAGGCGCGTGTTCAGCTCGTCTTGGAGCGGGATGAGCGGTTCGACGTCGGACAGGCCGCTGTAGTGGAAGGGCTGGGCGATGTTCTGGATGTGGACGACGGGGATGCGCCCCTGGGACCAGCCGAGGTCCTCGTCGAGGACGAGGCGCCCGTCGTGGTAGAGCTGGCGGCGGTCGGCGCTGATGACCTCGAGGGTCGACGCGCGGCGGCGCTCGCCGGGGGATTGCGTGGCGCCCTGCCAGGCGCGGCGGATGATGGAAAGCGGTGAAGTGGTCGTGGGCTCGACGGTGTTGGTGGCGTGCTCGACGTTGATGAGGTAGGCGGAGAGGTCGCGGTAGTCGCGCGGGCTCGTGAGGGGGACGCCGCGGCGTGGATCGATCAGTTCGACGCGGATGTCGTCGAGGATGGGGAGGAGCTTGTCGAGGGCGTGGGGGTCGCTGGGGTCGACGGGCGCGGCGTGGTGAGACGCAGCGCGGACGACCAGGTCGACGTGGCCGAAGACGTGGGCGAGGAGGGCCATGTCTTGCAGGAGCGCGACGCCGCCGGACTGCTCCCACACGCGGTCGAGGATGCGCTCGATGAGCCGGCGTTTGGACTCGGTGGCGGCGGTGGAGACGATGGTGAGGGGCTTGCCGAAGATGAAGTCGACCATGGCCTGGATGCGCCAGGCGATGTCGTTTTCGATGACGACTTCGCGGCGGAGGACGGCGCGATCATCGAGGGCGAGGGCGGGATCGCCCAGGACGCGCGGGGGCAGGCCGATCTCCTGTCCCTGGCGGTACCAGCCGCGGGCGGAGGCGCGCGAGGCGGGGGTGAGGGGATTTCGGAAGTAGGTCCAGAGCTTGTCGAGTCGCGGGAGTGTGGAGGCGTGGTGCTGATCGAGGAGCAGGGTGAGCAGGGGCTCGTCGAGGCCGAGTGGTGCGAACGGGGTGAGTCGGTAGGCCATGGGCCGCCCTCCGGGTGGCGCTCGCGTGGGCCTCACGTTTGGCCGTCGGCGAGTCGCGTGTCACCCAGCGGGCGGACGGACACATTGGTGCGCAAAGGCGCGGTGGTAAGCAGGCACTAGCCACTGGGCACCGGGCACGAGGGAATGCAGGAAGACAAGGCCGCGGAGGGCGTTGCGCGCGGGGAGGAAGGGCGCGAAGATTTTTTTCGGGAAAATGGAAAGAGGGAAAAAAGACGGACACATTGGTGCGCACGAATGCGGTGATAAGCGGGTGCTAACCGGGAAGAGCGGGAGTCGGGAATGGGGAGTGGGGAGTCGGGGGAACACGACGCGGCATTCGGAAATGGAGATTCACCACAAGAGGCACAGAAGCACAGAGGAAGCACAGAGAAGCGGGGAAGCGGAGAAGGGAGTGGGGAGTGGTGGAAGCGAGGAGGGAACTCGAAGGGCTCGAAGAGCGCGAAGAAGGGCGGAAGAGAAGAGAACTCGGAGGAATCAGAGGAGGGCAGAGGAACTCGGAGGGGGAAGGAGGTCAACACAAAGGCGGGGATGCGAAGAGGGGCACGGGAAGGGAAAAGAAGAGCATCGATGTCGCGGGGCGACATCGATGGCACGGCGCGGGGGGCACGGGGCGGGTGGGGGTGCCCGCGATTTGTTCGGGGATTGCGTGAGTGTGGGGGTGCGCGTGCGTTGACATCCTGGCGAGCGCGTGTGCGCGACGCCTGAACAAAGAGGAGACGGGCCATGAACACGAAGTTGATTGCGTTGGCGGTGGCGGCGAGCGCGGGGACGGCGATGGCGGACATCACGATCCGGGCGAGCGGGGCGGTGAAGAACACGTCGACGCTGGGGCTGCACAAGCTGGACAGCGCGCCGACGGGGGCGATCATCATCTACGCGGGCGCGGAGGACAACCGTGGCACGCCGACGACGGACGACACGCAGAAGACGGGGAACTACCAGACGGGGAGTTCGGTGACGACGCGCGTCGCGACCGTCAAGGGGATCGAGTTCGGGCCCAGGGCGCAGGCGGACATTTCGTGGGGCTATGTGCCGTTCGCGGACTACTGGTACTGGGATTCGGGGAAGAGCTTTGCGAAGGTGCCGACGATTGGGCCGGCGCCGCGGCCGCCGAAGGAGGAGGCGCGTGCGTACGCGATCTCGAACGACCCGAGCACGGTGACGGGCGAGTGGGCGCCGTTCGAGGTCGACACGCTGACATTCACGCTGACGTTCCAGGAGGGGATGATGCTGGACCTCGCGGCGCGGCCCGGCGCCGGGGCGCGCATCAGCGGGAATTTCTGGAGCGACGTGGCGGGCGGGACGGTGTGGGAGTATTCGTGGGGCGCGGGGGTGCTGGGGTCGGGGTTCACGTTTTTCTCGAACCCCGCGCTGGGGCTTGACGACATGGCGGTGTGCGCGGCGTTCAACGGCGCGATCACGATGGACGGGACGGCGATGGTGCTGTCGCGGGATGTGTCGGTGAGCGCGACGGTGGCGGTGATGGCGGACGCGGTGGGTCACTTCAGCGCGACGACGGGCGGCGGGACGGGCTACGAGGCGTACGACGAGGGTGTGGCGCCGTCGCCCGGGGCGCTGGCGCTCCTGGGCTTGGCGGGGCTGGCGGCGCGTCGGCGGCGGGGATGAACGATGAGAGCCGAGAGGAGAGGCGGCGTGGACCGGGAAGCCCGGGCGCGCCGCTTTTTTCTTGGTTGTTTGAGCGGTTGAATGGGAAGGAACGTGGTCAAGCCCGGAAAGGCCCGGGCTTGACCACGCCACCCGGAGCCATGCCACCCAAAGGCCTCGCCCCTGAGAAGAGCATCGATGTCGCGGGGCGACATCGATGGCACGGTCGGAAGTGACCATCAAAAAGAGCACGGACCTGGAGGCAGGTCCGTGCTTGGAGTGAACGAGTTGGGATTGAACGCTTAGGACTTTTTACCGAGGACGAAGCCGAGCCCGGCGGCGATGAGTGTGAGGCCGCCCAGGCCGCCGACGATGGGGAGGAAGTTGTCGCCGAGCATGGCGATGAGGTCATCGCCGACGCCGGTGAGTCCGAGGACGACGGCGAAGGCGGCGACGAGGAGTGCGACGGCGGCGGCGAAGGAGAGCCCGCCGACGAGGCCGGAGCCGGCGCCGTCGTAGGGTTCGCCGGCCATCATGGGCATGACAGCGGCGGCGGAGGCGGCGGCCATGGCGGTGTCGGCGTCGGTGGCGGCGGGTGACTCGAAGAGGGCGCCGCCCTCATCGGCGGCGGGTTCGACGGCGGTCTGCTGGGCGACGGTTTCGTTTCCGTAGACGTCGTCGAGGAGGTTGGCGCCGAGGCTGGTGTCGTCCTGGTCCTTGGTCATGTCGAGGAGGCCGGAGCCGGAGCCGGAGCGTCCGGGGTCGGCGAGGGAGGGTGCGGCGGAGACGCGTGTGACGGCGGAGGGGTCGGCCTCTTCGGTGGCGTCGGCGTCGAAGATGCTGATGCCGGTTTGTTCCTTGGCGGTTTCGGGGGAGACCATGATGCCGCTGGCCGATCCGCTGGAGGCCAGGGAGAGTGGCTCGAGTTCGCCGCTGTCGGCCAGGGGGATGGACTCTTCGTCCTTGCCGCCGGCGAGGAGGTCGACCTGCTCGACCTTGAACATGAGGCGGTCGCGGTCGCGGAATTCCTGGAGCTGGTTGCTGGAGACCATGTCCTTGACTTGGTCGGTGTTTTT
>JAEUJA010000076.1 GCA_016793195.1 Phycisphaerae bacterium
GGCAAGTCCTTCAAGGTGGCCATGGTCGCCTGCATGCGCAAGCTCCTCGTCATCCTCAACACCATTGCCGCAAGAGGTACCCCATGGCAAACCGAATGCCCACAAATCGCTTGACTTCCAACACGGTCGCTCCGGGCTGGAGGAGCGGATTTCAACCAAGCTTGGTGACCTCACTCGGCGATTTGGAACCTCTGAACAATTCCGTCGAGCGGCGGTCAAGCCCCGATGACTCCCTGAAAGACCCGCCTCGGAGAGGCGGGCCACCGAATACGTAGAATTTCCATTTGGCCATCTGGCGCATTGGGCATTTGGCGCTTTGTCGATTTGGTCATTTGGCGACTTGGCCATTTGGCCATTTGCTATCCCTGCCCCGCGACCTGATCGACCTCGTCGAGCGTGGTCACGCCCTCGGCGACGAGCCGCCAGCCGAACTGGGCCAGCGTCGTGAACAGCCCGCCCTCGATCACCTTTTTCATCGCCGCGATGGTCGGCTCGGTGAGGATCACGTCGCGGAGTTCGTCGGTAAAATCGAGCAGTTCGAAGATCGCGCGCCGGCCGCGGAAGCCGGTCTTCAGGCAGCGCGTGCACCCGGTCGCGGTATAGATCGACGTTTTGCCCTGCAGGTGCTTGCCCAGGCGCGTCGCCTGTCCGGGCGCCACGCGGATCGGCTGCTTGCAGTGGTCGCACAGGTGGCGCACCAGGCGCTGCGCCAGCACCAGATCGAGCGAATTGGCCACCAGGTACGGCTCGACCTTCAGGTCAAGCAGGCGGAAGACCGCCGCGATCGTGTCCTTGGCGTGGACGGTGGAGAAGACCAGGTGTCCGGTCATGGCGGCCTGCATTGCGGTGCGGGCCGTTTCCTCGTCGCGGATCTCGCCGACGAGGATCACGTCCGGGTCCTGGCGGAGCACGCTGCGCAGGAGCCCGCCGAACGAGTTGCCCTTGTGGTCGTCGACGGGGATCTGCGTCACGCCATCGAGCTGGTACTCGACCGGGTCCTCGATCGTGACGACGTTGCGTCCCAGGCGGTCGATCTCGCGCACGGCGTTGTAGAGCGTCGTGGTCTTTCCGCTCCCCGTCGGGCCGCAGACCAAGAGCAATCCGTGGTCCTGCGAGCAGACGCGCTTGATGCGGTCCATCATGTAGCCGACGAGGCCGAGATCATTCAGGCTCTGCGGGACGGCGCGGGTGTCGAGGATTCGGACCACGAGCTTCTGCCCGTAGACGCTGGGGGTGAAGCTGATGCGGAAGTCCACGCGCCGGCTGGCGAGGATCGCGGAGAAGTGGCCTTCCTGCACCGAATCGCGCGCCTGAATCTTGATGTGGCACGCGGTTTTGATGAGGCCGTAGATGAGCTCGCCCACGCGCACGGGGAGGTCGATGATCGCGACCATCTGCCCGTCGACGCGGAGGCGGACGTGGTGTCGCTCGCCCTTGGGCTCGATGTGGATGTCGGTGGCGCGGGCCTTGGAGGCGAGCTGCAGGAGCAGGCGGACGGCGTTTGGGCCGTCGCTGTTTCCGGCCAGCGCCTGCGAGGGCTGCCCGCCGGCGTCGATGATCTGGATCGATTCCGCGGGCTGCTTGGGCGGGAGGGCGTCGATCATGCCGAGCAAGTCGGCGACCCACGCGGCGTTGGCGGTGGGCGAGGTGTCCTCGTGGTCCGGGGCGGCGTCGTCCGACACCGACTCGGAGAAGGACGACCGGGTGGTGCCCGAGGGCTCGATCAGGAACTCGTGCCCGCCCACGCGCAGCACGTCGCCGGGCGAGAGCGGCGCGCTGGTGATCTTGATCTCGTTGACCTTGGTGCCGTTGCGGCTGCCCAGGTCGCGGACGATGTAGTAGCCCGCGGCGGGGTCGCGTTCGATGACGCAATGAAAGCGGCTGGCGCGTTCGTCGCGGATGCAGATGGTGTTGTCGGGGTGGCGACCGATGGTGATGGATTCGGAGCCGAGCGTGACCTGCTCGGCCTCGCCCCGGATCGGCTTGAGTTGAAGGCTTGCCATGGGCGCGCACGTTCCTTGCGCCGGCACACCCGACCAGCGTGGGAGTAGTCTATCCGAAAACGCCGGGATCGGCCCTACACTCTGGGCCCATGATCGACCTGAAACAACTCCGCGAGAACCCGGCCCGCTTTGCCCTGGGCGCCAAGGCCAAGAACATCCCCGTCGACATCGAGCGGGTCCTGGCGCTGGACGCCGAGCGCCGGCAGCTGCAGGGCGAGGGCGACAAGCTCCGGGCCGAGCAGGGGCGATTCGCCAAGGAGTCGGGCCCGCAGATCGGGAAGCTCAAGGGTCAGATCAAGGGGCTGAAGGGCGCCGAGGCCGAGGCGGTGCAGAAGCAGATCGACGAGCTTTCCGCCAAGCCCCTGGCGCTGAAGAGCGCCGAGCAGGAAGTGTCCAAGCGCCTGGCGCTGATCGACCCGGAGCTGAACCAGCTCTTGCTCTCGGTGCCGCTCCCGCCCGACGCGGACGTGCCGGTCGGCGCCTCGGCGGAGGACAACGTCGAGATCGCGCGCTGGAACCCGGAGGGCTTTGATACATCCAGGTCGTTCGAGTCGCAGCGGGGCTTTCGGCCCAAGTCCCATCTTGAAATCGTCCGCGACCTGAAGCTCGCCGACTTTGAGCGCGGCGTGAAGCTCGCGGGCTCGCGCTCGTACATCCTGACGGGCGACGGCATGGCGCTGCATCTGGCCGTGCTGCGCTACGCCGTCGACTTCATGGTCTACAGGCAGGGCTTTTCGCCCATGAGCGTGCCGGTGCTGGTGAAGGAAGAGGCGATGGTGGGCACGGGCTTTTTCCCGGCGGGGCGCGAGCAGGCGTATCTGATCGACGAGACGCACCGGGCCGGCGACCCCGAGGGCTACGACCTGTACCTGACCGGGACGGGCGAGGTCGGGCTCATGGGCGTTCACATGGGCGAGATTCTCGATGAATCCGTGCTGCCATTGCGCTATGTGACGGTGTCGACGTGCTTCCGTCGCGAGGCCGGGGCCGCGGGCAAGGACACCGCGGGCCTGTACCGCATCCACCAGTTCGACAAGGTCGAGCAGGTGGTGATCTGCAAGGCCGACGAGGCGGAGAGCCGCGCGTGGCACAAGAAGATGATGGGCTATGTGCAGGAACTGCTGCGCTCGCTCTCGATCCCCCACCGCCTTTTGCAGTGCTGCACGGGCGACCTTGGGCCCAAGAACGCGGACATGGTGGACATCGAATCGTGGATGCCCGGGCGCGGCCAGGTCGGGAAGGACGGCGTGCCCGCGGGCGCCTACGGCGAGACGCACTCGGCCAGCCGCCTCTACGACTACCAGTGCCGCCGCCTCAACATGCGCTATCGCGCCGGCGGCGCGGTGGGCAAGGGCGAAACGGTTTTCTGCCACTCACTGAACAACACGGTGCTCGCCTCGCCGCGGTTCCTGATCCCGCTCCTGGAGAATCATCAGAACGCCGACGGGAGCGTGACGATCCCCGAGCCGCTCCGGGGGTACATGGGCGGGAAGACGAAGATCGGGTGAGTGGCCTGTCTTGGGCGGCACGGCGGTCTGTCCGGTGTGTTCCGGCTTGGCCGCGATCCTTCGGCGTCGCGTGCGACCACCGCGTCCCCTATCATTTTCCATGTCGCGAGAACAGGAATTACTCACGCGAATCACGATCAATCCGGCGCAATGCGCCGGGCGGCCGTGCATCCGCGGCCTCCGGGTCCGCGTTCAGGATGTCCTTGAGATGATGGCCGGCGGAATGACGGCGCAGGAAATCCTGCGAGATTTTCCGTACCTGGAGCCCGATGACATCTCCGCGTGCCTGATCTATGCCGCCCGGCGCGTCTCGCACCCCGAGGTCGCGGCGTGAGATTCGTCGTCGACGCTCAGCTGCCGCCCGCGCTGGCGCCGCTGATCCGCGAATGGACCGGCCAGGGCGCCGTGCACGTGCGCGACCTCGGCTGGCTGCAGGCCACTGATGAATTCATCTTCGAATCGCTCCGCGCCCCCGGAGAGGTGCTCGTGACCAAGGACGCCGATTTCATCAACATGGCCACGCGTGCGGGTCCGCCGCCGCAGGTGCTGTGGCTGCGCACCGGAAACTGCGACAACGCGCGGCTGTTCGAGTTTGTTCGCGCGGCCCTCGCCCGTGCGGAGGGCCTACTGGCGGCGGGCGAGCCGGTGGTTGAGCTGGTGCGGCTCAGCAAGTAAGAATCGCAAAGCGGAGTGTTCATCCGGTTGTCGCGGGCTTGGCGGGTGCCGGTTGCCCGCGGCGCTCTCCCAAAAACAACACCGGGCGGATTGCTCCGCCCGGCGTCAGAAGTCACGCTACGAGCCCCACACCACTGGGCCCCGTCTCGTTTCTCTCAACGGGAGTTTAGCGACGGCGACGACCGGCGACAAGGCCGGCCAGGCCGAGCAGGGCCGCCGCGCCCGGGGCGGGGACGGCGTTGACGACGATACCGGCCAGGGTGTGGCCGATGCAGTCGCCGTAGGAAATCGTGCCCGCGGTCATCTGCATGTCGCCGGCGGTCATCCACGAGGAGACATCGCCCTGGGCGAGATCGAAGAAGTTGTTGCCAGCGCCGGACGGACCGGCCAGGCCGATCCAGGCGTCGAACTGGCTCCCGGTGCCGGGGAGGAGGCCGCCGACGTCGTTGCCGTTGATGAAGAACCCGTCGCCGGCGAACTGGCCGTCGAGGGCGTTGGTGAAGAACTTGGCGGTGCCGCCGAGGTAGGGGTTGGCGAAGGGGAGGGTGGCGATGCCGCCGACCGAGGACTGGGTGTTGACGTTGCCGGCGAAGAGGCTGACTTCGCGGTTTTCGGCCGAGCCATCGTCATAGACGGCGGCGAGGGTGACGCCCTCACCGAGCGAGCCGAAGGCGTTGTCGATCGCGCCGCCGACGGTGTAGACGCCGCCGCCGCCGAAGCTGTTGACCAGGTCGGTCACGTCGGCGTAATAGCTGGTGAGGTACGGACGGCCCCAGCAGAGGTCCGGGCTGCTGATGCCCGCGAGGATGCCGCGGAGGGGCGTGCCGTTGAGCGTGATCGAATTCTCAGGGGCCGAATCGCCGAGGTTGCTCAGCCAGTTCCAGCTGATGATGGCCCGCTTGGCCGAACCCGAGAAGCCCGGGAGGGTGAGGCCGAAGTTGTCGACCTGGCCGGTCGGGCTGCTGCGGCTGGACTGAGCGCCGACGACGAAATTGGCGCCGCTGAAGGCGTCGTTGTAGACGCGGGTGAAGGTCTGGGCATTCACCGCCGCCGCCATGCCAGCCACCGCAAGAACAAACGCAAGCTTCTTCATCTGTGCTCTCCTCTTTCTGAAATCTCAAACGGAACACACCCACACGCTGCGTGAGCACCCGTGCCAGGTCCCACGCGAGAATTTCCGCGCATCGATGGCGACGAACACCGCGCCTCGACGGGCAATCCTGCCAAAATTCGTGGGGACTCGTCTCTCCCCCACACCCGCTCGATTCTCAGGCCGAGCCGGGCCGCCCTTCCGCGGAAAGGAAGGTCAACACCAGTCATTTCAACACCCATGCCCCTCGATGTCAAGGGGAAATACTCAAATCTTCCGTTGGTTCATGCGATTCTCACGAATTGTGGAACCGGGCGAGCGCCGCCGCTCAGGTCTTGTTCGGGATCGCTTTGGCCAAATCCACCGTTGCCCCGGGCAAATCCCCGGGGGAAGTGACGACGGCGCGACGCCGGAGGTCCTGAACCAGCTCGCCCATGTCGCCGCGGACCGGCGCGGTCATCACCATCCGCTGCTCCGAGATCGGGTGCGTGAATCCGAGGATGCAGGCGTGCAGGGCCTGGCGGGCGATGATTGGATTCCCGGCGGCGTCGAGGTAGGGCCGCCCGGTGTACATGTCGTCGCCCACGATCGGGAACCCCAGGTACGACAGGTGGACGCGGATCTGGTGCGTGCGGCCCGTCTTGAGTTCGAGCTCGACGAGCGTGTAGTCCAGGTCGCGCTTGGGATCGAGCCCCGGCGCGGCGGGCAGGCGGTACCACTCGCGCACGCGATAGATCGTCACCGCGTGCTTGCCCAGCTCGTCGTGGCGCACGACATACTTTTCGCGATAGCCCTTTTCCTTCGACGGGTGCGAGCCGATCGGGAGTTCGATCACGTCGGCCGCGGGCTCGATGCGCCCGTGCACCACCGCGAGGTACCGCTTGTCGACGCTGCGGTGCTCGAACTGGTGCCCCAGCTTCCAGTGGGCCTCGTCCTGCTTGGCAAAGACGATGCACCCGCTGGTGTGGCGATCGAGGCGGTGCACCACGCCCGGGCGGGCGAAGTCCTTGCCCACGCCCGACAACGCCCCGCCGGTTTTCGATCGATGGCGGAAGTGATATGCCAACGCACTCAGCATCGTGCCTTTCAAGTGGCTCCGCGCCGGGTGCACGATGATGTCGGGCTGCTTGTTCAGCACGATCAGGTGCTCGTCCTCGTACAGGACGTGCAGCGGGATGTCCTCGGGCTGGATCGTCGACGACGGCGGCGGCGGCACCACCACCTCGATCACGTCGCCCCGCTTCACCAGCGTCGATGCCTTGGGCACGCGCCCGTTCACCAGCACGCCGCCCTCGCGCACCACGTTCTGGAGCTGCGTGCGGCTCATGAAGCCGATGCGATCGGTGAGGTAGCGATCCAGCCGCTTGTTCAGGTCGCTCTTGAGGTTGAACGTAATCCGCCGAAGCTCGGCGTCATCGGAATCATCCCCCGCGGCGTCCATCGCCCGGCGCAGCGCGTCGGCGTCGACCTTGCCCCCGGCGTTGATGAGCGACATCGCCGCGTCGGAGAGCACGACCTCGTCGCCGGCGTTCCCGCTCGCGTTGGATGGTTTGTCGCCCCGGTCCGAACTCATTTCGGCGAGGGCTCGGGCGGCTTGGGGTCCGCGGGCGGATCGGCCGGCGGCGTCGCGGGAGGAGTCACGGGCTCGGTCGCCGGAGTCTCCGTGGGCTTGGGCTCGTCCTTGGGGGCGTCAACCGGCGCGCCGTCGGTCTTCGGCGCCTCGAGGGGCGTCGCGGGATCGGCGGCGGGCGCCTCGGTCTTGGGCGCATCCCCCGGCGCGGCGGGCGCCGGCGTGTCGACCTTCGGCGGCTCGGGCGGCTTGGGAAGTTCATCCGAGCGGTACAGGCGCGGCAGGTCTTTCAGCCCGTCCATGCTCGCCAGCCGCGCCCTGGCCACGCCCGCGTGCACGCCCCACGGGCCTTTGTCCGTGAGCTGCACGATCTCTTCATAGCGCAGCTTCGCGCCGTCGAACTCGCCCTTGCATTCGAGCACCGCCGCCAGGCCGTACACCGCGCCCAGACGCATCAGCGTGTACTCGGGCTTTCCGGCGGTGTCGGCATAGACGCGGTCGTACATCGCCTGGGCCTGCGCGAGGTGGTACGCGCGGTCGCTCTCCGAGAGCTTGTCCTCGACCTTGGCGAGCGAGCCATCGGCCTTGAGCTCCGCGCCCGGCTTGACGCCCGAGCGGACGGTGTCGAGGTAGGCATCGCCGGCCCGGAGGCTTCCTTTGAGGTAGACGCCGGTGATGGACTGGTATTCGTCGGCGATGGTGCGCAGGGTGTCGGGGCTGGGGCGGGCGCTGGCCGAGGCCGCCTCCAGCTCGCCGAACGCCAATTCGAGCTTTTCCTTCTGGGCCCGGTCGTATCGCTGCTTGAAGGCGTAGCCGACGGCGACGACCGCGACGATCACCAGGAGCGGCATGCTCCACTTCTGGAGGAAGTCGATGAACTCGCGATTGAGGCGTGATTCTTCGAGGCCCGCGCCCTCGCGGATCTGTGTCTGACGTTGGTCAAGAGCCATGCGATGCCTTTGCAAGGGGCGTCGGCCGCCCGCGCGATGTCGATCCAGAGTCTAAGCGTCAAGTTTAGCGCTCCGGGCGGGGGGTGTCCTGATCGGCCCGGGA
>JAEUJA010000195.1 GCA_016793195.1 Phycisphaerae bacterium
GAACTCGTCCGCGATTTCGGCGAGCCCGCCGACGCCGCCCGTCTCATCCGCCGCGCCAAGAAACGCTGCCGCCCCGCCGCGTGGCGCGCCGCCGTGCGCACGCTCCAGGCCGCGCTCCTGCTGCTCGCCCTCGCCGCCGCGGTCTATTCCTTCGCCGCCGCCCGCGCCTTCATGTCCCACCCCACCATCGCGCGCAACTACCTCGACGAACTCAACGCGCCCATCGAAGCGCTCCCCGACTCCGATCGCGCCTGGCCCCTCTACCGCGAGGCATACCTAGCGCTGCCGACGCTCCCCAAGGATCTCGCCAAGGACTTCCCCGATATCGAGCCTTCGGACACGCGCTGGCCCCTCGCGCTCGACTATCTCGCTGCCTGCGCCAAGCCACTCGACCTGGTGCGCCGCGCCTCGAGCAAGCCAACGCTCGGTCGCCCGCTCACCACCGTCACCGACATCGAACTCGAAATCCACACCCAGGTGCGCGCGGGCATCAACCCCGGCGAGGCCCGCAAGAGCGCCGAGCAGGCCGCCCACGCCGCCGCCTCTGACCCCAACCCACCCCTGATCGGCATCCTCTTGCCACACCTGGGCCACGGCCGTCATTTCGCCCGCATCCTCTCCCTCGACGCTCGCGCCGCGGCCCACGCGGGTGACGCCGCGCGGGTGGTGAACGACCTCGAAGCCATGTTCCGACTCTCCGCCCACATGAGCGACAACGCCTTCCTCATCGGCGGCCTGGTCGAACTCGCCATCCACGCCCAGGCCCAGCAGACCCTTGCACAAGTCCTCAACGAAAGCCCCTCGCTCTTCTCCGACGAACAACTCGCGGCCCTTGCCCACCTGGTCGCACGAAGTCCATCACCAATCTCGTTCCAGGGCGAGCTCCTCGGCTTCGACGACTCGCTCCAACGCATCTACTCCGACGACGCCAACGGCGATGGGCACCTCACCGCCGACGGTGCCCGCCTTCTCCGCTCCTACATGGGAAATCTGTATATCGGCGATCGCGTCGATCCTTGGCGCGACGTGCCCGACAAGGTTCGCCACGCCATCGAAGTGCCCGCCCTCTCGCTCGCCGGCGCCTCACGCAAAGAGAATCGCGACCTCTTCGCGGGCATGGTCGCCCGCACGGCCGCCTACGCCGCCCTCAATCCCTGGGATCGACCCAATCTCTCGCCCGATGAAGAGGTCAGGGAGTTCTTGCCGACCCATGGCGCCTGGCGCTATCCGCTCGTCGCCATCCTCATGCCCGCGCTCTCAAGGGCCGTCTGGTCCTACGACCGAACCTTCCAAACTCGCGACGCGCTCCTCGTCGCCATCGCCTGCGAACTCTACAAACGCAGGTTCGGCGAGTATCCGCCCTCGCTCGACGCGCTCCCATCCTCGCTCCTGGCCCACACTCCCCTCGACGTCTTCGACGGCAAGCCCCTCCGCTACACCCTCCGCGACGCCAATCCCCTCATCTACTCACTCGGCCCCGATCGCAAGGACGACCACGCCCGCCCCTTCGCCAAGCCCAACCCCGGCGGCCCGCGCTGGATGACCGCCCAGCAGGCCAAGGAGGCGCTCACCGGCCCCACCGCCGCCGAAATCGACGGCGACTGGGTCCTCTGGCCGCCCGAACCGCGCAAGCCCAAGCCTGCCGACCCTCAGTAGTGCAAACGCGACACGATTCCTGGGATGTGGACCCCGTACGAACGGGTTCGCGAGGTGAGTCCGGGTCAGTTCCCGCCTTCCCGCTCCGCGCTTCCCCGTGTCTCTCCGTGTCTCTCCGTGTCTCTCCGTGTCTCTCCGTGTTGAACTCTTCGCCGCCCGTCACTCCCCCGGCCAGCCCGCGTCCACAAACTTCCCATCGCGGCTAATCACCTTTCCATCCGCCTCGATCACGCCGCCGGGTTTGCCGCTCAGCCCGCGGAGGTCGCACACCATGTCCCAGTGCAGGCCGCTCTCGTTGCTGCTCCCGCTCTCGGGGTACCCCGCGCCAACCGCCGCGTGGAACGTCCCGCCGATCTTCTCGTCGAAGAGCGTGTTCTTCGAGAAGTCCTTGATCGAATAATTCGTCCCGATCGCGATCTCGCCCATCGTCCGCGCGCCGGCGTCCTGATCCAGCATCTTGACCAGGAACTCCTCGTTCTTCTTCGCGCTCGCGTCCACTACGCGCCCGCCCTTGAAAACAAGGCGAACGCCCTCCACCTCACGCCCCTGGTACACCGCCGGGAACGTGTAGTTCACATGCCCATCCGCGCCCTGCGGCCCGGTGAACACCTCACCGTCCGGGAAGTTCTCGTGCCCCGCGCAATTCACCCACACGCTCGGCGGCGAAACATCGACACGCAGGTCCGTCCCGTCGTGCCCGTCATGCCCCGGCACAAAGAACCGCACGCTCGTGCACCTCTGCAGCGCCTCGCGCACCCGCTCCTGCCGCTCGTGCAGCGCCCGCCATGCCGCCACCGGATCGGACAGGTCCAGCTTCCCCGCCTTGAACACAAAGTCCGCGTACTCGTCCAGGCTCATCTCCGCGTCCTGGGCCGAAGCAGCGGTCGGGTACTGCGTGCCGCACCAGCGCAGCTCGCCCTTGGCGGCCCGTTCCATGAACACGCCGAGGATCGGCTTGCGGGCCGCCTGGTGCATCGCCAGACGCGCGGGATCAATCCGCCCGAACGCCTTGGTGTTCTCCTCGGCCCACAGCGCGATCCGCACATCCGCGGTCCGCATCATGTGCATCTCGAAAGGGTCGACCGACTGGATCTGCTCGCTGGTTCCGTGGCGAAAGAGAATCCCGTCGAGAGACTCCGACCGGGTCATCCAGTAGGGGTGCCCGCCGGCGCGGAGCGTGCTCTGGTAGACCGCCTCGACCAAGGGCTTGGCCGCCGGCTCGGCGACGATCGCCACCACGTCGCCCTTCTTCACGCGGGTGGAGTATCCGACCAGGACGTCGGCGAGCTTGTCGAGGCGAGGATCGCGCATGGGGCCTCCCGGGCCTTCAGCATACGCCGGGCCCGGGCCCACCCTAAACTCCCCCACCCCCGGCGCGGGCACGCGCGAGAGGGATAAAGGAGTTCGTATGCGGACGGGTCAGCTCGCAGTGGTGGTCGCCGGCCTTGGATTGGCGGCGGGCCTTGGCGCCTCGATGGGAACCAGCCTCCTGGGCACGGCGCTGGCGCGGGAAACGCGGCCGTCGGCGCCGGCGGGGCTGATCGCGACCTGCGACCAGTTCACCGTGCTGCAGTCGATGCTGGGCTCGCCGACCTATGTCAAGGCCCGCGAAGAGCGGAACGCCAAGGTCGCGTCGATGACCAGCGACCTGGACGCCCAGATGGCGGTCCTGCGCGATCAGATGGGCAAGGTGACCGACAAGAACTCGCCCGAGGCCAAGGAGCTGCAGGCCAAGGGCCAGCAGTTGTCCCAGCAGATGCGCGCCAAGAAGGGCGAGGCGGATCGCGCCGTCGAAGTCGGAAACCTGAAGGAAGTCGAAGAGGTCTACCGGCTGATCGTGGATGCTTCGACGGCGGTGGCCAAGCGCGACGGCTACACCTATGTGGTGGGCAGCCGCTCGCTCCCGGTCCAGTTCGCCTCGCAGACGCTATCCGGCGCGTTCCAGGAGATCTACGCCCGCCCCGTGATCATGGCGCCCGCGGGCGTGGACATCACCGACGCGGTGATGAAGGAACTAAAGGTCGAGCGCTTGCCGCTCCCCGGGGCGGCGGATTCCAAGGAAGGCGCGACCGGCGCCGGCATCGCTCCCGCGGGGGGCGCGCCCACCGACGCCGCCAAGCCCGCGGGCAAGTAACTCGGCCAGCGCGGCCAGCTCGAGCGCACGCGGGTGAACGAGCCCAGGCCGTGATACGTGCTCGCCGCGGATCGCGCACGCGTTGCACCGTGCGCGCCGGGCATCGGCGCCCAGCGCCGCCTACATCCGCACCGGCTCAAAGCCCTTGCGATACGCGCGCCGGACCAGCGTCTTGCTCGCCTCGGCGTGGTTGGTGAACTCGAGGCGGCGGCGGTCCCACTGGAGCACCTGCCCCGGAAACCTGGCCGCCTTGACCGCAAGCAAGCCCGGCTCGGTGCAGCGCAGGCCGATCGAGAACGGCATCCACAGGTGCGGCGTGTCCTTGCCCAGCGCCTTATCAACCCACGCGTGCCAGTGGTTGAAGCTCTCGTACTTGGGCAGACCCGGCCAGGTCATGCCGTCGATCATCGTGCCCTCGCGCCAAATCTCGAGCGGACCTTCGGGCGCCAGGACGAGCGTGCCGCCCTCGCACACGACGATCGTGCAGATGCCGCTGGGCCACTTGCCCTCGCCCAGGCCGATGTTGGCGCGCTCGGGCATCATGCCCGAGTCGTAGAAGTAGAAGTTGCAGGTCGAGCCCGCGAACCGGTCGGACTTGACGGGGTAGGTGATCGTCGAGAGAACCTTGTCCGCGTGGAAGTGCCGGAGATCGCGCGAGGGCGTGCGCGTGCAGACCTGGGTCGGGCTCTGCAGTTCGGGGAAGGCGTAGAAGAGCACGTCGGTCGTGTGCACGACCCAGTCGGCGATCTGCCCGCCGCCGTAGTTGAACCACGAGCGCCACTGGCGCTGCACCATCTGCGGGCGGCAGGGCTCCTCGGCGTTTCCGCAGAGCCACAGGTTGTAGTCAAAGCCCGCGGGGGGCTGGATCGGCTCGCCGAGCTTGCCGTCGGCGAAGTAGAACCCGCCGGCCAGGGCGCTGCCTCCATAGGTCACATGGACTTCCACCACCTTGCCCAGCCCGCCTGATTTCAGGATGTCGACGGCGGCGCGCCGTGCGGCGTGCTCGATGCGCTGCGCGCCGGTCTGCGTGACGAGTTTCGGCTTGGCGTTGACGGCGCGCTGGAGGATGTCGAGTTCTTCGAGCTGCTGCACCAGCGGCTTCTGGCCGTAGACATGCTTGTTGGCCGAAAGGGCCGCGGTCATGATCGTGCAGTGCGAGTGGTCGGGGGTGGCGACGATCACGCCGTCAAACTTGTCGGCGTGCTTGGCGAAGGCCTCGCGATAATCCGCGCAGGTGAACGCGTGTGGGTGTTCCTTGGCGGCCTCGGCCAGGGCGTTGGCATCGACGTCGCACAGGCCGACGATTTCGGCCTGGGGATGGGCCGCGATCGTCTTGCGGTCGGCCCCGCCGATCGTTCCGATCACGCCGATCGAGAGCACGCGGAGTTTGGTCGCGCCGGTCGCGGCGGGCTGGGCGGCGCCGGGGCCCGAAGTGAAACGCGAGCAGCCGGCAACGGCGGCGGCGCCGGCGAGCGTGACGGTTTGCTGAAGGAAGCGACGACGAGAAGTGTTCATGGCGATCTCCGGGAGTGGGCACGGGTAACCCGCGCCAGTCTAGCGAAAGGCGGCGCGGGGCGAGCCTCGGAGAATCTTGGACAATGCCAATGGGCCGACGCGCAGGACGCGGAAGATCGGCGGGCGGGCGTGAGACGAACCTAATTCTTTCCAGGGGACGTGGGCTGCGTGGTTGTTTGCGGCGCGGCCTTCTGGGCCGCCTTCTTGCGTGCCTCCATCGCCTGGGTGTACGCGAACACGGTCATGGCGGCGGGGATGAGCGCCTTCTCACCAGCCTTCTTGGAGACATCATCGAGGGATTTGGCGGCGCCGGATGTCACGTCCTTGGTCAGGTCGACCACGACATTGTCGAAGGTCTTGATGAGGCTTCCCCAGATCTGGAACTCTTCCTTTGTCTTGGGAACGAAGTTCGCCACGCCGGGGATGTTGAGCGGCGGGACGATGGCCCAGTATTCCGCGTCGTCGGTCTTCACCCGGCGCATGGTGAGCCCCAGCGGCGCGAGCATGGGTTTGCCATCGACCATGATGGCCACGACATCGTCGTTGACGGGCGCGGTGGAGAGGCGATCGACGCCGTCGTCGAGCGAGCCGTAGGGATCGACGAAGATTCGTTTGATGGCGGCGTTGAAGGCCTCTTGCTGGGACTTGTCGGGCGGGCCGCGCCGGCGGGCGCGGGATTGCGACTGGGCGATCTGGCCGAAGAGCGAGGTGGCCTGTCCTTTCTTGGCGGCCTCCTCGGCCTGCTTTTGGAGCTTGGCGACTTCCTCGGGGTACTTGGTCTGGATTGCTTGGGCCAGCTCCTGGCCGTGCTTCAGGAAGACGCCCAGGGCTCGGTAGAGCCGGCGCATGTCGTCGCTCTCGGCGTAGAGAAGGTTGGGGAGGAGGTCGGCGCGGTTGTCCTTGACCATCTGCGCGGCGGAGCGGATGACGTCGTCGGGGGTCGCCTGGCTGTAGGTCGGCGCGCGGTCGCAGGCGGGGAGCACGAGCGCGGCGAGGGCGAGGGCGAGGAAGGCGATCGTCGCCAGGCGCGGGAGAAGGAGGCGATGGAGGGCACGTCGCGCCCGGCGTGCGTGCGAAAGGCACGCGTCCCCGGCGTGCTGGTCGTTCATCAGAATCCGGGCACTCGCGGCGAACATGGGCGGCTCCACGCGACACAGGATGGTACTCGATTGAACCGGGCGGGCGGGCCCGGGTTGCGGGGCGTGAGCGGCGGTGTGGGGCGTCGCCGCGGGACTGAAGCAGCATCGGGACGCGGCGGGCGGGCGTGAGCGCCGGCCGGGCCGTTGTACCGGCTCGTACAGTTGGGCATGAAGATCGTGGTGAACGGGGAGTCGCGCGAGGTTGCGGAGGGGACCAGTGTCGAGGCGCTGGTGGCGGAGCTTGGGTTGGCCAAGGCCGCGTGCGCCGCGGAGGTGAACAAGAGGCTGGTGCCCAAGCGCGAGCGGGCGAACGTGGCGCTGCGCGAGGGCGACGTGGTCGAGGTGGTGACGCTGGTGGGCGGGGGGTAGGCAAATCGCCAAATGGCCAAATTGCCAAATGAAGACGGGCCACCCAAGGCGAAGAGCATCGATGTCGCGAAGCGACATCGATGGCACGGGAAGAGCACGGCGCGAAGGTCCAGAGGAACGTGGTCAAGGTCCCGAGGCGGGACTTGACCACGCCACCCAGGGCCCGGCCAGGACCGGCGTATTCACTTGTCAAAGAGCGGCGGGGAACACACGCACTCTCCAACAAGGGGGGCGGACGGACACATTGGTGCGCAAAGTCGCGGTGATGCGCGCGCGAAATCGCCAAAGTTCAAATCGCTAAAGCACTAAATAAAGCGAGGCCGGAGAGGAGGTTGCGCGCGGGGGGAGGGGGCGCGAAGATTTTTTTCGGGAAAATGGAAA
>JAEUJA010000124.1 GCA_016793195.1 Phycisphaerae bacterium
AGGCGCGGGTGCGTGGCGCACAGGCCGCGGATGTCCTCGATCGAATCGATCTCAGACATCTGCCCGTCGCGTGTTTTGCGTTCAAGGCCGGCGAGGACGGCGAAGGTGCCGACGTTCATCACGCCGTAGCAGAAGAGATAGAAGAGCACCGCCGCCACGCCGTTTTTGGTGAACGAGCCGTCGCCGGGGCCGGCGATGAGGCCAACGAGCATGTAGCCGGAGTGGGCGATGGAGGAATAGGCGAGGATGCGCCGGACCGATTTCTGCTGGATCGCCAGCACGTTACCGATGGTCATGGTCAGGGCCGCGATGACCCAGAGGAGAATGCGCAGGGGCTCGGGGAGCGACGAACCGCCGCCCGCCACCGTCAGGCCGTTCTCGCCCGGCGACCAAACCCAGCCGACCGCCGACGCGAGCAGGAGCAGCGCCAGGAAGCCCGCGGCCTTAGGCACGAACGCCAGGAACCCCGCGACCGAGGGCGACGCGCCCTGGTAGACATCGGGGGTGTAGAAGTGCATCGGCACCGCGGCGATCTTGAAGCAGATGCCCAGCACGCTGAGGATCAGTCCCGCCAGCGCCAGGCCCGACACGCCGCCGGTCGTGAGCGACAGGTGGATCGCGTTGAGGTTGGTCGACCCCGTCGCGCCGTAGAGCATCGCAAAGCCGTAGAGGAACACGGCGGCGCCCAGAGCGCCGAGGAAGAAGTACTTGACGCTGGCCTCCTGGGCCCGGGCCGCGGGCTCGCGCCCCGCGCCGCCCGAGATCGCCACCATGATGTAGGTCGGGAGGCTGGTCAGTTCGAGCGCCAGGAACAGCCAGATCAGGTCGTCGGCCCCCGCCACGAGCATCAGGCCCATGACCGAGAACAGGAAGAACGAATAGAACTCCGCGCGGTTGGTCCGCAGCGCGTCAAACTTCTGCACGCCGAGCGCGATCGCCGCCTCCTCCGCCCGATCCACCGTGCCGGGCTTCAAGAGCAGCAAAAGAAGCGCGACGATCGCGATCCCGACCTTGGCGTAGAGCGCCAGGCTCGGGAGCAGCACCTGGCCGGAGCTCGCGCTCACCGCGCTCCCGCTGGGCGTGGTCGTCCACGCCAGGATGCCCGCCGCGACGACGCCCAGGCCCGCGACCACCGCCGCGAGCTTGCGTGTCGCCGCCGAGGGAGAGATGCCCACCACCATCACGACGCACGCCGCGATGAAGAGCGCGATCTCGGGCCACAGATAGGCCAGACGATCCATCATCGCGCGGTCTCCTTGCTGCCTGCGTCATGGGACGGCCCGCCGGCACCATGTTCCCCGGTCGATTGATGACCCGCGGGAGCGACATCGGCCGGCGGGACCGGCGGCATGGGCGTCCGCGCCCGCCCGAAGGTCACCACCTCGGTCGTCATGAACGACACCGGCTCCTTGAGCGCCCTGATCACCGGCGATGGATACACGCCCAGGAAGATGCACAACGCTGCCAACGGCACCAGCACACCGATCTCTCGCCCCGTCAAATCCCGCGGCAGGACGCCGTGTTCGGCGTGGGCGTGCGCCTCGGCGCCGTGCCCCTGCGAACCGTGGCCATGCGAGTCCTTGTCATGTGATCCGTGGCCGGCATGTCCAGCGGGTTCAACCAGCGGTCCCCACACGACCTTGCCCACCATGTACAAGAGGTACATCGCCGCCACCACCATGCCCGTGCCCGCGATCGCTGCGGTCCACGCGCCGAGGTGGCCGGGCGTCGCGCCGGGGGCCTGGCCCGCGGCCGTGCCCCACAGCCCCGCGCCCCACTGGTCGCTGGCCTGGAACGCGCCGAAGAGGCACATGAACTCGCTGACAAAGCCGTTGAGCCCGGGCAGGCCGACGCTGGCCATGGCAAAGAAGACCATGAACGTCGACCACACGGGCATCCTCGCCGCCAGGCCGCCGAGTTCTTTCATCGAGCGGGTGTGATAGCGTTCGTAGACCATGCCGATGAGGAGGAAGAGCGCGCCGGTGGAAAGGCCGTGGTTGATCATGTAGAGGATGGAGCCGGTGACGCCCATGACGTTGTAGGCCGCCAGCCCCAGCACGCAGAAGCCAAGGTGCGCGACCGACGAATAGGCGACGAGCTTCTTGACGTCGTTCTGCACCCAGCAGACCAGCCCGCCATAGAGGATGCCGACCAGGCAGACCGCGGCGATCGCGGGGGCGTACTCGACGAACGCCGCGGGGGCAAAGGGCATGGCGAACCGCACCAGGCCGTAGGTGCCCAGCTTGAGCAGGACGCCCGCCAGGATCACCGAGCCCGCGGTCGGCGCCTCGGTGTGGGCCAGGGGGAGCCAGGTGTGGAACGGGAAGAGCGGCACCTTGACGGCGAACCCGAGCAACAGCGCGCCCAGCACCCAGCCCTGCGTCGACGCCGGGAGGGAGCGCGACCAGCGCATCAGCGTGTCGGCGTCGAACGTCCAGGCGCTGTGGCGATCGGCGTAGCTCCACGCGACGTAGACGATTCCCGCCAGCGCGATGACCGAGCCCGTGAAGGTGTACAGGAAGAACTTGGCCGCCGCCTTTTTGCGGTTGGTCGAGCCCCAGAGGCTGATCATGATGTACATCGGGATCAGCGTGAACTCAAAGCAGGTGTAGAAGAAGATCATGTCGCGGGCGCAGAAGACGCCCAGCATCGCCGACTGGAGCACCAGCATCCAGGCGTAATAGGTCTTGACCCGGTCCGTGATGGCGGTCGCCGACGCCGCCACGCAGATCGGGCCCAGGAGCGCCGTGAGCGCCACCAGCAGCATCGAGATCGAATCGACGCTCATCGAGAGCGACACGCCCAGGGGCGCGATCAGCCGCGACGACTCCTCGTCCAGCAGGAACTGCTGGGCCGACGCGTGCTCCCAGTCGAACGAGAACAGCAGATACCCCGTCATCGCCGCCGCGGCCAGCATCCCGGCCATGGCGATCGGGCGCGCCCGCGACGCGGGCGCCACCGCGACCAACAGCGCCGCGGCCAGGGGGATCAGGATGAGCACCGCCAGCATCATCGGGCAATCCTCGAACAGAGGCATCGGGCATCAGGCATCGGGCATCAGCAACGTCGCTCGATCTCCGACCAAACCAAACCCACTCCGCCGCTCCGACTCTCCGTCACTTGTTCTCTTCACTTCGTCTCT
>JAEUJA010000233.1 GCA_016793195.1 Phycisphaerae bacterium
GCCCCCGCCGCCGGCAGGGCCTGGCCATCCGATCGCTCTTCCGTGGTCGCCCGCGACAAGCCCGCAACTGTAGTCGCCGTCAAGCACGCCCGCGCCGCCTACTTCGCCTCTCCCGTCACCGGCACCGGCGGCGGCACCGCCACATCCGCCCACACCGGGTAGTGATCGCTCGGAAACTTGCCATGTTCGTCCCCCGACGCTCCCGCCCCCGGCGCTCGCCGCCACACCCCCGCCTTCGTCACCGCGATCGCCCGCGAGGGCAGCACATAATCCACCCGCATCTTGAACGACGACGTGTCGTCCACGTCGAGCCCAAGCACCGGCACGTCCGCGATCGGCGTCACGCTCGCGTTGATCTTTGCGTGCTTCAGTAGCAGCCCGATCGGGTTGTCGATCGACGCCCCCTCGTCCGGGTCGGCGTTCAGATCACCCACGATCACGAACATCGAGCCCTCCCACAGCCCGCCCGGCTGGCTCGCGTCGTCGACCAGCGCCCCCGAGTTGTCGATGTAGTCCGCCCAGAACCGGATCTCGTCGTGGTTCCGCGTCGCGTTCCGCTTCTCCGCCCCGTCAAACGCCGGCGGCGAAGGATGCGAGCACAAAACATGCAGCACGCTCTTGTTGGGCAATCGCACCGGCACGTCCCAGTGCGACTTCGACGACAGCCGCATGTACTTCAGCTCTTCCTCGCTAAACCACGCACCGCCATCCGCGGTCTTCGGCAGCATCGCGCCCGGCACATACGCCCACGGCATGAGCCTGAACGTCCGCACATGCTCGCCCAGAATCTCCAGCCGCTCATCCACCAACAGCGCCATCCCATACTGCCCCGGGAACGTGCCGAAGCCCCAGCAGTCGTTGCCGTACGCGCGTCCCTCCGCCGTTTGCCTCGACGGATTCCCCGCGGCGTCCGACTCCGGCGGCGGCGGAAACTCCGCCACCGTCTTCCCGTCGTTATCGAGGTCAAACCCGCTCGACACGCCCGTATTCACCGGCGCCATGAACGCCCTGAACTTCAACGCCGAGACGTCCGGCGCCTGCGCCACGCCGAGGTACAACTCCGCGAACCTCGCCGCGTTCCGCCCCGGCGACTCGCCCGCCGGCGCGTCCGGGTAGCCCTCGCCGTCGTAGGCGATCTCGTTGAGAAAGATGATGTTCGGGCGAAGCCGCTGAATCACCTCGGCCAGTTTTTTCAGCCGCGGCTGATCGGCGCTCTTCAAGTCACTCGTCCGCAGGTCCTCGACATTGAACGTCGCGACCCGCAGCACCACCGAACCCGCCGCCGGCTCGTTGCCGATCACGCCCGTGCCGTCCTGGGCCGACGCGATCCACGTCATCGCCAGCGATACCAGCCCCACGCCCATCCAGCACATCTTCATCGCCGAACTCCGCACGCCAAAATCCCCACGCCGTCAATGGCCCGGCATTCCTCCGGCGTATCTTGGGTGGCCGCCTTCCCCGCCGGTTGCTCGCTCATTCTCCTCGCTCGCCGAACGCCGTACCACCAGCAACGCGCGCCCAATCGCCTAAACTTACGCGATCCATCCACGTCCCGGTAGCTCAGTTGGATAGAGCAGCGGTCTTCTAAATCGCAGGTCGGCGGTTCGAATCCGCCCCGGGACGCTTTCTGCGGGGAAACGGCGCGTGCCACGAACCTGTCTTCAGGTCCGTGCTTCAAATTGGCCCACCATTCCACGCCAGGCCTTGGCCCCTCACAGCCGCCACCGCCTCGCCCCATCCATCATTGCAAACGCGCCCCCCGCCGCGCCCCTCACACCCCCGCGCCCCGCACCGGGTCCGGGAAATCCCGGAACAGCGCCGACTTGAAGTTCGTCACCATCGAATACACCGGGTGGTGCAGCCGCTCCACCTCGCCCGCCCGCGTCGCCACCACATCAAACGCCGCGTCCAGTTGCGTCAGATCCGTGAACGCCAGCGTGATGTGAAACTCTCCCAGCCCCTCGGGCCCGAAGCCGAGCTTCCGGCGCGTCAGCCGCCAGTGGTCGAGCTTGCCCTGCGATTTCAGATGGTCCAGATACGCCCGCACCGCGCCCGCGAACTCAAGGTCCCGCCTCGATTCGCGCAGGTCGCACCAGATCTCGTAGTAGTTCACGCCGTGCCCTTCTCAAGCTCCGCGAGCAGCGCCTCGTCGATCCCCAGATATTCCCGCATGTGCTGGTCATACGTCGCCGCGTCCTGGTCGCGCGACAGGTCCAGCCGAAGCTCGTTGATCACCTTTGTCCCCTGGCGGATCCACTCGTCCCACGTCTGCGCCGAAATGTTCTCATAGATCCACGCGCCCACCGCCCCGCGGAACGGCTGTCGGCCCAGCTTGCTCCCCGGACGCCCCGTCCGCTTGCACACAAACGCCCCCGCGTGCTCCACCGCCGACCCAGCCGCTCCCGCCGCCCCGCCGGTCTGCGGCACGGGAAGCCCGAGCTTGGCCAGCATCTCGCCCATCGACTTCTGCGGCAGGCGATCGCCCCGCGCCGCCGCGGTCGTAAACCCCTTCGTCAGCACCTCGCCCGCGCGCGCCGTGTCGCCCGCCGCCACCAGTTGCTCGCCCGCCAGTTGATACGCCTTCGACATCGCCGGGTTGATCTGGCAGCACCGAAGGAACGACCCCGCCGCGTCCAGCGCCCGCCCCGCCTCGGCGTACACGCGCCCCAGCGAGAAGTGGGCCATGTCGTTCTCCGGGTCCGCCTGAACCATGTTCTCAAACTGGGCGATGCGCTGCGCGATGTCCATGACCGATGATAGGAACCCGCCCCCACGCCGCGCCCGCCACTCCGCCCGCTCGCCCCCGCCCGCCCCTACCCTGTCCCGCGTGAATCCACAGGGCGCCATCCTCAACGTCAACCTCGCCGGACTCGCCCTCCGCAACCCCGTCATCCTCGCCGCCGGAACCTGTGGCTATCTCGACGAGATGAACGACGTCATCGACCTCGCACGCGTCGGCGCCGTCGTCACCAAATCCATCACCCGCCTCCCCCGCGACGGCAACGCCACCTGGCGAATCATCGAAACCCGCTCCGGCATGATGAACGCCATCGGCCTGGCCAACGTCGGCGTCGAAGCCTTCGCCCGCGACCTCGCGCCCCGCATCGCAAGCACGCCCGCCACCGTCATCGGCTCCATCGCCGGCTTCTCCATCGACGACTACGTCGCCGTCGCCGCCGCCATGGACGATTGCGACGCCATCCACGCCGTCGAGATCAACGTCTCCTGCCCCAATGTCCACGGCGGGACGGAGTTCGGCGCCGATCCCCGCGCCCTCGCCGAACTCGTCCGCGCCCTCCGACCCGTCCTCAGCCGCGCCCGCCTCTTCGTGAAACTCAGCCCCATCGCCAATGGGCCCCTCGCCATCAAAGACGTCGCCAAGGCCGCCATCGACGCCGGCGCCCAGCCCGCCGGCCCAAACTCCCGCCCCGGCGCCGACGCCATCTGCCTCGCCAACACCATGCCCGCCATGGCCATCGACGTCCACACCTGCCGCCCGCGTCTCGCCAACATCACCGGCGGCCTCTCCGGCCCCGCCGTCCACCCCATCGCCGTCAAGCTGGTTCACGATTGCTACCGCGCCGTCGCCAAGGACTCCGCGACCCCCATCATCGGCATCGGCGGCGTACTCACCTGGCAAGACGCCGCGGAGTTCATCCTCGCCGGCGCCACCGCCGTCGAAATGGGCACCGCGCTCTTCGTCGACCCACGCTCGCCGCTGAACGTCGTCGCGGGCCTCGAAAAATGGGCCCGCGCCCAGGGCGCCGCGAGCATCACGGAACTCGTGGGGGGCGTGAAGCTGGAGTAAAAGGACTTCTTCAATCCTGCGCCCGATCGTGAAGGAGACGCCGCGCCGATCAGGAGCCCGACCGTGAGGGAGGGCGTTTCTCCGAGAAGTTGCCCGACTGTGTAGAGATCGCGCCTCTAATCAGTAGCCCGACCGTGAGGGAGGGCGTTTCCGTTCGGCGCACGCCCCTGAGCCCGACGCCCATGCCACAAGCACCGATCTGATTTCACCTGGAGCCCTCGGATGAACCACGCCGACACTCACCGCATCGCTTATCGACGTGCCCGCTCGCTCCGCCCGTCGAGCATCGCCGCCGTCGCGGTCATGCTCGCGCACCTCGCCTCATTGGCCCAGGCGCAGCCGTCCACTCCGGGCGCACCCAAGTCCGCCGCGTTCCCGCCCACGCAGCCCGCCGCGCCCGCCTCGAAGCCTGATCTCGCCATCCCCCGCGACCTCCGCGACCTCCTCACACCCATCCGCGACAAGGCCTCCCTCCCCGCCCTCGCCGCCGTCGCCATCAAGGACTCCAAAATCATCGCCCAGGGCTGCGTCGGCCTCCGCGCCGCCGGCTCGCCCGAACTCGCCACCATCGACGACAAGTTCCACCTCGGCTCCTGCACCAAGTCCATGACCGCCACCATGATCGCCCGCCTCGTCGACCGCGGCCTCATGCGCTGGGACATGACCATCGCCGACGCCTTCCCCGATCGCCCCGGCCTTCACGATAAGTTCCGCGCCGCCCGCCTCGATCAGCTCCTCACCAACCGCGCCGGTATCCCGCACCAAACACCCGAGGCACTCTGGGCCAAACTCTGGCAGCGCCTCGGCTCGCCCACCGAGCAGCGCCTCCAACTCCTCGACGGCACATGCGCCACCGCACCCGAGCAAGAGCCCGGCACCAAGTTCGTCTACGCCAACCAGGGCTTCGCCATCGCCGGCGCCATGGCCGAGAAGGTCACCGGCAAGCCTTGGGAAGACCTCATGCGCGACGAGCTCTTCGCGCCCCTGGCCATCACCACCGCCGGCTTTGGGCCCCCCGGCTCCGCCGACACCGTCGACCAGCCACGCGCCCACCGCGGCCAGTCCCCCGCCTACACCCCCGTGCCCCCGGGAAACGACGCCGACAACCCGCCCGCCATCGGCCCCGCCGGAACCGCCCACATGAGCCTCCCCGACTGGGCCCGCTACATCGCGCTCCACACCCGCGCCGATCGCGCCCTCATCGAAAACAAACCCGCCGACGACCCCGCCTTCGCGCTCGTCAGCAAAGCCTCGATGGCAAAGCTCCACCAGGCCATCGACGGCGAGGGCGCGGGCGTGAAAAACACCGACACCTCCGGCTACGCCATGGGCTGGATGGTCGGGTCACGCCCCTGGGCCGGCGGCCGCGTGCTCAACCACTCCGGCTCCAACACCATGTGGTTTTGCGTGGCGTGGATCGCGCCCAAGAAAGACTTCGCTGTGCTGGTCGCCACCAACGCCGGAATCGACGCCGCCGGCGCCGCCGATCAGGCCGCCGCCGCGATCATCAACGCTCTGCTCAAACCGTGAGCGCGAACGGACTCTGTTCACGCGTAGCGTCTATCCATTGCCCATTCCCTATTGCCCATTGCCGGGGTGTGGCAACCGCCGCTCGATCCGAGGTGAATCCGATCGAGCATGTCGGCACGCGAGCGCCCAGCCTCACACCTCAACGCCCTCGAACCGGATCTTCCCGCCCTCAAGCCGCGCGAAGTACCCCTCGACCGTGTCGATGCCGGTCACGCGCCGCACCACCGCCGCCGCGCGAACCAAATCAGCCCGCTGCACCAGCTCCAACCTTCGATCCTTCAGGTCCAGCCGCGACGAATAAAACGCGCACGAGTCGTGCGCGATCAGCACCACCCGCTTCAGCCCATGCACCTCAACCAGGAAGTGCAATTCATCCACCACGCCCTGCTCTTCAAGGTGCGCCTGCGGGTGCCCCGCGAGGCACGCCGGCCCGCCCGGCAGCGCCACCCGGTCATACCGCGGCAAGCCCAGGCCGTGCTGCAGAAAATCGTCGAAGTGTTCCCCGATTCGACCGTCCGAGCAGTAGATCGCCGCCGCGCGGATGCGCGCCTGCTCATACGGGATCGCGCTCTCATACACCGCGCCCTCCGGGCGCGAGCGCGACCACGGCGTGAAAACCTCGATCGGCGTGTGTTCCGGCGCTTTGCTGGCCATGCCCTGAAGTCTAGCGGATCATGCAACCCAACCCCGCGCGACACGCCGATTTCCCTGAACTACCCTCCCCCGCCAGACCGATGTTCTAGGACGCGCCGCCCCGGGCGCCCGGAGAGAGGCCAGGGAATGCACAACGTCGAAATGAAGGCCGAGCTCCGCGACCTGCCCCTGGCCAGGGCGATCTGCGGCGCGCTGAAAGCCACCAGGATCGCCACCCTCGACCAGACCGACACCTACTACAAGCTCGCCACCGGCCGTCTCAAAAAGCGCGAATGCGCCGGTGAGCCCACCGAGTTCGTCTTCTACGACCGCGACGACCGCGCCCGCCCGCGCCTCAGCCACTTCACGATCTACTCCGAGAACGAGGCCGCCGAACGCTTCGGCGCCACCCCAATGCCCGTCTGGGTTATCGTGAAAAAAACCCGCGAACTCTGGATGCTCGGCTCGGTCCGCATCCATCTCGACAGCGTCGAAGACCTCGGCGATTTTATCGAGTTCGAGGCCCTCGTCTCGCCCTCCAACAACGTCGCCCGCTGCCACGAAACCGTCGCCGCCCTCCGCGGCTCCTTCGCGCCCGCCATGGGAGAGACCATCGCCGTCTCCTACAGCGACATGATCGCCGGCCACATCGAATCGCAGACCTCGCCCGAGGCCTAGCCAATCTCGCCCGCCGAGCGAACCGAAGCGTTCAACACGGAGCGACACGGAGATACACGGAGAAGTAGCCGTGGCGTGGTGGATTGCGTGGTGAGGGATGCGTCGATCGCTCGATCTGGGCATGGAAGTGGCAGCCGCGATCATGCGCGTGACCCTTGCACTTGCCTCTCAGCTTGCGATGTTGAAATCCTCCCCTTCAGCCCGGCGGGCTGGCCGTCAGTAGCCGGGGGTTGAGCGTGCTCGCGAGCGAAACCCCCGGAATGCATGTGTCATCGTCATCGCACCCCGAAGGGGTGCTCGAACAGACCAGACGAATTCAACAGAGCACTCTCTGCTCCTCCGGTCCCTTCCTCTTCTCTTCTCCATGTCTCTTCTCTGTGAACGCTCTGTGCTTCTGCGCCTCTGTGGTTCATCTTCTCTTGTCTTCCCCGTGCCGCTCCGTGTCCCCCCGTGGTGAGACCTCTTCACGCAAGATCAAAGATCAGCACGTCCGACTCTTCCTCGCCCGAAATCGCAAGCTGCATCGGCCCATCGACCCCGATCGCGTCGCCGCCACGCAGCGTCTCTCCCGCGGCCTTCACCCGCCCACGCGCCACGTGCAGCCACACACCACGCCCCGCCTTGACCTCATGGGTCGCGGTCTTCCCGGCCTGGATCGCCAGGAGCGATAGCGTCGCGTCCTGTTGAATCTCGATCGCGCCCGCTTCGCCGCGCCCCGACGCCACCGGCGTGATCCTGTTCAAGCGCGCCCCGCGCGGAAACTCCCGCTGTTCATACCGCGGCGTGACCCCCGGCGACCCGGGCGTGATCCATGTCTGCAACAGGTGCGCCGGCCTCGACCGCGACGCGTTGAACTCGCTGTGCCGGATGCCCGAACCCGCCGACATCACCTGCACCTCGCCGGGCCTGAGCGATTGCTCGTGCCCCAGGCTGTCGCGGTGTGTCAGCTCGCCGTCGAGCATGATCGTGATGATCTCCATGTTGCGGTGCGGGTGCGTGCCGAATCCTCCGCCGGGTCCGATGATGTCGTCGTTGATCACGCGCAGCGAGCGGAAGCCCATGTGCGCGGGGTCGTGATAATTGCCGAACGAGAACGTGTGCCAGCTCTTCAGCCAGTCGATCTCCGTGATCCCCCGCTCGTCGCCCTTTCGGATGGTCAGCATGTTCCGACTCCCGGCGCTCCCGCGCCCGTGACGCTGTGCCGCCATGAATTCGCCCCCCGAATCCCGATCGATGCACGATCAGACGCCGCACCATGGATTTGGCTCAACCGCCGGGCTCCGCACCGCCGATGGGTTCCGTACGGTACGGTTCGCCCTCGCCTCGAAAGGACACCGCGCGTGACGTGGGAAGGTTGGGTCGTCGTCACTATCACCCTCGGCGTGCTTGTCGCCTTGGCGACCGGAAAGGTCGCGGTGGACGTGGCCATGGTCGGCGCGGTCGTGCTCATGGTGCTCATCGACCTGGCGGTTCCCGGTGCGAACATCCTGTCGACCAAGGACGCGCTGGGCGGCATGTCCAACGAGGGCATGATCACCGTCGCCATCATGTACGTCGTGGTCTGCGGCCTGCGCGAGACCGGCGGCATCGCCTGGATCGGTCGTCGCCTTCTCGGCCACCCCAAAACGCTCCTGGGCGCGCAGCTTCGCCTCTGCGCCCAATCGATGGTCCTCTCCGCGTTCATGAACAACACGCCGCTGGTCGCCATGTTCATCCCCGTCGTCCAGGACTGGTGCAAGCGCCTGTCCATCAGCGCCTCGAAGATGATGATCCCGCTCTCCTTCGCCACCGTGCTCGGCGGCACCTGCACCATCATCGGCACCAGCACTAACCTCATCGTCTCCGGCCTTTGGTCGGCCCACTTCAAGGACCGCGCCGCCATCGGCTTCTTCGACATCGCCTGGATCGGCGTGCCCTCGGCCATCGCCGGCGGCGTGGTCCTCATCCTGATGACGCGATGGTTCCTCCCCGAACGAAAGCCCGTGCTCGCCATCGGCGACGACTCCCGCTCGTACACCGTCGAGATGGAGGTCGATCCCGCCGCCGGGCTCGTCGGACAGACCATCGCCCAGGCCGGCCTGCGAAACCTGCCCAGCCTGTACCTCGCCGAGATCGACCGCGCCGGCGCGGTCCTCCCCGCCGTCGGACCCGACGAAAAACTGCTCGCCGGCGACCGGCTCGTCTTCGTCGGCGTGGTCGATTCGGTGGTCGAACTCCAGAAGATCCGCGGCCTGCGCCCCGCGACCAACCAGGTCGTCAAGCTCGACGCCCCGCGACCCCAGCGCTGCCTCGTCGAGGCCGTCCTCTCGCGCACCAACCCGCTCATCGGAAAGACCGTCAAGGAAGGACGCTTCCGCTCGATGTACAACGCGGTCGTGATCGCGGTGGCCCGCGACGGCCACCGCATCACCGACAAAAAAATCGGCGACATCGAGCTCCAGGCCGGAGACACCCTCCTGCTCGAGGCCCACCGCTCCTTCCAGGAGCAGTACAAGAACAGCCGCGAGTGGCTCCTGCTCTCGGCGGTGCAGGACTCCACGCCCCTGCGCCACGAGCGCGCGATCATGGCGATCGCCATCCTGGTGGGCATGGTCTTGCTCGCGGTGTTCGGCGAGCGCTGGGGCGTGTCGATGATCCACGCGGCGGCCCTGGCCGCGGGGCTCATGCTCATCACGCGCTGCTGCTCGGGCTCGCAGGCGCGGAGCGCCGTGGACTGGCAGGTGCTCATCGCCATCGCCGGCGGCTTCGGGCTGGGCAAGGCGATGGAAACCAGCGGCGCCGCGGGCGTGATCGCCGAACGCCTTATCGCCATCGCGCAGGGCGACCCCTGGGTGACGCTCGGCATGGTGTACCTGGTGACCATGCTCCTCTCCGAGATCCTCAGCAACAACGCCGCGGCCATGCTGGTCTTCCCGATCGCCATGGGGGCGGCGGAGAAGGTCGGCGCCGACCCATTGCCGTTCGCCATCACCATCATGATGGCGGCGTCGGCGTGCTTCATGACGCCCATCGGGTACCAGACGCACATGATGGTGATGGGCCCGGGCGGATACCGCTTCGCGGACTTTACGCGCGTGGGATTCCCGCTGAACCTGGCGGTGATGGCGGTGACGGTGGGGCTGACGCCGCTGGTGTGGCCGCTGACGGGGAGGTGAGTCGTGAGTGGTGAGTCGTGGGGAGCGCGGAGATAGAGGAACTGCGTGGTTGAGAGAGCACGATGTTCCGGGGCGGGACGTGCATTGGAGCACCACGATTCGCGTAACGACACGCTCATCGTGGGCGTGAGCAGTGAGAGGAAGGGCGAGCTCATCGCGGGCGCGAGCAGCCAGAGAAGTGGTACCAGCAGGTTCAGTGCGATGATGGCGCGCATGGCCCTCCCTTGGTGGGAGGCTAACGCGGCGGGATGCGAAAGGATCGCCGGAATCCGCGCATCACCGCGAGATTGCGCACCAATGCGGTGATGCGCTCAAATTCTCGTCGGTTTTGCGGTGATCCGCGGCCAGCCCCGACCTCCCCTGACGTGCCCCGACGTGCCCCGGCGCACGTCGCCGCCGACGATGCCCGCTCGAGCGGCGCCCGCGCGGGCCGTGGCCAAGGTCAATGGTCGTGCTTGTGCGGGCGGGCCGGGAGATCACCCTCGCCGAAGAGGCGGAATTCTTTCCGGCGCAGGATCTGACCCGCCAGGGTCGGGTCGTCGATCGCCAGGGCGATGGTCGGCGTGCCGTTGGGCCGGAGCATCAGCGGGTAGGCGAACTGGATCGAGAGCTCGGCCCCAAGCAGGCAGAGGCACAGGCTCGCGAGCGTGTGCCCGGCCGAGAGCTCGACGACCAGGAGGTCCTTCTCCGCGAAGGGCATGTTGTCGGCCTTGAGCTTGGCGCGGGCCTGGGCGGCGTTGTTGGAGATGATGCGGATGACGGCGTGGTCGCTGGCCTCGTGCACCGCCAGCGCGCAGATCTGGCACGCCGCGTCGTCGAACGAATTCACAAGATCGAACAACCGACCGACCTTGTTCGGGAGAAAGACGCTGAACTGCGTCACGACAGGCGGCGCGTATCCCAGGCCGGTATCGAGAGGCATGCTGGAATGGCTCATGAGTCCTTCCCGAGCCGCGGCTCTCCACATCGCGATCGCCGCTGCGATCGAGCCATGCCGCGCTGCCGGGCTTCATGCCCGCGCTGGTGCGCTTCATGCGCCTCGATTCATCCACGGCCATCGCGCCGGCACGCCCGATCGTCCCCACGAGCGGTCGCGCCGAATCCGGGATCGATCCCCACGATCGATCCCATGCCACACATTATCGCCCTTTGGCAAATCCCGCAAGGCCAATATTCACCGGGACTTCGCCCGGTGGCGGCCTGGCCGCGCGGTTTGACTACCGAACAAACAACAACAAACCACCCGAGACGGGTGGTTTGTGGGGTGCGATCAGCCCCAAAGGTGGGGTGTGGGTGACGGTCAGACGGAGAAGCTCGACCCGCAGCCGCAGGAGGACGTGGCGTTGGGGTTGTTGAACACGAAGCCGCGTCCCATGATCTCGTCCTTGAAATCGATGGTCACGCCGCCGAGGTAGAGCATGCTCTTGGGATCGCAGATGATCTTGATGCCGTGCTGCTCGAAGACTTCGTCGGTGTCCTTCTGGGTCTCGGTGAGGTCCAGGAGGTAGCTGAAGCCGGAGCAGCCGCCGCCCTTGACGCCGACGCGGAGCCGGACTTTTTCGGCGTCGAGTTCCTGCTGCTGGATGATGTTCTTGATCTCGCGGGCGGCGGTCTCGGAGAGGATGACGCCGCTGTTTGAGGTCTGGGGCTGGGGAAGCGTGGTGGTTCCGGCCATGTGACATCTCCTTGCAGGGTTTGCGGCCGCTGCGAGCGCCGCCGACGTGGGCGGCGTGACGCAGGAAGTATAGCCGGGATCGGGGGTTTGCGAAAGGCGTGGGCGGTTGGTTGGGGTCAAAGCCCGGTATCCGCAAAGTAACGAAAAATGCGCCCACATTTCGTTGACTCTGGACGCCGGGGTCGGTAGTGTGAAAGTCTCAGGGTGAGGGGAGGGTAACTCCGAACCCAAAGTGTCTGTTGTGTGCCCGGTGGTGTCGCTGTTTCCGCACGGCGCCCTCCGGGAAGGTTGTTCCGTGGAGTTGTTTCGATTAGGAGGGTTGGAAATGAAGAAGATTGCTGCTTTGGTTCTGCTGGCCGCGGCCGGCACCGCGTCCGCGGCTGTGGTGTTCTCTGAGGATTTCAACAGCGGCGGCACGGGCTCGTTCGCGGTCGCCGACCTGCAGGGCGGCGGTTTCGCGCTCTGGTCCGACATGAGCGCCTACGGCATGGGCAACTGGACGGGTGGTTCGGGCAACGCCGCTTCGGCGAACTCGGACTTCCGCGCCGGTGAGTACAACACCCGCATGTCGTCCCCCGGTATCGCGATCGGCGTCGGCCCCGCCAGCGTGTCCTTCAACTACAACTACCAGAACTTCGCGTTCCTCGACACCTTCGCCGTCGAGATCTCGACCGACGGCATGAGCACTTGGCACACGCTCTGGAGCACCCAGGCCGACACCGGCGGTTTCGGCTCCCTGCCCGGCGCCAGCCAGACGATCGATATCACGGCCTACAGCGGGAACACCGTCAACATCGGCTTCCACTACTACGACCCCAACACCGGCGACTGGGACTGGTACGTCCAGGTCGACGACGTGGTCGTTGACGCGGTCCCGGCCCCCGGCGCCGCGGCGCTCCTGGGCCTCGGCGGCCTGCTCGCCGCCCGTCGCCGCCGCTAATTGCGGTTGGTCGATTGACGTGAATTGAATCAGCGGGCGGGTCGAAAGACTCGCCCGCTGCTTTTTTTGTGCGACGGGGGAAGACGCCCTCCCTCACGGTCGGGCTACTGAAAGAAGCGAGACAGCGAGACAGTGAAACAGTGAAACGGTGAGACAGCGAGACAGGGAGACAGGGAGACAGGGAGATAGGGAGACAGCGAGACAGCGAGACAGCGAGACAGCGAGACAGCGAGACAGCGAGACAGGGAAATCAAGCTTTCCCCGGCGGTTGGTCGCTTGATGACTCGACCCAACGAAAAGCCCACGACTGAAGTCGTGGGCTCGGAGTCGTGCGTTGGTTGCTCGCGCGGTGGACGGCCGCGCGTTCAGTGGCTCTTTCAGCGGCTCTGGGCGGTGTCGGCGTCGGCGGGCAGGCCGTTCTTGGCCTTGTAGTCGGCGATGGCGGCGCGGATGGCGTCCTCGGCCAGCACGGAGCAGTGGATCTTGACGGGCGGGAGGCTCAGCTCCTCGACGATCTGCGTGTTCTTGATCGCCAGGCCCTCGTCGAGGGACTTGCCCTTGAGCCACTCGGTGGCAAGGGAGCTTGAGGCGATGGCCGAGCCGCAGCCGAAGCACTTGAACTTGGCGTCCTCGATTTTGCCGGTGGCCTGATCGACCTTGATCTGGAGCTGCATGACGTCGCCGCACTCGGGCGCGCCGACGAGGCCGACGCCGACGTCCTTGCGCGTCTTCACGTCGGCCTGGGTGCCGAAGTTTCCGACGTTGCGGGGATTCTCGTAGTGGTCGATGATCTTTGGCCCATACGACATTTGATCGCTCCTTCGGATCGAGGCACTAGGCACTTGGCACTAGGCACTCGGGAAAACCAACTTCGCCATCTCGTCTCGCCTGTTCCGGTCCTCGTGCCCAATGCCTAGTGCCCAGTGCCCAATGCCTAGTGCCTCTCCTTAGTGCCCCGCCCACTCCACCTTCGACAGGTCGATCCCTTCCTTGTGCATGTCATACAGCGGCGAGAGGGCCCGCAGCTTTTTGACGGCCGCCACGATCTTCTCGATCGCGTAGTCGACCTGTTCGTCCGTCGTCCAGCGTCCCAGCGACAAACGCAGCGAGCTGTGGGCCAGTTCATCGCCGACGCCCAGCCCCTTGAGCACATAGCTTGGCTCGAGGCTGGCGCTGGTGCAGGCCGAGCCCGACGAGCAGGCGATCTCCTTGCAGGCCATCATGAGGCTCTCGCCCTCGACAAAGCCGAACGAGATATTCGCGATGTGCGGCAGGCGCTTCTCGCGGTGCCCGTTGACCTGCGTCGAATCGAGCTGGGCGGTGACGGATTCTTCGAGACGCTTGCGCATCTTGGAGAGGCGGGCGGTGTCGCGGTCCATTTCCTGCATCGCGATCTCGCAGGCCTTGCCCATGCCGACGATGCCCGTGACGTTGAGCGTGCCGGAGCGGAAGCCGCGTTCCTGGCCGCCGCCGTCGACGAGGGAGGCGAGGCGGACGCGCGGGCGGCGTCGCCGGACGTAGAGCGCGCCAACGCCCTTCGGGCCGTAGATCTTGTGGCTGGACATGCTGAGCAGGTCGACGTTGTCCTTGTCGACGCTGGTGGGCATCTTGCCGGCCCATTGCGTCGCGTCGGTGTGGAAGATGACTTCGCGCCCGGAGGCCTTGAGCATCGCGCCGATCGCGGGGATCTCGTTGATCGTGCCGATCTCGTTGTTGGCCCACATGAGCGAGACGAGGATGGTGTCGTCGCGCAGGGCGTTCTTGACCATGTCGGCGGTGATCACGCCGTCGGAGGGCGGCTCGAGGAACGTGACCTCGAAGCCCTCCTTCTGCAATCGCTTGCACGGATCGAGCACGGCCTTGTGCTCGATGATGCTGGTGATGATGTGCCCGCGGGACTTGCCGGAGCCCGCGGGGTGCTTCTCGTACATCAGCGCCCCGCCGCGGATCGCCAGGTTGTTCGACTCGGTCGCGCCGGACGTGAAGATGATTTCTTTGTCGGTCGCGCCCAGGACGGCCGCGACCTGCTCGCGGGCGGCGTCGACGCCCGCCTCGGCCTCCCAGCCGAAGCTGTGGTTGCGGCTGCCGGGATTGCCGAATTTCTCCGTGAAGTACGGGAGCATCGCCTCAACGACCCGCGGGTCGCAGGGGGTGGTGGCGGCGTGGTCGAGATAGATCGGGAACTTCAGGGCCATGGCGTGACTCCGTCACGGGCGCGGACAAGTCCGACGCTCGTCAAGCCATTCTATCGCAGTTGAGATTGAGTTTCATCGCTGGTGACGATTTGTTCGCAAGATATTCGGATCGGGAGGTCGGGTGGGACGGAAAAGACATCGCACATGGCACATGGCTACAGAGCACATGGCTACAGAGCACATGGCCACAGAGCACATCAAAGCCCCGATGGGCGATCACGGCGCAGGTGGTGCCCATGCTCTCCGGTGCCATGTGGCCCCGAGCTCAGTGGCCCGGTGATTCTGCGCGATGTCTCTACGCTTTCGGCGCGGGCTTCTTGTAGGTCATCTCGATGCGGTTGCCAGAGCCGCTGAAGGCGACGCGGGTCATGTAGGCGCGGATGAGCATGATGCCCCGCCCGCTGGGCTGCTCGATGTTCTCGTCCATCGTCGGGTCGGGGACGTCGGCGGGGACAAAGCCCGGGCCCTGGTCCTCGACGGCGATCCGCACTTCGTCGGGGGCCACCGCGTATTCAAGGCGGACCGGCACGCCCGGCGGCAGGTTCTTGTGCCCGTGGTTGAACGCGTTGGCGACCGCCTCCTCGACCGACAGCTTGACCGCGAAGCGGGACGCCTTGGCATAGGCGAACTGTTCGAGGCGGGCGATGATGTCGCCCTCGACCTGGTCGATCTGCGCGCGGTCGCCCGTGAGCATGACCGAGACGTCGTAGCGGGGCTGTGGCTTGGCGTGGCTCATCGTCGCCGGGGCGCGGCACGCGAGGGGCGGCGGACGCCCCGTCGCGCGGGGATCACTCGAAGCTCTTGGCGGCCTCGTCGGTGGTCTCGTGGATGCTGAACATCTTGTGCAGCCGGGTGATCACGAACACCTCGTAGATCTGCGGGTCGATGTTGGCCAGGCGCAGCTGCCCGTGCTTGTCCCGGACCTTGTTGCGGATGGTGATGAGCGTGCCCAGCGCGGCCGACGAGAGGTGGTCGACGTTGGCGAAGCTGATGAGAAGCTTCGGCGCGCCCTCGGCGTCAACCAGCTGGGTGATCTCCTCGCCGATGGACTGGATGTTGGCCTCGTCGAGGATGTTGCGGTCGATGAACTCGACCAGGGTGATGTTGTCCTGTCGGCGGACGCGAAGCCTGGAATCGGCCTGGGCCATCGTGCGGGCTCCTTGGGGCGCTCGTGGCGGCGCCGGGGGAACTGGATCATAGTGCGCCCGGATCGCGGGGCGTGGCGGACGGCCCTCGCGGGACGCGGGAATCGGCGCGAAAAAAAAGGCCGGGCGTGGGCCCGGCCTTGGGGACGGACGTGGATCGATCACCCGCCGTAGGGGGCGCGGAGGGTGTCGAGCAGGCCGGGGAAGTTCTGCTCTTCCTGCTCGTTCTGGATGAGAATCGTGGGCTTGATGAGGATGAGCAGGGTCTGCTCGTCCTTGGCCTTGATGCGGTTGCTGAACAGGCGGTTGAGGAAGGGGATCTTGGAGAGGACGGGGACGCCGGCCTCGACCTCGAATTCGTTGGTCAGGCGCTGCCCGCCCATCAGGATCGTGCCCTGGTCCGGGACCGTGACGGTCGACGAGACGCTCGTCACCGTGACAGTGGGGAGCTGGATGAACGACTGGGTGTCCGCGGAGTTGACGAGCTGGCCGCCGGCGACAGCGGTGACGGCCCGCTCCTGGAAGCCGTCGATCTTCGACACCGACGTCTGCACGTTCATCGTCACATACCGACGATCCGCGGAGACCGTGCCCTCGACCAGCAGCGTCACGCCCTCGGAGATGGTGGCGATGGTGGGGTCAAAGCCGACGGCGGATTCCGAGACCACCGGCTGAAGCTCGGAGACAAAGGCGACCTGCGTCGCGACGTAGATGTTCGACGTCTGCCCGTTGGTGAACGTAAGTCGCGGGGCGTTGAGGCGGACCGAACGCCGGTCGGCCTGGGTGGCCTGGATGAGGAAGTCGACCTGGATGTCGTCCAGGAACTGGCCCGCGATGCCCAGGGCCGGGGCGCGGCCGAGGGCGGCGCCGGCGACGGAGCTTTCTTCGACCAGGCCCGTGAGCAGGCCCGACGCCAGCGTGTTGGAGTTCTGGGTGACGCCGATGGGCGACCACGAGCGCGGGTTGACGACGCCCTGGCTGGTGGTGCCGGTGCCGCCGGCGTTGGGGGACGTGACGACGCGCCCGAGATTGCCGGTGGTGGGGGAGAAGAAGTCGGAGCCCTGCACGGTCGGCGCGGTGGCGCGGGCGGCCCGGACCTGGTTGTTGTCGGAGTTGAGGTAGACATCGATGTCAAAGCCGATCTGCTCGAAGAACTCCTGGTTGACCAGGAGGAGCCGGGCCTCGACGTTGATCTGCATGGCGCGGACTTCGCGCAGCTGGCGGAGCAGGCCGTTGATCGCCTGGTGGTTCTTGCCGGTGTTGACGATGATGAGCGAGCCGTCGAGGCGCTGGATGGAGCCGGTGGTGCCGCCCAGGTCCTTCCAGCCCTCGGAGTCGACGTTCTCCTGGATGAGCTGGATGATCTGATCGATGCGGGCGTCGCGGTTGCGCCCGAAGTCGTTCTGCTGCCGCTGCTGGGTGTTCTGGAACGGGCTCTGCCCGCCGCCGCCCTGGCCCGAGTTGGAGAGCACCGACGAAAGGTCGAACTGGGGGACGTTGGCGTACTGCGGGACCTCGATGAGCAGGTCGCGGATGTCGTAGATGACCAGGGCCGTGTTCTTGCGCAGGGCTTCCTCGGCGGCGATCGTGAGCACGCCGTCATTCACCGCCCAGCCGATCCGCTGCGTGATGTCGACGCCCGGGCTGATCTTCTCGCACACCTTGTCGAGCACGGTCTTGATCGGGACGTTGGTCAGGTTGAGCGTCACGGGCTTGTCGCGCTGCACGCTCATCGCGTCCAGCGAGGCCCAGTCAACGTCGATGTTGAGGAGCGTGACGGCCTGGAGGAACCCGACCACCGACTCGAACGGGCTGTCGTTGAACTTGACCGGCGTCCGCTTGGACCCGATCAGCGAATT
>JAEUJA010000321.1 GCA_016793195.1 Phycisphaerae bacterium
GCCCCCCGACAGCATCCCATAGGCGAGCGTCGGGGCCAGCCCCTTGCAGAGATCGAGCGCAAACACCGTGAAACCGGCCTTCCGCCCAAGCACGCGCCCGACGTTGGTCGCCCCGATGTTCCCCGAGCCGTGCTTTCGGATATCCACGCCGCGCGCCCGCGCCACGAGCAGCCCGAACGGAATCGAGCCGACGAGGAACGCGACCAGGGCGGAGCACGCGACCACGATGGGCGATTGCCAGTTCACTCTCGCTTCAGATTACCGCGCTGCGGGCCCGCCCGCGCCCGCGTCGCCCCCCGCCCACTTCTCCATCGTCTCCACCAGCGCCCGCCACACCTCGTCCGGGCCCTTGGCGGCATCGATCACGCGGAACCTCTCCGGCTCGCCCTGCGCCTGGTCCAGATAGCTCTGGCGCACCCGCCGCCGGAACTCGCGCGTGCGATCCTCCATGCGATCGGCAAACAGAGACGACGTCCCGCCGTCACCCCGCTTGCCCTTGCCCTTTGGC
Source organism: Phycisphaerae bacterium (assembly GCA_016793195.1). GTDB lineage: Bacteria > Planctomycetota > Phycisphaerae > Phycisphaerales > UBA1924 > JABWBC01. Next base: position 509 of record JAEUJA010000321.1, read on the forward strand.
GCGACGATCCCGGCCCGCTGCGCCGCCGTCTCCTCGTCCACGTCGAATACCAGCACCAGATCGGGAGTGTTCACGCCGACCGCGATCCTCGCCGCGGCCGTGATCTCGTCGTAGGGCAGGCCCTGGGCCGCCCCCTGATACGCCACGGTCGAGGTGACGAAGCGGTCGGCGACCACCAGCTCCCCCCGCGCCAGCGCCGGACGGATCTTCTGCTCCACGAGCTGGGCCCGGCTGGCCATGTACAGCAGCATCTCGCAGCGGAGCGTCATGCAGTCGTGATCGCGCTGGAGCAGCACCTGGCGGATCGCCTCGCCGATCTTGGTGCCGCCCGGCTCGCGCACCTCGCACACGCCCACGCCCGACGCCGTCACCAGCTCGACCAGCCGCCGCAACTGCGTCGACTTGCCCGAGCCGTCCGGCCCCTCGAACACGATGAACTTCCCGCGCAAGGCCGCGGCCCAAGCAACCGGCCCGCCCCCCGCCGACCCCGCTGCCTCAGCCGAGTCCGCGAGCGGCCCGCCGCTCGCGCCGGTCGTGGTCGCACCAGCAGGCGCCGCCGTACCCGGCGCGCCGGACGCGCCCGCGCCCGCGCGAGCGTGCGATTCGCCCTCCGGTGAGGGTGAAGAAGAACCGGTTGAAGCTGGTGCATCTCCCACGCCGCCGAGTGTAGACGAGCCCGGCCCCGCGCGCCCACCCGCGCGCCCACCATCGCACCACACCAGCGCCGGTTGTTCGCGCGAAGTGGAACACGCCCGCCCGGTACCCGATCCGACAACCCGTCCGCGGCCAGCCCGTGACACCGACTGCGTTTCGCGGTCGGTGCTCTTCTCTTCGCGCCACGAATCCGTCTTCGGGTCCGTGTCCTGTTGGCCCGTTTCTTCAAGGCGGGTCTTTGCTTGGAGGCTCCGCTCACCAGAGCAGTGCGCCGTGCCACCGAATGCGTTTCGCGGTCGGTGCTCTTCTCTTCGTGCCACGAATCCGTCTTCGGGTCGGTGACTTGCGGGCCTCACTCTCCGCGCCGCCCGGTAGGTCGGCACTCCGTGCCGACGCCTTCACTTCCTTCAACGCTCGTCGCGCGCGGACGTGGGTCGTGCCCGAGATGGTGCCGCAAAACGCGTCACGCGCCCGAAAACTTCCTGGAAAGTCCGGGTTCCTGGGGTATGGTCTGTCAAGGGGGTATTCGCAGGCGGTGACGCTCTGGACAGCTTTTCTTCTCCAATCCCTTCCACCCGCCAAGCTGACCCGTTGGCCGCCGGGCCCAACGGCCAGCGCATCGACCCCGTCTACATCGCCGCCAAGGAACTCAGCCCCGGCGTGTGGTCGAGCGGCACCTGCTTCATGCACCAGATCGTGGTCCGCAACTGCGCCGTCGATCTCAACCTCAACGGCCTGGCCGACCCCCCGGACATCGAGTGGTACCTTGAGGACTTCGCCGCCTCGCTCCCCGAGGCCGACCTCACCACCGACGGCATGGTCAACAGCGACGATCTAGACGTGTTTGTAGAGGCGTATCTCTCCGGCGAGTGATTTGTGACTCCGTGAGGCTTCCACATGCGAACGAGCACGAACATTCGATTGATGACGATTGCGGGCACGATTACGTTTGGCGCGCCCGCGCTCGCGCAGGTCTCGTGGCAGGCCGCGCCTCTGCACACGCCCGACCTGTGGACCGACACGACGGTGACCTCGTGCACCGGCCCACACCAATACGGCTACGTGTTCGCGCCGACCCCTGGCTGGTTACCCGCCAAATGGGATCGCACCGCTGACAGCCTTGTGACCTTCAACGTCGCTCAATTCGGCTGGACCGGCGGCCAGATCCATGGCGCTTCGGGATCCAACCAGGCCGGCTGGGTGAACAGGGGAGCTGTCGCTCAACATGCGGCCGCTTGGAGCGGAACGGCGGATTCGTTCCGCGATCTCCACCCTACGGTGGGTGGGTACCTCGCATCGGAAGCTCGCGGAATCAGAGGAAGCGTGGTTGTCGGCACCGCGTGGACCACGAATGGCACTCGGCATGCCGCGACGTGGAATCTTCAATCCAACTCCTTCGTCGATCTGCACCCTGCGGGAACGTCGCTTTCTGGGGCGGTCGCATCAGACGGTGTGCGTCAAGGCGGTGCCGCGTATTTCTTGGCACCAAACAACTATCATGCGGTTGTTTGGAACGGAAGCGCGACAAACTATCTTGACCTCAATCCTTCCGGCGCGCGAGAGTCGGGCATCAGCGGCATGGCGCCGGGCACGCAGGTCGGGGCGGCCAAGTTCGGCGTCACCACCGTGGCCGCCCTGTGGCACGACACCCCCGACTCCTTCATCAACTTGGCCCCCGCTGGCGCCACCCGCTCGTCCCTCAACGCCACCCTCGGCGATGTCCACGCCGGGTACGCCTCCATCAATGGCACCCGCGCCGGCGTGTGGTTCGGCGAAGACCCCGACAGCTTTGTCGATCTCCACAAGCTCCTGCCCCCGGGCTTCGACGCCTCCATCGCCTATTCCATCTCGCGCGAGGGCGACACCTATTACGTCGGCGGCATTGCCACCCGCAACTTCCACGAAGAAGCCATGCTCTGGGTCGGGACCGTCCCCGCCCCCGGCGTGTTGGCGCTCGCCTCCCTCGCCGGATCCCTGGCGTGGCGACGGCGAAGATAAACTCGCGTCGCCGCCCGCCCCCGATTCGCGCCCGAACCCGCCCGCGCCTCGTCAGTTCGTCCCCGCGAGCTTGCGCACCGTGAAGTCGAACGTCCGCACCATGTTCATGTGGATCGCGTACACGATGCCGAGATAGACGGCGCCGGCGATGACCGCGCCGACCGCCAGCGAGAAGCGCGCGGTGACCAGGCCCGTCGAGTACGAGTTGCCGCTGGCGCCGCTCACGGTCTCGATCATCCCCTCGACCGGGTACACCAGCGAGAAGGCCAGCGT